>NZ_JBIUAW010000002.1:265849-349848 GCF_044593195.1 Streptomyces sp. NPDC052396
CGGCGACGGTTGCCGCCGTGGGGGGCCACGATGCGTCCTGGGTGCGGGTCGGTTGTGGCTGGTCGCGCAGTTCCCCGCGCCCCGTAGGGGGCGCCCCCTTGCGGGGCTCCGCCCTCTACGGGGCGTCCCCGCCCAGTGTCTGGTTGATGTGGGCGGCCGTCTCGGCCAACCGGGCCCTGATCTCGGCCAGTTGGCCGGGGGTCACCCCGTGGTCCCGGGCCGTGTCGCGGATTTCGTCGCGGAACCGGTCCAGGAGGCGGTCCAGGTCTCGGGCGGGGTTCTTGGAGAAGGCGTCGTCGGCGGTGGCCCACTCGGGGGTGGGCGGGTGCTCGCGGGCCGGGCCCCGGGTCTGGCCGGCCAGTGAACCCAGCTCGCGGGCCAGGGCGTTGACGCCCTCGGCGAGGCCGGAGGGCCAGTCGCCCTTGCGGGTGTGCTCGCGGACCTGCTCCTGCACCCGCTCCTTGATGCGCAGCACCTCCTCGCGGGCGTGGTCCTGGGCCTCGCGGGCCTGGCGGCGGGCCCGCTGGGCGTCCTGGCGGGCGCGGCGGCTCTCCTCCTTGGCTCGGCGGGCCTGTTCCCGCCACTCTTCCTTGGCCCGGCGCCACTCCTCCCTGGCGCCGGCGAGGTAGTCGCCGGAGCGCTCGGCGGCGGTGGCCTCGCGGGCCTCGCGCATCGCCTCGCGCATCTCACGGCGCAGATCGCCGGCCGCGCCACGGACGTCCTCGCGGATGTCGGCGGCGAGGGCGGAGACGGAGTCCTGGATCTCCAGCTCCAGTTCGGCCAGTTCGCCCTGGCGGTCGGCCAGTTCGGCCCGGCCGGCCGGGGTGATGGAGTAGACCTTGCGGCCGCCCTCGGTGGTGTGGGTGACCAGGCCCTCGGCCTCCAGCTTGGCCAGCCGGGGGTAGACGGTGCCGGCGGAGGGCGCGTACAGCCCCTGGAAGCGCTCCTCCAGCTGCCGGATGATCTCGTAGCCGTGCCGGGGCGCCTCGTCGAGCAGCTTGAGCAGGTACAGCCGCAGCCGGCCGTGGGCGAAGACGGGGGGCATCAGAGAACCTTTCCTTCCACGGGGGCGTCGGCGGGCTCCTCGGGCGAGGGCGGCCGGCGCAGCAGGGCGACGGTGCCGGAGGCGGTGGTGGCCTTGAGCCGGCCGCCGCCGGTGCCCAGCCGCCCGGTGATCCGCTTGGCGCCCCACTGGCCGGTGACCCGCAGGTCCTCGAAGGCGCAGGAGGCCCCGCCGGTGGCGGTGCTGGCCTCCACCTCGGCGTCGACCGGGTGTGGCAGGCGGATGGCGATGTCGCCGGAGACGGTGGTCAGCTCCAGTGAGAGGTCACCGCCGGTGGCGGACAGGTCAACCAGGACGCTGCCGCTCACCGTCTTGGCCCGTACCGAGCCCCGGGTGCCCTCCACCAGGGTCAGATCGCCGGAGACCGAGGAGTAGCGGAGGTCGCCGCCGAGCGCCTGGGCCTCCAGGGCGCCGGAGACCGTCTCGGCGTGGACCGGGCCGGCCAGGCCGACCAGGGTGGTGTCACCGGAGACGCCGCGCAGCTCGGTGGGGGCGGTGATGCCGGAGACCACGGCGGCGGCGCCCACCGTGCCGACCTCGACCCGGGTGCCGCAGGGCACGGTGAGGGTGACCTCCACGGCGCGCTGCCAGCCCTTGCGGTCGAGCCACTTCAGGATGCTCTGCCAGGACAGGTCGTCGTAGCCGACCCGGAGCTGTCCGTCCAGCAACTGCACGGACAGCGGCGGGCCCTGCAGGTCGGACAGCTCCAGCCGGGCCGGGCCGCCGTCGGAGCCCACGACATTGACCGTGCCATTGACGACGCTCACATTGAGGGCGGTGACCGGCTCCTCGAAGGTGAGCCTCTGCGGTGTGGTGAGCGACCACTGCGACCGGTCGGACATACGGACCTCCTATATCGCGTCTTCCGCTAAACACGATATATCGCGGCTCCGGGAAGTCAAGGGGCCTTCGGTTGGCATAGCGTTGACGCATGTCCGCGACTGATCACATCCCGGCGGCCGGTCTGCTGCTGCTCTGCCGGGCCGCCCCCGACCGCGTCCGACCCGCCGCGCAACTGCTGCGCCGCCCGCTGCTGCTGGCCCCGGCGGGGGAGGAGTGGAGCGTGCTGGTGCCCGCGGACGAGTCCTGGCGCGAGGACGGCGCCCACCTGGCGGCGGTGGCCGCGGACTGGGCCAACGCCCTGACCGCCACCGAGAGCTGGCCCGCGGTGGGCCTGTGGTGGGACGCGGACGGGGCCGGATTCGTGGTGGCCACCGGCTTCCGGCGGACGGCCGGCTACACCTGGCTGGCGGACGGCACCCCGCTCGGTGAGGCGGAGGCGCTGCGCACGGTGCGGGTGCGGCTGGGGCTGGACCCGGTGCTGGACGCCCAGGCGCTGGAGGCGCTGACCCGGACCGACTCGGACGCCGACGCCCGTGCCCGGCTGCTGGGACTGGTGGCGGTGCTGGGCCGGGCCGGGCTCCGCCTGGGCCCGGGCCTGGGGCCCGGCGCCGGCGAGCAGGAGCTGTGCGCGGCCGCGGCCGCGCTGCCCATGGCGGAGGCGGTCCAGTGGCCGGGATGGCGCGGCGGGCTGGAGTCCGGGGTACGCGCCTGGATGCGCGGGCCCCGGGCCCGGATGGTGGGCGCGGCCGAGGTGGGCACCGGCCTGGCCCTGCTGGCCTGGGCGGGCGGCCGCCGGCGCGGATGGGCGGCGCTGGGAGCGGCGCTGGCCGTCGACGGCGCGCTCACCCTGGCCTATGAGCGGTGGCGGCGGGCCTCCTGACCGAAGGCCGGGCGCCTACTCCTCGTCGTCCTCGTCGTCCAGGCGGGCCAGCCAGGTCGCCAGGCGCTCCACCGGCACCTCGAAGTCGGGGTTGAGGTCGACGAAGGTACGCAGCTGCTCGGCCACCCAGCCCAGGGTGACCTCTTCCTCGCCGCGCCGGTTCTCCAGTTCTTCGATGCCTCGGTCGGTGAAGTACAACGCTCTCTCCGTCAGGGTTGCGGCCGGACAATCCCGTCAAGGATAGGCCGCCCCCGGCCCGGCGCCCCTGGCCGTCACCTCTCGCGCCCGTCAGGGCAGAGGACTAGCCTGCTGCCACATTGCGGATGACGGGGGTGGCACGTGTCCGACGGGATCACTCAGGTGCGGCTGGACGACGGCACGGTCGTCTGGGCGCGGATCAGCGAGGCGCACCAGCTGTCCGGGCCGGGGGAGGGCGGCTACCGGGACTCCAGCGCGGTCAGCCGGGTCGCCGACCTGGCGGGCGGGCTCTCCGATGTGGTGCACGGGGTGGTGGGCTCGCTGCGCGCGGGGCTGGCCGCCGCCCGGCCGCAGGAGGTGGAGGTCGAGTTCGGCATAGAACTGTCCGCCAAGGCGGGCAAGGTGATCAGTCTGCTCGCCGACGGCGAGGGCCGGGCCTCGATCAAGGTGAGGCTCACCTGGTCCGAGGCGTCCGAAAACGAACGCGCGGCTCCGGCGCCCGGACCGGACAACTCCGCTTCCCTCGGTGCCTCTTGAGCTCCCTGGAAGGCGCCGTCCGCCGGTCCGTGGTGCGCATCTGCGCGGCCGGGGGCGGAAAGGAGCGCGATGGCGACCGGTTCTGGGGCAGCGGCTTCTTCATAGCGCCCGGGCTGGTCCTGACCTGTGCCCATGTGGTGGGGGTGGGGGGTGGCGGCGTGCTGGACGGCGGCACGGCCCTCGACATCACCGACTGGCGGGAACGCACCACCGAGGGGCGGGTGGTGTTCGCCCTGCCCCGCGTCCCGGACCCGGACCGCCCGCCGTACCCCTGGCCGCTGCCGGATCTGGCCCTGGTGGAGGTGGCCGGCGCCCAGGACGCCGAGTGCCTCTGGCTCAGCGACCGTTCGGCCGTGGTCCCGGCGCCGGTCAGTCTGCACGGCTGGTCCCGGGAGCTCGGGGAACTGGCCCTGCGCTTCGGCACCGGCACCGCCTCCGGCGGCGACGGCGACAGCGCCATGCTGCTGCGCGGCGAGATACCGGTGGAGGGCTGCTCCGGCGGGCCGGTGCTGGACACCGGCCGGGGCGCGGTGATCGGCGTCAGCAAGGGGCGCGGCCAGGACACCGCCGGCCTGGCGGTGCCCGTCACCGCGCTCCGCCGGATGGCCAACGACCTGCCCGGACGCGCCCGGCTGCACGCCATCGTCCGCGCCCACGACCGCCACCACCTCCAGCGCTACCGCGCCTTCGGCGCCACCGCCACCTGGACCGGCCTGCAGCGCGGCCTGCGCCCGCACGGCCAGGGCTTCACCCCGGTGCTGCGCACCCAGCTCTTCGCCCAGCTCGCCGAGTTGCCGCCGCCCGGCACCCCGGGCGAGGTGATGGCCCTGGTCGACGAGGTCAAGAGCCGGGTCATCCAGGACCCCTACCAGCCGGGCGTGGAGCATGACCCGCGCAGCTGGCGGGAGGGCGTGGGGCTGCTGTACGACCTGCGGGACGGCGGCGCGGGCAGCAAGGAGGACACCCCGGGAGCGACGCGAGACCTGGAGGTGGAGGCGGTCCTGCTGTACGCGGCCCATGTGGCGGCGGCGGTCAGCGCGCTGGGCCGGGCCGAGGACGAGCGGGCGCTGCGCGAGCTGGGCGGCTGGCTGACCCTGAACGCCGAGACGCTGGAGCTGCCGGACGTCATCCGCCAGGACATCCGCCGGATCCTGTACGGGGGTTCGGCCGGCTTCCGGGACGAGCCGCCGGACGCGCCCCAGGGTGCCGCCGGGGCCCGGGACGGCGCGGTGGTGCTCGATCCCCGGCCGACCCCCCGGGTGGACCCGCCGCGGCGCCCGGTGCGCGCCCGGGCCGATGTGATCGTGGAGGTCGACCCGCTGCTCTACGGCGACCACTACCCCTGGCGGATCAAGCTGTTGCGCGAGGACGACCTGGTCACCCCGCTGTACGGCGATGAACGCGGGGAGACCCGGGGGCAGTTGTGGCAGGCCCTGCGCGAGCCGGTCGCCGATGCGCTGCGCAAGGGCGATGTGGGCCAGCATCTGGCCGCCCTGCAGATGATCCTGCCGCGTGAGCTCTTCGACGAGCCGCTGGACGCCTGGCGGCTCACCCCGCCCGGTGGCGAGGGCGGCCCCATCGACCCGCACACCGTGCCGCTGGGCCAGCGCCGGGTGGTCTATCTGCGGGACCGGCGGCGCCGGGACGAGCCCGCCATCCCGGAGTGGATCAGCCGCTGGAAGGGTGCCGAGCGCGGCGGGCTGACCGCGGTGCCGCTGCGCAAGGAGGTGCCCTGGTGCGGCCACGGCGGCGGCCGCCGGGAAAGCGGATACGCGGCCTACGCACGGCTGTCGGAGGTTCCGGACACCGCGGTGCCGGTCTACTGCGGGCCGGTCGCCAGCGGGGAGGGGGCGCAGGCGATGGAGGCGGCGCTCGCCGCGGGACACGCGGTGGTGATCTGGCGGCGGTGCGCCAGTGAGCACAGCGACTGCGCCGACTTCCATGAACGCGTGGGGGAGTTGCTGCATTCGGTGGGCCGGTCCGGGGAACTCCACCGTACGATAAGGAGTTTGCGGCGACGCTGTGCCGATCCGGAGGCGGACCAGGATGTGCTGTGGGCCCGGTCGATAGCGGTCCTGTTCGACTCGCCGGAGCGGCCGCCGCTGCCGGATGCGCTGCGCGCCCCCGGGACGGTGAGATGACGCCAACCATGTGTACGGCACGTCAACTTCCTTGCCGGCTTGGCGTCAAAGGATTATCAGGCACTCGGCAGGCCGGTCGCCGGGAGGTAACGTCATTCCGGGGACGGGAAATCCGCGGGGCGGCAGGGCGAGCGGCACGGCGGGCCTGTTGAGGGTCACACCAGCGACGGAGGAGCCCAGGGTGAACGATTGGCGGATCTACCGGGGAGCGGGCCTGCCGCACGACGGTATACGGCGCCTGCCGCCGCCCCCGCCCTGGCGGGACTTCGCCGCCTCGGGACCGGACCAGGGGGCGGCCGCCGACCCCAGCGCGGCGCGCCGGCTGGGGGTGCTGCGCCGGCTGGTGGAGAACCACCATCCGCGTCCCGAGGAGGTGGAGGCGGTCAACGCCGCGCTCTATCTGCGCCGTCCGCTGCTGGTGACCGGCAGTCCCGGAACCGGAAAGTCCACACTGGCCCACGCGGTCGCCCATGAGCTGGGCCTGGGGCGGGTGTTGCGCTGGCCCATCGTCAGCCGCAGCACCCTGCGCGACGGGCTCTACCACTATGACGCCATCGCCCGGCTGCAGGATGTGCAGCTGGAACGGGCCGGCGGCGACGCCGGAACCCCGGGGACCCGGCACTCCATCGGCTCGTACATCCGGCTGGGCCCGCTGGGCACCGCCCTGCTGCCGGTGGAACAGCCCAGGGTGCTGCTGGTGGACGAGCTGGACAAGAGCGATCTCGACCTGCCCAACGACCTGTTGAACGCCCTGGAGGAGGGCGAGTTCCAGCTGCCCGAGCTGGAGCGGATCGCCGACCGGGAGCCGGAGGTGGAGGTCGGCACCGACGACGGCGGCCGCGCCCTGATCCGTGGCGGCCGGGTGCGCTGCACCACCTTCCCGCTGATCCTGCTCACCTCCAACGGCGAACGGGACTTCCCCGCCGCCCTGTTGCGGCGCTGCATCCAGCTGGATCTCAAACCGCCCGGCGAGGAACAGCTGACCGCCATGGTCCGCGCCCATCTCGGGGACGACGCGGTCACCGGGGGCGAGGAGCTGATCCAGCGGTTCCTGGACCGCGAGCCCGGTGAGGTGATCGCCGCCGACCAGCTGCTCAACGCGCTCTTCCTCACCCAGCACGCGCCGCGCACCGAACCGGTCACCCGGGAGCGGCTGGCCGACATGCTGATGCAACCGCTGGACCGCCCGAGGTGATGAGGGATGACGGCGCCCCCCGAGCCGCGACTGCACCAGCTCATCGCCCGGCTGAGGGCGGCCGCTCTGGACCTCACCGCTGAACAGATCGCCGACGCGGTCTGGCTGGCCCGGTGGATGACCGCACGGGAGGAGCCCCGGTGCCCGGCCGGCCCCGGGCCGGCCGCGGCCGGCCCGGCGTCCGGCCCGCGGCAGCCGGAGCTCGCCACCGGCGCCCCGCCGGCCCCGTCGGCAGCCCCGGCGGCGCCCGCCGCCACCCGCCGGGCCGAGCGGACCGCCCCCGTCTCGCTCTATGCCGAGGGGCGCGCCGAGGCGCCCGCACGCCCCCGTGAGCGCCCCGAGGTGTTCCCCGTCCGGGTGCCCGCCGCCGGGGCGCTGCCCGGACTGCTCGGCCTGCAGCGGTCGCTGCGCCCGCTGCGCGGCTACCGCTCGCTGGCCGCGCCGCTGCCCGGCCCGCTGGACGAACAGGCCACCGCGGACCGGGGCGCGCGCACCGGCGTGCTGCAGCCGGTCTACCGCCCCGGCGCCCGGCAGGCTGCCGGCATGCAACTGCTGATGGACACCTCCTCGTCCATGGTCGTCTGGGAGCGGATGCTGGAGGAACTCCAGCAGACCTGCGCCCAGTTGGGCGTCTTCCGGGATGTCCAGGTGCGCTATCTGCACCGCGGCCCGGACGGCACCCCGCTGATCGGCACCACCGCCGCGCCCCGCGGCGAGCCGGAACTGGGGCTGCGCCCGGCCGATCAGTTCCGGGACCCCACCGGGCGCCGGCTCACCCTGGTCATCAGCGACTGCGTGGGGCCGCTGTGGCGCCAGGGACGGGCCCAGCGGCTGCTGCATCACTGGTCGCGCACCTCACCGGTGGCCATCGTCCAGCCCCTGCCGCCCCGGCTGTGGTCCCGTACCGCGCTGTCCGCCCAACCCGGGCTGCTGGTCCGCGACCCGCTGGCGGGCGGCCGCCTGGGCTTTGAACCGGACGGCTTCCGGCGCCCCGCCCGGCCGGGCGCGCTGCCGGTGCCGGTGCTGCTGCCGGTGCGCGAGGCGCTGGGCGCCTGGGCCCGGCTGCTGTCCGGTCCCGGCCGCAGCCAGGTCCGCGGGGCCGCCGCCTGGCTGCTGCCCGGCCACCCCGCGCTGCCCGAGCCGGCCGAGGACGGGGACGGGCGCGGCGCCGACGAACGGCTGCGCTCCTTCCGGGCCGGCGCCTCCTCGGGAGCGCTGCGGCTGGCCGTGCACCTGGCCGCGGTGCCGCTGACACTGCCGGTGATGCAGCTGGTCCAGCGGGCCATGCTGCCCGACACCGGCCCCATGGAGCTGGCCGAGGTGCTGCTGAGCGGCCTGCTGTGGCGGCTGCCGGACCACGGCGAGCAGCAGGGCACCGGACCCTGGTACGAATTCGCCGACGGGGTCCGGGAGTTGCTGCTCCAGTCGCTGGAGCAGGGCGAGGCCGCCCTGGTGCTCAAACACTGCTCGGACTATGTGGAGCGCCAGTTCGGCAAGAGCGCCCGCAACTTCTCCGCCCTGGCGGTCGCCCAGCTCACCGGAGAGGCGGCGGCCGGCGGCGAGTCCGGCACCCCGGAACCGGAGCTGTTCGCCCGGGTGCCCGCCCGGGTGGTCCGCTGGTACCGGCGGGTGCCCGCGGAGACCGGGCCGCTGGCCGAGGCCGAGGCGCTGCTGGCGCTCTGGCACGCCCAGGGCGACCCGGAGCTGCTGCACCGGGCCCGCGGCCTGGCCGAACCCGCCCTGGGGCAGGACGTGGACGCGGTACGGGCCCATCTGGTGCTCGGCAAGGTGCTGCGCGCGCTGGCCGGCACCGAGGACATCCGCCGGGAGCCCGCCGCCCGCCGGGAGACCCTTCAGCGGGCGGCCGCCGTGCTGGCCGAGGCACACCGGCGCACCGAGGCCGGCAGCCGGTGGCACACCGAGGCCGGGCTGGAGCTGGCCGCGGTCCGGCACGCCGCCTGGCAGACGGACGGCGAGGAGGAGCAACTGCACGAGGCCGAGCGGGTGCTGCGCGCACTGCCCCCCGGCAGCCGGCGCCACCTCCGGCTGGGCCGGGTGCTGCTGGACCTGGCCCGTACCGGCCCCGAACCGCCGGCGCGCGCCACCGAAGCCGCCGCCGAACTGCGGGCCGGCTGCGCCCTGCTGGACGCCGAGGACGCGCCGGCCGTGCGCCGCTGCGCGGCCCGGCTGGACCTGGCCCGGGCGCTGCGGCTGGCCGGCGCCCCCGCCCCGGAGGTGCTGGCCGCGCTGGCCCAGGCCGAGTCGGCCGCCGTGGACGACCCACAACGCCTGCACTGCCGCACCGAGTCGGCCCGTACCCATGCGGCCCGCCGGGACTGGCCCCCCGCCGACGCCGCCTACCAGGCCGCGGTCTCGCTCACCGGCCGGGACGACCCCCGGCGCAGCGAACTGCTCGCGGAGTGGGGCGAGTTGCTGCTGGGGCGGGCGGAGCACGGGGACGATGAGACGGTCTCCCGGGCCGAGGCGGTGCTGCGGGAGGCGTTCGCGGTGGTGCCCGGCCGCTCGCCGCTGCGCTCCGGGCTGCAACTGCTGCTGGGGCGGGCCCTGGTGCTACGCGCCGCCCGGCTGGGCTATCTGCCCGACCTCTATGAGAGCTGCCATCTGCTGGAGCAGGCCGCCCGGCGCGCCCCGGACGGCGCGGTGCGCGCCGAGGCCTGGCTGGCGCTGGGCACCGCCCGGCTGGCGCTGCGCGAGCACACGGCCGCGGTGCCGCTGGCCGACGCGGCTGCCGCGTTCGCCGCCGCGGCCGAGGAGGCCGGCCGTCAGTCGGCGGAGCCCGGCTCGGTGACCGCCGCCCGGGCCTGGCACCGCTATGGCCAGGCCCTGGAGCGGATGGGGCTGCACCGGCAGGCGCTGGCCGCCTACCGGGACGCCGCCCGGCAGTGGCGGGACCTGACGGCCCGGCTGGCCGAGGTCCCTTGGGACGAGGTGCAGGAGACCCGGGAGAGTGTGGCGCGGCTGTCCGGTGGTTGACCACAGCTGTTCCGAACGGGTTTCCGGATTACGGTGGTTGGGAAGAACCGAGCAACCGTGTCAGCCGCCCCCGGCGGACGGCGGCAGGGAGGGAGACGAGGGTGCCGAAGCAGAGGAACGCCGCTACGGCCGACCCGAAGGACAGCGCGCCCCCCGCGCCGCTGCCCGACCTCACCGGCGTCGGCCTGCGGAGTCTGCGCACAATGGCCGATCCGGAGCTGACGGCCGCGGTGGAGAGCGCGCTGCGGCACCCGGCGGAGTTCGGGGAGACCTGGTACTCCAGCGGGGGAACCGTGGGGAAGCGGATGCGCGCGGGGCGCGGGACCGGCAGGTGACGCGCGGAGAACCGGACAGCCGCCGGCCGGTATCCGGTCAGAGTTCCCGGGCGGCCGGACCGGCCCGGACGGTGCCCGCCGCCGCACTGGCCCGGCTGGCCCGTACCCGGTCCACCGCGGAGGACCGCACCCTGCTGCACAACGCCCTGCACAGCCGGCGGCTGGTCCTGCTCAAGTCCCTGCTCACCCGGCTGGAACGGCAGCCCCGGGCACTGGACGGGCGGGCGCGGCGGCGCTTCGAGGAGCACTGGCGGTTACTGGAGCGCGCCGAGGAACGCCATCCGCGCTCGGCGCGCGACACCCTGGACTACCCGGCCGTGGGCAACTGGCTGGCCAGCGCCCTGGCGGCGCCGGACGGCCCGGAGTTCACCCGGGCCGTGGAACACCTGGGCGCCACCGCCACCGCCGCCGCACTGCTCTCCGGCACCTCCTTCACCACCGAACTCGCCACCCCCGAGGGCCTGCTGGCGCTCCCCGGCATAGGGCTGGCGGAGACCGGCGCCCCCGTGGTCCGGCTCACCGCCCGCTCCCGCACCGCCCGGCTGACCACCGACGGGCACCGCACCGGCCCGGTCCTGCTGCGCACCGCCGGCCGGGTGGCCGGGGCGGGCAGCGGCTGGCACGCCCTGCGGCGGCTGCCCGGCTCGGACATCCTGCTGGACGACCTCGACCCCTACCGGGCGCCCGCCCAGGGCGTGGGCCGGGCCGCGCTGCCCGCCGCCGCCCGCACCCTGACCGGCCCCGAGCCCTGGACCCGCCGCTGGCGGGCGGCCCAGGCGCTGCTGCGGGCCACCGACCCGGAGCGGGCCAGGGAGACGGCGGAGCTGCTGCGCTGCCTGGTACCCCTGGCCACGGCGCCCGGCAGCACGGTCAGCGCCACCTTCCGGGCCGCCCCGGGCGCGGTGCTCACCACCCTGCCGGACAGCCCCACCGGCCTGGCCGAGGTGCTGGTCCATGAGACCCAGCACAGCAAACTGGCCGTGCTGCACGACCTGTTGCCGCTGCACCGGGCGAGCCCGCTGGCCGTCCACAAGGTCGCCTGGCGGCGTGACCCACGGCCCCTGGAAGGGGTGCTCCAGGGCTGCTACGCCCATCTGGCGCTGGCCGACTTCTGGGCCCGGGCGGCCGGCCGGGACGGGCTGTCGCCCGGGGCGCGGCAAACGGCCCGCGCACGCAGTGATTCCTACCGCCAACAGGTCGCGGAAGCCCTGCCCATCCTGCTTGAATCCAGTGAACTCACACCTGCCGGACGGGAGTTCACCACCGGCATGGCCCAGCTGCTGGCCGCCCTGGAGCGGACCGGACGGGTGGCCATGACCATCGGCGGTCCGTCATGGGACGGTGACGTACGGTAATCTTGCCGCCGCGTCGGACGGCCGGGCCGGACCCGGTCACACCGCGGTGCGAAGGAACGAGGGACGTGCATGAACACGCAGCGGCAACCGGCTTCCGCCGGTGCGCAGGATCAGGTCAGTGAGCTCTTCGTCGTCGTCTTCGCCGGCTACTACCGGCCCTGGGCCACCTGGATCCAGCACCGGCTGGAGAGCCATGGCCACCGGGTGGTGCTGCAGCGCTGGGACCCGCCCCGGGAGATCTCGCTGGAGAGCGCGCTCGGCGATCTGCTGCTGGCCAGGGGACGGATCCTGCTGGTGCTCAGTGACTGGTTCTTCGAACTCGGCCCGCGCCAGGAGGGCGAGTGGACCCAGGCGCTGCGCGGCATCGTGGCCGCCAACGCCGAGCGGTTCGCGGCGGTCAACCTCACCAACCGGGCGCTGCTGCCCGCCACCGCGGTGCTGGAGCCGGTGGACCTGTGGGGCATCGGCGGCCCGGAGGCCGAACGCCGGCTGCTGAGCCGGCTGGGGCTGCCGGAGGGCCCGCCCCGGCGCGAACTGCCCACCGGCTCCCGCTACCCCAACGACCCGCCGGCGGTCTGGGGCGAGGTCCCGCGCCGCAACCGCCGCTTCACCGGCCGCGATGAACTGCTCAACCGGCTCCAGCAGCAGCTCACCGAGGCCGAACAGGGCACCGCCACGGTCGCGTTGCTGGGCATGAGCGGCATCGGCAAGACCCAGATGGCCGCCGAGTACGCGCACCGCTTCAGCTCCGACTACGACATCGTCTGGTGGGTGAACTCCGACACCCGGGGCACCCAGCGCGAACGCTGGGCCGAACTCGCCCCGGAACTGGGCCTGTCGGTGGGTTCCGAGCCCGGTGAGCGCATCCGCGCGGTCCGCGAGGCGCTGCGCCGCGGCCGGCCCCATGGCCGCTGGCTGGTGATCTTCGACGGCTGGGACGACCTGGAGGGCGCCGAGGACCTGCTGCCCGCCGGCCCCGGCCATGTGCTGATCACCTCGCGCAACCGGGGCTGGGCCGACGCGGGAGCCACCGTGCTGGACATCCCCGGCTTCCTGCGCGCCGAGAGCACCGCCTATCTGATGCGCCGCGCGCCCCGGCTGGCCGCGGCGGAGGCGGACGAGGTGGCCGCCGAACTCGGCGACATCCCGCTGGCGTTGGTGCAGGCCGCCTCCTGGCTGGGGGAGTCGGACATGGAGGTCGCCGAGTACCTGCGCATGGTGCGCGACGGGGAGATGGCCCAGATGGTCAACCCCAGCGGCCTGGACGGGGTGCCCCGCTCCTCGCTGACCTCCTGGTCAATACTGATCAACCGGCTCCGTGAGTCCCAGTCGCACGCGGTGGAACTGCTCAGCCTGTGCACCGCCTTCGCGCCCGGCCGGATTCCCGTCGGCCTGGTCCGGCTGCTGCCGCCCGGCCAGCTGCCGGACCATCTCGGCTGGCTGGTCAGTGACTTGCCCAGCTGGAGCCGGGCCCTGGACACCCTGGTCAACTACTCGGTGTTCACCCGGCGCGATGTCCGCTCCACCGGCGATTCCACCATGGAGCCGGGCCCGGAGCAGGAGGCCGTGCATATGCACCGGCTGGTGCATGACATCGTCACCCGGCTCACCTCCCCCGAGGAGCGGCAGTCCCACCGCCGGATCGTCCGCCGGATGCTGGCCGCCGCCGACCCCGGCAACCCCCAGGACTCCAGGCTCTGGCCGCGCTACGCCGAACTGCTGCCGCACCTGGAGCCGTCCGGGGCGCTGGAGAGCCATGACTACCGGGTCCAGGAGACGGTGCTCAACCTGCTGCGCTACTGCCTGTACAGCGGGGAGTACCAGGTCGGTGCCGAACTCGGCGAGAAGATCCGCGAACAGTGGTCGGAGATCTTCCCGCCCGAGCACCCCAGGATGCTCGACCTCACCACCCAGCAGGGCAACATCCTGCGGGCGTACGGGCAGTTCCGGTCCGCCTATGAGCTGGACCGGGAGACCCTGGAGCGGCTGCGGGTCCTGCCGGAGGCCGACGCCGCCAGTCTGCTGATCGCCGCCGGATGCCTGGCCGCCGACCAGCGCTATCTGGGCCAGTACCCGGAGGCGCTGGAGCGGCAGCAGGAAGTGCTGGACACCGCACGGGAGTTGCTGGGCGCCGATGACTTCATCACCCTCCAGGCCCAGCACCATCTGGGAGTGGGGCTGCGGCTGCTGGGCCGCTACGCGGACGCCTATGACATCGACCTGAAGACCCTGCGCCGGCGGGAGACCCTGCTGCGCGCCCGCCACCCCGCCACCCTGATGTCCGGCATCGCCTGCGCCCGCGACCTGCGGCTGCTGGGCCGCTACGGGGACGCTCTGGCCCGCCAGGAGCTGGGCATGCGGCTGCACCTGCAGGTGCTCGGCCCACAGCACCCCAACACCCTCAGGGCCCGGCACAACCTGCTGCTGTGCGAACGCCGGGCCGGCGCCCACCAGGACCTGGGCGGGGCGATGGCCAGCCTGCTGGAACAGATGGAACAGGTCCATGGCCGCCGGCACTACGCCACCATCGGGCTGGTGGTGGACTACGGCAACTACGCCCGGGAGCATGGCGATCTGCGCCAGGCGCGGGACCTGATCGAGGAGGGCGAGAGCGTTTTCCGTACGCTGCTGGGCCCGGCGCATCCGGTCAGCACCGGGATGCTGGCCAACACCGGACTGGTGCTCCAGGCGGCCGGGGAGCGGGCCGACGCGCTCACCATGTTCGAATCCGCCTATGCGGGACTGACGGCCGCCCTGGGGCCGGACCACCCCTGGGCGCTGGGCTGTGCGCTCAACGCGGCCGCCGGACGGAACCTCAACGGACGGCTGGACAGCGCCAAGGAGCTCAGCCGGGACACCCTGCGCAGGGCCCGTCATGTGCTGGGCCAGGACCACCCCTTCACCCTGTCCTGTGAGGTGGCGCTGGCCGCCGACCTGCGGGCGCTGCGCGAGCACGAGGAGGCCGGCAAGGTCGAGGAGGACGCCCTGCAGCGGCTGGCCCGTACGCTGGGCGCCCAGCACCCGCACACCCAGTCGGCCCGCCAACGGGTGCGCCCCTACTGGGACTTCGAGCCCTATCTGGGCTGACCGCAGACGGCGGAAGGCCCGCACCGAATCGGTGCGGGCCTTCCGCCGGCCAAGGACCAAGCCCTTACGCGTCGAAGACCTCCGCGACGAGCTGAGCCTGCTCGGCCTGGTGCCGCTTCGCGGAACCCACCGCCGGCGAGGAGGAGTGCGGCCGGGAGATCCGGCGCAGCCGCTCCGCGGCCGGGACATCGGCGCCCACCGCCAGGTCCAGGTGGTCGATCAGGTTGAGCGCGATAAACGGCCAGGGACCCTGGTTCGCCGGCTCCTCCTGTGCCCAGAGGTACTTCTCCGCGTTGGCGAACTTGGCGATCTCCGCCTGGAGTTCGGCACCCGGCAGCGGGTAGAGCCGCTCCAGGCGGATCAGCGCGGTGTCCGTGATGCCGCGCTTCTTCCGCTCGGCGTCCAGGTCGTAGTAGATCTTGCCGGAGCAGAACACGACCTTGCGGACGTCCGCCGGGTTGACGGTCTCGTCACCGATGACCGGACGGAAGCCGCCCGAGGTGAACTCCTCCACCTTGGACGCCGCCGCCTTCAGACGCAGCATCGACTTCGGGGTGAAGACGATCAGCGGCTTGTGGTGCGGGTTGTGCACCTGCCAGCGCAGCAGGTGGAAGTAGTTCGACGGCAGCGTCGGCATGGCGACCGTCATGTTGTTCTGCGCGCACAGCTGGAGGAAGCGCTCGATGCGGGCCGAGGAGTGGTCCGGGCCCTGGCCCTCGTAGCCGTGCGGCAGCAGCAGGGTGACGCCGGAGGTCTGGCCCCACTTCTGCTCGGAGGAGGAGATGAACTCGTCCGTGATGCTCTGGGCACCGTTGACGAAGTCACCGAACTGGGCCTCCCACAGCACCAGAGCGTCCGGGCGGGCCAGCGAGTAGCCGTACTCGAAGCCCATCGCCGCGTACTCGCTGAGCAGCGAGTCATAGACGTTGTACCGCGCCTGGTCCTCGGAGAGGTACATCAGCGGGGTGTAGTCCTCGCCGGTCTCCCGGTCCACCAGCACCGCGTGGCGCTGGCCGAAGGTGCCGCGGCGGGAGTCCTGGCCGGCCAGCCGGACCGGGGTGCCCTCCATCAGCAGCGAACCGAAGGCCAGGGTCTCGCCCATGCCCCAGTCGATGGTGCCGTCCTCGATGCTGGCCGCGCGGCGCTGCAGCTGGGGCAGCAGACGCGGGTGCACCGTGACGGTGTCGGGGATGCTGACCTGGGACTCGGCGATCCGCTTGATGACCTCCTGGGAGACCGCGGTCTGCACCGGCACCGGGAACTCGGCCTGCGGGACCGGGACCTCGGCCGGAGCCTGGGCGGTGTCGGCCTCGCGGACCTCGATGAAGACCTTCTCCAGCTGGCCCTGGTAGTCCTGCAGCGCCTGCTCGGCCTCTTCCAGGGTGATGTCGCCCCGGCCGATGAGGGACTCGGTGTAGAGCTTGCGCACCGAGCGCTTCTTGTCGATCAGGTCGTACATCAGCGGCTGGGTGAAGCCCGGGTTGTCGGACTCGTTGTGGCCGCGGCGGCGGTAGCAGATCAGGTCGATGACCACGTCCTTGTTGAACGCCTGGCGGAACTCGAACGCCAGCCGCGCCACGCGGACCACGGCCTCCGGGTCGTCGCCGTTGACGTGGAAGATCGGGGCCTCGATCATCCGGGCCACGTCGGTGCAGTACATCGACGAGCGCGAGGACTCCGGCGGGGCGGTGAAGCCGACCTGGTTGTTGATGACGATGTGCACGGTGCCGCCGGTGCGGTAGCCGCGCAGCTGCGACATGTTGAGGGTCTCGGCCACCACGCCCTGGCCGGCGAAGGCCGCGTCACCGTGCAGCTGGATGGGCAGCACGGTGAAGTCGGTGCCGGCCTTGCCGATGATGTCCTGCTTGGCGCGGGCGATGCCCTCCACCACCGGGTCGACGGTCTCCAGGTGGGAAGGGTTGGCGGCCAGCGAGACCTTGATCTGCTCGCCGTCCAGGCCGGTGAAGACGCCCTCGGCACCCAGGTGGTACTTCACATCGCCGGAGCCGTGCATCGACTTCGGGTCGAGGTTGCCCTCGAACTCGCGGAAGATCTGGGCGTAGGACTTGCCGACGATGTTGGCCAGCACATTCAGCCGGCCGCGGTGGGCCATGCCGATGACGGCCTCGTCCAGACGGGCCTCGGCGGCCGCGTCCAGCACCGAGTCCAGCAGCGGGATGACGGACTCGCCGCCCTCCAGCGAGAAGCGCTTCTGGCCCACGTACTTGGTCTGCAGGAAGGTCTCGAACGCCTCGGCCGCGTTGAGCCGGCGCAGGATGCGCAGCTGCTCCTCGCGCTCCGGCTTGGCGTGCGGGCGCTCCACCCGGTCCTGGATCCACTTGCGCTGCTTGGGGTCCTGGATGTGCATGTACTCGATGCCGGTGGTGCGGCAGTACGAGTCGCGCAGCACGCCCAGGATGTCGCGCAGCTTCATCATGGACTTGCCGGCGAAGCCGCCGACCGCGAACTCCCGCTCCAGGTCCCACAGGGTGAGGCCGTGCTCGGTGATGTCCAGGTCGGGGTGCTTGCGCTGACGGTACTCCAGCGGGTCGGTGTCGGCCATGACATGGCCGCGCACCCGGTAGGAGTGGATCAGCTCGAAGACCCGGGCGGCCTTGGTGACATCGTCGTCGTGCGAGGCGTCGATGTCCCGCATCCAGCGCACCGGCTCGTAGGGGATGCGCAGGGCCTCGAAGATCTCGTCGTAGAAGCCGTTCTCGCCCAGCAGCAGCTGGTGCATGATGCGCAGGAACTCGCCGGAGGCGGCACCCTGGATCACCCGGTGGTCATAGGTCGAGGTCAGGGTCATGACCTTCGAGACACCCATCTTGTTCAGGGTGTCCTGGGAGGTGCCCTGGAACTCGGCCGGGTAGTCCATCGCGCCCACGCCGATGATCAGGCCCTGGCCGGGCATCAGACGCGGCACGGAGTGCACGGTGCCGATGCCGCCCGGGTTGGTCAGCGAGGCGGTGACGCCGGTGAAGTCGTCCATCGTCAGCTTGCCCACCCGGGCGCGCTTGACGATGTCCTCGTAGGCCTGCCAGAACTCGAAGAAGTTGAGGGTCTCGGCCTTCTTGATGGCCGCGACCACCAGCTGACGGTCACCGCTGGGCTTCACCAGGTCGATGGCCAGGCCCAGGTTGACGTGCTCCGGCTTGACCAGGGTGGGCTTGCCGTCCTTCTCCGTGAAGGAGTGGTTCATCGACGGCATCAGCTTCAGCGCCTGCACCATGGCGTAGCCGATCAGGTGCGTGAAGGAGACCTTGCCACCGCGGGCGCGCTTGAGGTGGTTGTTGATGACAATGCGCTGGTCGAACAGCAGCTTCACCGGGACCGCGCGGACCGAGGTGGCGGTCGGCAGCTCCAGGGAGGCGTTCATGTTCTTGGCGACCGCGGCGGACGGGCCGCGCAGCGTCACAAACTCCGGGCCGGCCGGGGCCTCGGCCGCCGGCTGGGCGGGGGCCTTGGGCCGGGCGGCCGGGGTGACCGGCTTCGCCGGTGCCGGTGCCGGAGCCGGGGCGGCAGCGGCGGGGGCCGGCTGGGCCTGCGCCACGGCGGGGGCCGGTGCGGCCGGCTGGGCGGCGGGCTGCGCGGGAGCCGGGGCGGCGGGTGCCGGTGCGGCAGCGGGCGGCGCGGCGGGGGCCGTGCCCGTTGCCGCGGCCTGCGGCGGATTCGCGCCCGGCTTGTAGTCGGCAAAGAAGTCCCACCAGGCTCGGTCGACCGAGTTCGGGTCCTGGAGGTACTGCTGGTAGATCTCGTCGACGAGCCACTCATTGGGACCGAACACGTCAGCAGGGCTCTTGCCCTGCCCGTCTTGGTCGGTCGAGATGCTCGATGAGTTCGGGGACTGTGGCGACACGGCGGCAACCGCCCTCTTCCGCTTCCTAAGGTGGTGGACAGCGGGAATAAAGGCTACGCCTGTCAGGGGCTCCGATGCAGGCCACCGGGGCCAGTCGTCGCCTAAGTCACACTCTCCACCGGGTTTCGTGGCATGACGGGACGGGAAACACACGGGGTTCTGCGCCTCCTGGCGGATTCCGGGTTCGCCGAAGCTCGCCCCACATCCCTCGGAATGTGTGCTTCCGCCATCGACCCTACGTCAACTCTGATCACGAAGGTCCTCCTGGAAGAGTGACCTTGATACGACAGCCACGCGGTGACTCGGCCACTCCTATGCTCCCCCCGTGCAGGTCGACCGCCCAGCGGGCGATCGCCAGCCCCAGGCCGGTGCCGCCGTCGCCGCCCGGCCCCTGGTGGTCCGCGCCGCCCCGGTTGAACCGCTCGAAGACCCGGTGCCGCTCCGCCTCCGGGATGCCCGGCCCCTCGTCCAGCACCTCCAGCGCCAGCGACCCGGCGCCCTCGGAGCCCTCGCCCCGGCGCGCCCGGATGGTGACCCGGCCGTGCGGCGGGCTGTGCCGCACCGCGTTCTCCACCAGGTTGGCCACCACCTGGTGCAGCCGCTCGGCGTCCGCGTGCGCGGTCAGCTCCGGCGGCTGGACGTCCAGATGCAGATGGACGTCCTTGCGGGCGCGCGCCGAGCGGCCGGTGCCGCAGACATTGCCGGCGATGCTGGCCTCCTTGAGCACCCCGGCCAGATACGGCCACACCTCGAAGCGGCGGGCGCGCAGCGGCACCACCCCGTTGTCCAGCCGGGACAGGTCCAGCAGCTGCTCCACCAGCCGCCCCAGCCGCTCGGTCTGCTGCAGGGCGGTGCGCATGGTCTCCGGATCGGCCGCCGAGACCCCGTCCACCACGTTCTCCAGCACCGCCCGCAGCCCCGCGATGGGGGTGCGCAGCTCATGGGAGACATTGGCGACCAGTTCCTTGCGGTGGGTGTCCACCGCCTCCAGGTCGGCGGCCATCCGGTTGAAGGCGGTGGCCAGCGCGCCGAACTCGTCCCGCCGCCCGTCGCTCACCCGGCGGGTGTAGTCGCCGTGCGCCATGGCCCGGGTGACCTCGGTCATCTCGTCCAGCGGCGCGGTCAGGCCATGCGCCACGAACTGGGTGATCAGCAGCGAGGCGATGATCGAGAAGATGGTGATCACCCGGAGCTCGGTGGCCGAGTGGACCGCCAGGAAGACCAGCAAGGTGGTGATCACCACCGAGCCGATCACCAGCGCGCCCAGCGCGGCCTTGACCGACCGGAACGGGTCCAGCGGCCGCAGCGCCTCCCAGGTCCGCGCCCACAGCCCCGGGCGCTCCGGCCGGTCGTCCCTCACGCCGCCGGGGTCTCCAGCGCGTACCCCACCCCGTGCACGGTGCGGATCCGCTCCGCGCCGATCTTGCGGCGCAGCGCCTTGATGTGGCTGTCCACGGTGCGGGTGCCGGAGGCGTCCGCCCAGTCCCACACCTCGGCCAGCAGCTGCTCCCGGGAGAGCACCGCGCGCGGTGTATTGGCCAGACAGACCAGCAGGTCGAACTCGGTGGGCGTCAGATGGACGTCCGTGCCGCGCACCCGCACCCGCCGCTGGGCGTGGTCGATCTCCAGCTCGCCGAGGCGCAGGATGCCGCTGCGCGGGGTGTGCGCGGCCAGCGTGGCCCGCTCCACCCGGCGCAGCAGTACGTGCACCCGGGCCGCCAGCTCCCGCATGGAGAACGGCTTGGTCATATAGTCGTCGGCGCCCACGCCCAGGCCGACCAGCATGTCCGTCTCGTCGTCCCGCGCGGTGAGCATCAGCACCGGCACCGGCCGCTGCGCCTGCACCCGCCGGCAGACCTCCAGTCCGTCATAGCCGGGCAGCATCACGTCCAGCACCAGCAGATCGGGCTGCCATGCCTCGGTGGTGTCCACGGCGGCCGGCCCGTCGCCGGCGGTCCGTACCTGAAAACCCTCGGCGCGCAGCCGTGCCGCGATGGCCTCGGCGATGGTCCGGTCGTCCTCGACGATCAGCACCCGCCGCTGTGCCCCGGCGGAGACCGCCGCGCCGCCCGGGCCGATGTGTGTCTGCTCCATGCGCCCGCCCCCAGCGTTTTTAGTGCCCGCGCGTTTCTGTGCCCGCCACCCTCCAGGTGTGGCAAGCAGGGTACGGGCAGGTGACGGGGGACGGCTACGCGGCGCGAAGCGCCAGGTGGACAACGTCCGGGACGCCTCGGGCAACGGCGATCTCTTCGGTGGTTACCTCGGCGAATCCGGCATTCCGGAGCGCTTTTTCGAACTTCTCGGACGGCTGTGCGGACCAGACGGCCAGTACTCCGCCGGGCGTCAGCCGCCGCCGGCAGGCGGCCAGCCCGGCGGGGGAGTACAGGCCCTCGTTGTTCTCGGTGACGGTCCAGCCGGGGCCGTTGTCGATGTCCAGGCAGAGCGCGTCAAAGCTCCGGTCACCCTGGCGCAGGAAGGCCACCAGGTCCGCCCGGACGATCTCGGTGCGCGGGTCGGCCAGCGCCCGGGCGGTGAAGACCCCCAGCGGGCCGGTGCGATGCCAGTCGATCACCGCCGGCTCGCGTTCGACCACGGTGATCCGGCCCCAGCGGGGCTCCTCGGCGGCCCTGGCCAGCGAGAAGCCCACCCCCAGGCCGCCGATCAGCACGGCCGGCGCCCGACGCTCCGGAGGCAGCGCGGCCAGCGCGGCGTCCACCAGCCGCCGCTCCGAGCGGCCGTCGGAGCTGTCCATCAGAAAGCACCCATTGGCGATGATCTCGTAGGTGCCCGGCCCCTCGCCCCGGTGGCGCAGCACCACCTCGCCATGCGGGCCGTCCCGGCGGTCCAGGGTGACGGGCGGGGTGACGGGATCGTGCGGGGCGTGGAAAGCGCTCATGCCGGGCCTCCGTCGGGTCTCGGGTCCAGAGTCGGGACGTCCACTGTCAGGACGACGACAAAGCCGTGCCCGATCCTCGCAAGGAGTTGATGTGCCCGGGGGCGGTGCACCTTAATGTTCATAGCGAGCGGCCGGTCCAGGTCGCCGGAAAGGGGCCTGGCCGAGTGACCGCGGTTGACCCCGCCGGGGCGATACGGCGCCGGGGCCGTCTGCTGCTCCGGCTGATACCCACCCCCCGGGCCACCCCGTTCACCTTCTGCTACGGGCTGGTACTGCTGGCCACCGCGCTCTACGCGGAACTGGGCGACGAGGCCACCGTCAACCGCCTGCTGCGCGACTCCAGCACCGACGCCGCGCACCTGGCCGACCGACCGGTGCTGGTGATGGTGGCCAGCGCGCTGTGGATAGCGGGCGGCCTGGTCTCCTTCTACGGCCTGGCCTTCGCCCCGGTGCTGGGCGCCCTGGAGCGCCGGGTCGGCGCGCTGCGCACCGCCGGGGTGTTCGTCCTCGGCCATGTGCTGGCCACCCTGGCCACCGAGCTGCCGGTGGCGGGCGCGGTGGCGGCGGGCAGGCTGCCGGCTGCCTCGCTGCACCGGCTGGACTACGGCATCAGCTTTGGCTTTATGTCCTGTCTGGGGGCGCTCGCCGGGCTGCTGTCACCGGCCTGGAAGTGGACCGTGCTGGGCGGCGCCGGGCTGCTGTGCGCCCAGGACCTGGTCGAGTACGCCGATCCGCTGGCCAGCTGGGGCCACCCGATAGCGCTGCTGATCGGGGTCGCCTGCCAGGTGCTGCTGCGCCACGAGGCCCGCCTGGCGCACCGTGCCGTCCCACTGCCACTCGCCGAGCCGGGGGCGGCCGGGCAGGGCGGTGCGTCCGGTGGCCCACAGCAGGGTGCGGCCGGGGTGCTCCCCGGGGTCCGTGCCGGGGAACAGCCGGCCGAGGGCGGGGGCGGCCAGGTCCGGTGGCGGAGTGAAGTCCAGGCCGAGCCCGGCGGCGATGTCATGGGTGTGGACCAGGGTCTCCACCACGCCCATGGCGGCGAAGCCGGGGCCGTCGGAGTGCCCCCAGGGGTGCCAGGCCCGGTCGGCGGGGCGGCTGCCGCGGACGGTCACGGCGAGCAGCGACGCCGCGATGCGGATGCCCTCCAGTCGCGTTGAGACGGGAGCCTGCTGGTCCAGCGAGGCGAACAGGGTGATGTAGCGGTCGCGCGGCTTGGCGGTGAGCAGTCCCGCATAGCCGACCAGGCCCAGGGCCAGGTGGTCCAGGGTGTGGTGGCAGGACCATTCCAGCCCTCCGGCGGGCCGGGACCAGTCGGCCCCGGCAACCCTTTCCAGCGCGCCGGTGGCCCGGTGCGCGGCCTCGGTGACCAGGCGGGCCCAGTCGTCGGTGTTCACGCCTGCTCCTCGGTGCTCAGGAACTCCACCAGGCGGGCCCAGCCGTCCTTGCCGTGGCCGGCCGCCACCGCCCGCCCGACCAGGTCCTGGAAGACGGCCGGCAGCCCGGAGTCGATGCCGCGGGCGGCGCCGGCGCTCACCAGGTGGCCGATCGCGGCCAGATGAACGTCCAGGGTGGCGTCGTCACCCGGGTACGCCCCGGCGTCCACCTGCGGGGCGTAGGCGGCGGCGAAGCCGCTGACGGCTCCCAGCCACCGGTTGGCCACCTCGGTGAAGGCCACCGCGCTGGTTCCGGCCCCGCCGTCGGCGCCCACCAGGGCGACGCCATGCAGCCAGCCGGTGAGCGCGGACCACATCACACCCAGCAGCGCGGTGTCGTAGAGCGAGGCCAGGCCGGCCTCGGGGCCCAGGTACAGCGGGTCGCCCAGGGCGGCCAGGGCGTCCCGGCCGGCCTCGAAGGCGGACCGCGGGCCGCTGTAGAGCAGCATGGCGGTGGGGTCGCCGATGCCCGGCGGGGTGGTCATGATTGCGCCGTCCAGGTAGCCAGCCCCGTGCCGCCCGGCCCAGGCCGCCATCTCCCGGGCCTCCTCCGGGGTGCCCGAGGTCAGGTTGACCAGGGTGCGGCCGGCCAGGTGCACGGCCACCGGGCCCAGCACCCGGTGGACGGTCTCATAGGTGGCCAGGCAGACCACCACCAGCTCACCGGCCCGCACCGCCTCGGCGGGGGTGGCGGCCGGCTCCGCGCCCCGTCCGGCCAGGGCCTCCGCCCTGCCGGGCGTCCGGTTCCAGACGGTGGTGCGGTGGCCGCCGGCCAGGAAGGCCCCGGCCAGGGCGCTGCCCATGGACCCCAGTCCCATCACGGTCACATTCATCGTCGTCGAACTCCTTGTGCGTCCCGGAAGTTGATCAAGCGAGGACCACGCTCGCAGCGCCCGGCGCCGCCCGACAGTGGCAGGACTGACGTACTGCGCAAAATTCCTGCCACTAGGCTGGGCGGTCATGAGCGCCGGTTCCGTGGCCGTGGTGGTGATCGACCAGGACGTCCCCTTCTGGGACCTGTATGAACTGGGGGTGGTCTGCACGGTCTTCGGCATCCCGCAGCCCGATCTGGCCGACCCCTGGTACGACCTGCGGCTGTGCACCGTGCGGCCGGAACAGCCGCCGCCGCCCGGCCCGCCGGGCTTCACCCTGCGCGCGCCCTGGGGTCTGGAGGGGCTGGAGGGGGCGGACACGGTGATCGTCCCCTCGGTGCCGGAGGCATGCGTGGACGGGGAACGCGAGCTGCCCGCCGAGCTGCTGGCGGCGCTGCGCGCGGCCGCCGACCGGGGCGCCCGGCTGGCTTCCCTGTGCGCCGGGGCGTTCGCGCTGGCCGCCGCCGGGCTGCTGGACGGCCGCCGGGCCACCGCGCACTGGATGCACACCGAGGCGCTGGCCCGCCGCCACCCCCGCGTCACGGTGGACGACTCCGTGCTCTATGTGGACGACGGCCAGGTGCTCACCAGTGCCGGGGTGACCGCGGGCCTGGACCTGTGCCTGCACCTGGTCCGCCGCGACCTGGGCGCCCATGTGGCCAACCAGCTGGCCCGCCGGCTGGTGGTCCCCGCCCACCGGCCGGGCGGCCAGGCGCAGTTTGTGGAGGTGGCCGTACCGGCCGCCGACGACCGGGGCCTGGCGCCGGTCCTGCAGTGGGCCACCGAGCGCCTGGACCGGCCGCTGACCGTGGACGAGCTGGCCGCCCGGGCCGGGATGAGCGCGCGCACCTTCCACCGCAGGGTGCAGGCCACCACCGGCACCACCCCGCTGCGCTGGCTGCTCGCCCAGCGCCTGGCCCGGGCCCAGAGCCTGCTGGAGACCACCGCCCTGCCGGTGGAGCGGATCGGCGAGCTGTGCGGCCTGGGCACCGCCGCCAACCTGCGGCGGCACTTCACCCTGCACTTCGGGGTCACCCCGACGGACTACCGCCGCTCGTTCCCGGGCCCCGTCTGATCGTCCACAACTGATCACCCACCCCTGATCGCCCGCATCTGATCGCTCACAGCGAACAACAGCCCGGGAACAACCGGGCTCTCTCCTGCATTGAGTCGGCATAGCTCAACTTGCCTGCCGAAGGGGAGATCATGGCTTCGACGTCCGCACCGCTCACCCTGCCTGTCCTGCCGCTCGACGACGAGGTCGTGCTGCCCGGCATGGTGGTCCCGCTGGACCTGTCCGACACCGAGGTCCGCGCCGCCGTCGAGGCCGCCCAGGCCGCCGCCCAGCGTGGGGCCAAGCCGCGGGTGCTGCTGGTGCCCCGGGTGGACGGCACCTACGCCGGGGTCGGCGCCCTGGGCAGCGTCGAGCAGGTCGGCCGGCTCTCCGACGGCGACCCGGGCGCGCTGATCCGCGGCCTGCGCCGGGTGCGCATCGGCGCCGGGACGACGGGCCCGGGCGCCGCGCTCTGGGTGGAGGGCACGGTGATCGAGGAGATCACCCCCGACCCGCTGCCCGGCGCGGTCACCGAGCTGATGAAGGAGTACAAGGCGCTGGCCACCAGCTGGCTGCGCAAGCGCGGCGCCTGGCAGGTGGTGGACCGGGTCCAGCAGATCGACGACCTCTCCCAGCTCGCCGACAACTCCGGCTACTCGCCCTTCCTGACCGTCGGCCAGCGGGTGGAGCTGCTGGAGACCGCCGACCCGGTGGCCCGGCTGAAGCTGGCCGTGAAGTGGCTGAGCGAGCACCTGGCCGAGCAGGATGTCGCCGAGTCCATCGCCAAGGACGTCCAGGAGGGCGTGGACAAGCAGCAGCGCGAGTTCCTGCTCCGCCGCCAGCTGGAGGCGGTCCGCAAGGAACTGGCCGAGCTCAACGGGGACCCGGAGAACGAGTCCGAGGACTACCGGGCCCGGGTGGAGGCCGCCGACCTGCCGGAGAAGGTCCGCGAGGCGGCCCTGAAGGAGGTCGAGAAGCTGGAGCGGGCCTCCGACCAGAGCCCCGAGGGCGGCTGGATCCGCACCTGGCTGGACACCGTCCTGGAACTGCCCTGGAACGAGCGCACCGAGGACTCCTACGACATCCCGGGCGCGCGGGCGGTGCTGGACGCGGACCACGCCGGGCTGGACGACGTCAAGGAACGGATCACCGAATACCTGGCGGTGCGCAAGCGGCGTGCCGACCGGGGCCTGGGGGTCGTCGACGGGCGGCGCGGGGGTGCGGTGCTCGCGCTCGTCGGCCCCCCAGGCGTGGGCAAGACCAGCCTGGGCGAATCCGTGGCCCGGGCCATGGGCCGTAAGTTCGTCCGGGTCGCCCTGGGCGGCGTCCGCGACGAGGCGGAGATCCGCGGCCACCGGCGCACCTATGTCGGCGCGCTCCCCGGCCGGATCGTGCGCGCCGTCAAGGAGGCCGGCTCCATGAACCCGGTGGTCCTGCTCGACGAGATCGACAAGGTGGGCTCCGACTTCCGCGGCGACCCGGCCGCGGCCCTGCTGGAGGTCCTGGACCCGGCCCAGAACCACACCTTCCGCGACCACTACCTGGAGGTCGAACTCGACCTGTCCGACGTGGTGTTCCTGGCCACCGCCAATGTCCTGGAGGCCATCCCGGAGGCGCTGCTGGACCGGATGGACCTGGTCCGGCTGGACGGCTACACCGAGGACGAGAAGGTCGTCATCACCCGCGACCATCTGCTGCCCCGCCAGCTGGAACGGGCCGGGCTGGACGGCGGCGAGGTTGCCGTCGAGGACGCCGCGCTGCGCAAGCTGGCCGGCGAGTACACCCGCGAGGCCGGGGTGCGCACCCTGGAGCGCCTGATCGCCCGGCTGCTGCGCAAGGTGACCGCCCAGCATGAACTTGGCGAGCGGGAGCTGCCGTTCACCATCGGGGTGGAGCAGCTGCGGCCGCTGATCGGCCGCCCGCACCACACCCCGGAGTCGGCCCAGGACCCGGCCGAGCGGCGCACCGCGGTGCCCGGTGTGGCCACCGGGCTGGCGGTCACCGGCGCCGGCGGCGATGTGCTGTTCGTGGAGGCCTCGCTGGCCGACCCGGAGACCGGCGGCGCCGGCCTGACCCTCACCGGCCAGCTCGGCGATGTCATGAAGGAGTCCGCCCAGATCGCGCTGTCCTTCCTTCGCTCGCACGGCGCCGAACTGGAGCTGCCGGTGGGCGACTTCAAGGAACGCGGCGTCCATCTGCACGTCCCCGCGGGCGCGGTGCCCAAGGACGGCCCCAGCGCCGGCATCACCATGACCACCGCGCTGGCCTCGCTGCTCTCCGGCCGCCAGGTTCGCCCGGAGGTCGCGATGACCGGTGAGGTCTCGCTCACCGGGCGGGTGCTGCCGATCGGCGGCGTCAAGCAGAAGCTGCTGGCCGCGCACCGCGCCGGAATCACCACCGTGATCATTCCCAAGCGCAATGAGCCGGACCTGGACGATGTCCCGGCCGAGGTGCTCCAGAAGCTGGAGGTCCACCCGGTCTCCGATGTCCGTCAGGTGCTGGAGCTGGCCCTCACCCCGGCCGCGGCGGAGGTCGTCATGGCCGCCTGAGCGCTCCGCTGCGGGTGGTCGTGCCCGGTCGCGCGGTTCCCCGCGCCCCCTACGGGCGGCTGAGGACCCGTGGCGAAGATCCGCCGGACAGTCCTTAGCCTGGGGGCATGCAGTTCTCGATCTTGGGTTCGGTGTCGGCGGGCGAGGCCGGGCGGCAGGTGCCGCTCGGCGGCTCGCGGGTACGCGCCCTGCTGGGGCTGCTCGCCCTGGAGCCCGGCCGCACCGTTCCGGTGGAGCGGCTGGTCGACGGGCTATGGGGGGACGAACCGCCCGCCAAACCGCGAAACGCGCTGGCCTCGCTGGTCAAACGGCTGCGCGCGGCTCTGGGCGACGCACGGCTGGTGGCCGGCGGGACCGTCGGCTACACGCTGGCGGTGGAGCCGGCGGCGGTGGACGCGGAGCGCTTCACCCGGCTCGCCGAGCGCGGCGCCGCCGCGGCCGCCGCCGGCGACCAGGAGGGCGCCACCGGGCTGCTGACCCAGGCGCTGGCGCTGTGGCAGGGCCCCGTCGCCCTGGCCGGCCTGGCCGAAACCGCGCCCTACGCGGCCCCGGCCGCCGCCCGGCTGACGGAACGCCGGCTGCGGGCGGTGGAGGACCTGGCCGCCGCCCACCTGGCCGCCGGGCGGTACGCCCAGGCCCTGGACGCGCTGGCGGCGGACCGTCAGGCGCACCCGCTGCGCGAGAGCCTGGCGGCCCTGGCCGTCCGGGCCCTGGCCGGCGCCGGCCGGCAGTCCGATGCGCTCGCCCAGTACGAGCAGACCCGCGGCCTGCTCGCCGATGAGCTCGGCATCGACCCGTCCCCGGACCTCGCCGCCGCCCAGCTGGCCGTGCTGCGCGGCGAACTCCCGCCGGCGGCGGCCGCGTCACCGGCACGGGAAGCGTCCGGGCCGGCAGACGTACCGGCGGACGTACCGGCGGACGTACCGGCGGGGGCGGCCGCCCCCGTACCACCGGCGGCGCTCGCCCCCGCCAACGCCATCCGCCTCCCCCTCACCGGCTTCATCGGCCGTGAGGACGAACTCGCCCGGCTGACCGGCATGCTGGACGAGGCCCGGCTGGTCTGTCTGGTCGGCCCCGGCGGGGCGGGAAAGACCCGGATCGCCCTGGAATGCGCGTCCCGGATACGGGAGTCGACCGTCCGGCTGGTGGAACTGGCCGCGGTCACCGACCCGTCCCAGGTGCCCTATGCCGTACTGGCCGCGCTGGACGTCCGGGACACCGTGCTGCAGCGCGACGAGAACCCGGCCGCCGACCCGCTGGACCGGCTGGCCACCGCGCTCGCCGGACGGCCGACGCTGCTGGTGCTGGACAACTGTGAGCAGGTGATCGAGGCGGCGGCCGAGCTGGCGGACCGGATCCTGGCCCGCTGCCCCGGTCTGCGGGTGCTGGCCACCAGCCGGGAACCGCTGGGCATCACCGGCGAACAGCTCTGCCCCGTACCGCCGTTGGGGCTGCCGCCGGCCGGGGCCGGCTGGCAGCACATTGCCGAGGCTCCCGCGGTGCGGCTGTTCGCCCAGCGTGCGGCCGCCGTGCGCCCCGGCTTCGCCGTGGACGAGGACAACGCGGCCGCCGTGGGCGCCCTCTGCGCCCGCCTGGACGGCATGCCGCTGGCCATCGAACTGGCCGCCGCCAAGGCCCGGATGCTCACCCCCGGTCAGATAGCCGACCGGCTGGACGACCGGTTCCGGCTGCTCACCGGAGGCAGCCGCACCGCCCTGCCCCGCCAGCAGACCCTGCGCGCCGTGGTCGCCTGGAGCTGGGACCTGATGACCGGGGAAGAGGCCCAAGCGGCCCGCCGCTTCTCGGTGTTCGCCGGCGCGGCCACCGTCGAGGACGCCGAGCGGGTGTGCGGCGAGGACGCCCTGGACGCCCTGTTCTCGCTGGCCGGCAAGTCCATCCTGACCGCCGACGGCGACGGCCGGCTGCGGATGCTGGAGACCATCCGCGCCTATGCCGCCGAGCGCCTGGACGAGGCGGGGGAGACCGCCGAATGGCGGCTGCGGCACGCCCGCCGGTTCACCGAACTGGCCGAGGAGGCCGAGCCCGAGCTGCGCACCCGGGCCCAACTGGCCTGGATCGGCCGCCTGGTGACCGAGCACGACAACTGCCTCACCGCGCTGCGCGCCGCTCTGGAACTCGGCGACACCACGCTGGCCCTGCGGCTGTGCGCCGCCCTGGGCTGGCTGTGGTGGCTGCGCGGCCAGCGCGCCGAGGCCGCCCGCTGGGCGGGCCTGGTCCTGACGGCGGCCGGCCCCACCCCGCCCGCGGGAGCCGTCCGCGCGCACGCCGGCTGTCTGCTCACCTCGCGGATCGGCGACTTCGCCCACCCCACCGACTTCACCGCCGCCGCCGGGTCCGGCGCCTGGCCGGTGGAGTTCGCCGCCGGCTTCGACGAGCTGGTGGCCGGGGCGGCCGCCGAGGGCCCGGTGCATCCACTGCTGCTGATCTCCGGCGCCTCCCTGACGGCCGTCGCCGGCCGGGGCGAGCGGGCCCTCCAACTCCTGGACGGCTACGCCGAGTCGGCCGACCCCTGGCTGGCCGCCGCCGCCCGCCTGGTGCGCGGCAGCCTGCGGATGCACGAGCGGCGGCCCGACCTGGCCGACCCCGATCTGGCGGCCGCCGCCGACGCCTTCCGCCGGCTCGGCGAACGCTGGGGCCTCAGCCAGGCGCTGATGCTGCTCATCCGGCACCGGGCGCTGCGCGGCGGCGGACTGGCCGCGGCCGGTGCGCTGATGACCGAGGCGGACGGCCTGATCGCCGACTGGCTGGGCGCGGACGAGATCGTGGCGACCCTGCTGCGCCACGCCTATCTGCGGCTGCGCGAGGACGATCTGGACGGCGCGGCGGCGGATGTGGCCCGGGCCGCCGGGGCCGCCCCGGGCGCCCGGGCGGACTCCGCGCTCCAGGTCCGGCTGGCCCGGGCCGCGGTGGACGCCCGCCGGGGGGACTTCGACGCCGCGCTGCCCGCCTTCGAAAGCGGCCTGGCCGAGTTGGAGGCCGGCGGTGCCACCGCCTACGACACCGCGTTCCACCGCATCAACCACGGCCGGGCGCTGAGCGCCCACGGCGACCACCGCGCCGCCGTGGACCGGTTCCGGGCCGCCCTGCGCGGCGTGGAGCAGGTGCCCTACACCCCGCTGCGGATCATGGCCCTGCTGGCCTTCGCGGGTACGGCGGTGGCCGCCGGGGAGAGTGAGACGGCGGCGGTGGTCTTCGGCGGCTGCGCCAGGGTTTTCGGGGTGGGCCAGGGTTCCCCGGATACCGTGCGCTCTCGGGAGCGGGCCCGCGCGGCGCTCGGTGAGGCGGCGTACGAGGCGGCGTTCGCGCGGGGCGGGGAGCTGGATTTGGCGGCGCTCCTGGAGTTCGTCGCGACGACCGCTCTCTGAGTTCCCCGTGTCCCTGAAGGGCCGCACCTGGCGCGTCTGCCGACGACCCCTGTCGTTTGGCCGCGGGCCGTGGGTGGCTGGTCGCGCAGTTCCCCGCGCCTCTGATGGGTACCCGGCGACGTAGTGGCGTCTGCCGACGGCCCCCGGCCGCTAGCGGGGCCCGAGCAGCAGGCGGGACGGGCGGGCGTCGTCGTGGTGGACGCGGTAGACCGCGGGGGCGTCCAGGGGCGGGGCATCCGTCCCGTAGCGCGGGCGGCCCAGGCCGGAGAGTTCCAGGCGGATGCGGTGGGCGGGGGCGAACTCCAGGCCGTCGACGGTCAGTTGGACGCGGAGTTCACGGGCGGCGGCCGGACCGGTGCACACGGCCTCCGCGGCGGCCAGGGCCGTCACCCGGCCGTCGGGGCGGACCGAGGTCAGGGCGACCAGGAGGCGTCCCTCCGCCACGGGGACTCTCAGGTGCAGCACGGCCTCGGCGCCGGCCGCCGGGACCGGGGCGGCCAGCGGCCCGGAGGTCCAGCACAGAACATCCTCGCGCAACTGGACGGGGCGGCGGTCGGCGCCGGGGGCCAGCGCCGGCACCGGGCTGTACGGGTCGTGGTACAGCACATCCGACGGCTGGCGGCCGGGACGGGTCGCGCTCAACCGCCCGTCCCCGGCGGCGCTCTGGGCGGCGCCGCCACTGCTCAGGTACCAGGTCTCAGTTCGCACGGGCACCCCTGCGGTAGGCCACCAGCGCGAAGGCGGCGGCGGCCACCAGCCAGCCGGCCAGCACCAGCGGGGCGGCGGCGTGCGGGGCCCGGCCGTGGGCCGCGTCCAGCGCCAGCTCCGCGTAGCGGTTGGCCGGAGTCAGCGTGGAGACATGCTGCAGCCAGCGCGGCAGCTTGTCGGCCGGCGCCCACAGGCCGCCCACCACCGACAGCAGCACATACCCGGCCACCGAGACCGCCTGGGCGAGCTGCGGGCGCAGCAGATAGCCGACGCCCAGCGCCAGCAGCGCCATCGGGGCCACCCCCAGCCACAGCACCAACACCGTCGCCGCCCACTGTGCGGGCGAGTGGTGCACCCCGTACCCCAGCGCACCGGTCAGCTGGACGGCCAGCACCGGCGGGATCGCGCCCAGCATCCCGGTCAGGGCGCGCATCCCCACCACCCGGGCCGGGTGCACCGGCATCAGCCGCAGCTGGCGCAGCCAGCCGCCGGCCCGGTCCTCGGCGATGCCGCTGCCGCTGTTGAGCACCGCGCCCATGGCGCCGAAGGCGGCCATGGTGACGGTGGCGAAGGACAGGGCCTTGGTGTCCTGGGCGCCCTTGGCGTTGTTCGCCAGGACCACATACATCACCAGCGGCGTGACCAGGGAGACCATCAGAAAGCTGACATTGCGCAGCAGTCGGGTCGTTTCCAGGCGCAGGTAGCCGACGGTCATGTCCATGTTGGGGTTCCTTCGGTATCGGTGGGGTGCGGGCGGAGCGGGTGCGGTCAGCGGCGGGTGAGGGCGACAAAGGCGTCCTCCAGCGCGGCGCCGGTCACCTCCAGATCGCGGACGGGGCCCAGCGCGGAGAGGGTGGCATCGGCGTCCGTGCTGTGCAGCCGGATCCGGCCGCCCTGCGCCTCGACGTCCGATACGCCGGGCAGCATGGCCAGTTGGGCGGGCGGGATGCCAAGGTCGGTGAAGCCGATGACGCGGCCGGCCGCCGCCTGCTTGAGCTCGGCGCTGGTGCCGTCGGCCACCGGGCGGCCGCGGTCGATCACCACCACCCGGTCGGCGTTGGCGTCCGCCTCCTCCAGGTAGTGGGTGGAGAAGACGATGGTCCGGCCCCGCGCGGCATACCGCCGCAGCGCCGCCCACAGCTCCCGGCGCGACTCCACGTCCAGCGCCGCGGTCGGCTCGTCCAGCACCAGCAGGTCGGGGTCCCCGGCCAGCGCCATGGCGAACCGCACCCGCTGCGCCTGGCCGCCGGAGAGCCGGTCCACCCGCTTGCGGACCAGCCCGCCCAGATCGGCGGCACGCAGGATCTCCGTCATCGGCAGCGGCCGGGGGTACGCGCGGCGGACAAAGCCGATCAGCTCGCCCACGGTGACCCGGGAGACCAGCCCGCCCTCCTGCATCATCGCGCTGACCCGCCCGGCCCGGACCGCCTCCGGCGCGGTGGTGCCGAACAGTTCGACCCGGCCGGCGTCCGGCTCCAGCAGGCCCAGCATCATCGCCACCGTGGTCGACTTGCCGGCCCCGTTGCGGCCGAGCAGGGCCACGATCTCGCCCTGCCGGATCGTCAGATCCAGACCGTCCACCGCCACGGTGGCGCCGCCCTGGTAGGTCTTGCGCAGTCCCGACAGCCGGACCGCCGCCGTCTGACCGATCTTCATCGTGCTGTTCCCTTGCCCTCGCCGGTGCTTGATGACCTCACTGTGGAGGGCGGCGATGGCAGGCCGATGGCGGTGCGATGGCAGCGGCGGTGGCAGCGCGATGGCAGGCGGTCCCACCGGACGGATCAGCGCACGGTACGCGCCAGAAACAGCCCCGTGGTCGTGGTCAGCCGGAGCCGCCCGCCATGCGCGTCCACCGCGTGCGCCACTTCGGCCAGCAGGGCGGTCCGGGTCGCCTCCGGAAGGCGCCGGTAGAACGACAGCGAGGTGAGCAGATCGACCGTTCCCCCGGTCGACCGCTCATGCTCGGTCACATATTGATGATGCGTCAGATCGGTGAAGCCCGGGTCGTTTCCCAGCTCCTCGCCCACCCAGCTGTCGGCGCCCATCACCGACTCCCTGGGCCGCCCGTCCAGAATGGAGTGCGGGGGCAGCTCGTCCAGATACCGCCGGTGCAGCGCGGTCACCTCGTCCCGCAGCGCGTCCTCCGCCAAGTACCAGTCGTTCCAGAACAGCGCGACGGCCCCGCCCGGCACCAGCGCCGCCCTGGCCAGCTCCCCGCGCACCGCCGGATCGACCCAGTGCCAGGCCTGCGCCGACAGCAGCAGCCCGAACCGGCGCTCCGCCGGCCGCGCCCAGCTCTCGAACTCGCCGTTGACGACCGTGACCCGGCCGAGCCCCGCGCATTTGCGCTCCAGCACGGCGGCCATCCGCGCATCCGGCTCCACGCAGGTCAGCGCCACCCCACGGGCCGCGAACGCCACCGTCGCCTTGCCCGTCCCGGCCCCGACCTCCAGCGCGTCCCGGCCCGCCGGTCCGGCGAACGCCAGGACATCATCGACGAGTTGCCCGGGATACCCCGGCCGGGCCGCCTCGTACTGGTCGGCCACCTCGCCGAAGACCTTGCGCCGTGCCCGGTCGGGCCGGCCCTGCTCGTCGCTCATGGGGCCACTTTAGAAGTCAAAGCGGAGTTCGGCCCCGGAAGTTGACGTACCTACCGCGTCAAGCCGCGTCCAGGCCGCTCCTGAGCCGGTCCAGTTCCGTCTCCCCGAGCTCGATCCCGAACTGCTCCGCCAGCACCCGCCCCAGCTCCGCCGGCTCGATCTTCCGCTGCTCCAGCAGGGCTTCGGGCCCGAAGACATCCAGCGTGGTGGCGTCCAGCCGGCGGTGCTCGGTGGCGCTGAACCACTGGGCGAAGGGGCGCTTGACGAACGGGGAGCGCTGGTGGGTGGAGACATAGTGGTTGGCCACCACATAGTCGATCGCGTACTGCGGGCGCAGGGTGAAGGTGTGCCGGTCCACCCAGCCGTCCGCCCCGTACTGGTGCAGCCACCACTCGTCCACGCCCAGCACGCCGTCCCGCCGCTCGATGCGGAACCGCCAGCCGTCGAAGTCCGCTTCCGCGCCGTCGGCGATCTCCACCGGACCCAGCGGGCCCCGCCCGAAGCCCACATCGCACAGCCACAGCCGCTCGTCGTCGGAGGCCGTCACGGCCAGCAGCGCGTGCGTGGTGGGCCGCGCCTTCTCCGCACCGAGCGTCACTCCGCCGATCACCGCGGTGAAGGTGAAGCCGAACCGCTCCAGCACGGCCGCGAACAGCACCGCGTGCTCAAAGCAGTAGCCACCGCGACGCCGCCGGACCAGCTTGTCCTGCACCGCCGCCAGGTCCAGCTCGATCGGTATCCCCAGCACCGCGTCGAAGTTCTCGAACGGTATGGAGGTCACATGCGCCCGCTGCAGCCGCCGCAGCACCTCAAGCGTCGGCGTCCGGTCGCCCTGGTACCCGGTGCGCTCCAGATACGCGTCCAGGTCCAGCCGGTCGCCGTCCCAGCGCCGGGAGGAATCCGCCGAGGAGTCCGCCGAGGAATCCGTCTGAGTCATGGTCCCAACTCTCCCGGATCCCGCGATCCGTGAACCTGAGGAAAATCATTGCTCGTTGAACTGTAAGCGCCTGGGGCGGGGGCCACCTCTGTCGTGAGACGGGGCCGGGGTCGACTCCTGGGCCTAGGGCTGAGGATGGAGACCCGGGCTGCTCCGGTGCCGGAGGCCGAAAGTTGACCGTGGGCATTCAGGCCCCATTGATGGGGTAACGCATCACCGCTTGCATTGCCCTGCCCAAAGATGTTCCGGCGCAGGCACGGAGGGGATTCCTTGCGTAAGCCCAGAGCACAGAGCGATGGCAGGAGCAACAGGAGCGGTCTGGCGGGGGCGGTGGCGCTGGCCGGGGCCGCCGCGCTGGTGGTGAGCGGGGCACCGGCCCTGGCCGCCACCATGCGTCCCGGCCCGGGACCGGTGGAGGTGATTCCGGGCAAGGGTACGGCGACTCCCGCGCTGGTGTCCGGCTTCAGGGAGGCGGTGACCGCCAACGGCAGCGCGGCCGACGCGGCCCGCGGACACCTGGCGCGGAAGCGGGACCGCTACCGGATCGCCGACCCGGAGCACAATCTCACGCCCGTACGGACCCTGAGCCAGGACGGCACCGAGACCGTACGGCTGCAGCAGCGCTACCGGGGCGTGGAGGTCCTCGGTGGCCAGTACGTCGTACGGATGGAGAACAAGGACGGCAAGCGGGTCGTCACCGGCACCTCGGGCCGGTACTTCACCGCCCTGAAGACCGCCGTCAGGCCCGAGGTCGGCGCGGAACTGGCGGTGCGGCGGGCGGTGGCCGCGGTCGCCGGGCAGCTCGGCGGGCAGACGGTCGGGAAGAAGGACGTGGCGCCGGGCAAGGGGCAACCCAGCCCGTCCGCCGCCGCGTTGAGCGGCACCGCGCGTGGCCTGGTGGTGCTGCCCAAGGGCGCCGGGGTGCTCACCCAGCACATCACGGTGCGCGGCAAGAACCCGGCCACCGGTGAACCGGTGCTGCGCGAGGTGTACATAGACGCCCGGGCCGGGTGGCCGGTGCTCCAGTACAGCGGGATCAAGACGTTCGCCGGCCCCCGCACCGGCGGTGCCCCGGCGACCCGGCCTGCCGGGCGGACCGCGCGGCATGCCGACGGCGCGCCCGTCACCACCGGTTCCGGGGTGAAGTACGACGGGCAGACCGTTGAGCTGGGCGTGGAGCTGGACCCGGCGCGCAAGGAGTATGTGCTGCGTGACCGCGCCCGGATGGCGGAGACCTCCAAGAATGTGATCGCCACCTGGGACGCCCGGGGCAAGGACGTGTCCGAGGTCAACGGCCGCTGGCCGGACGGCGTCAAGGAGTTCGGCTCGCCCACCCCGGAGTTCGGCAAGGACGCCACCGAGTCCGGCGCGGTGGACGCGCACTGGGCCGCCGGCCAGGTCTATGACTACTACCGGTCCGTCCACCAGCGGGACAGCCTGGACGGCCAGGGCATGACCCTCAACTCCCTGGTGGGCGTGGACTACTTCGGCGGCAGCTATGTCAACGCCTTCTGGGACGGCACCAAGATGGTGTACGGCGGCGGCGACCAGGAGTACCGGACCCTCTCCGCGGGCCTGGATGTGGTGGGCCATGAGATGACGCACGGGGTGGTGGAGAACTCCGCCAACCTGGTCTACGCGGGCCAGTCCGGCGCCCTCAATGAGGCGCTGGCCGACTACTTCGGCAGTGCCATCCGGATGAACACCTACGGGATCGCCATGGACGACCCCGACTCCGGACTGCTGGGCGGGTCGCTGTGCCGGACCAAGTCACCCCGCCAGTGCGCCTTCCGGGACCTCAACGACGGCCGGACCACCAGCAAGAGCTTCCTGGGCGTGGGCTTCGCCACGGACAACGGCGGAGTGCACCTCAACTCCACCATCTTCTCCGGCGCCTTGTGGGACATGCGCAAGGACCTCGGCCCCACCCTGGCCGACAAGATCGTCTACCGGGCGCTCACCCGCTATATGACCCCGCTGGACGGCTTCACCGAGGGCCGTGACGCGGTGGTGGCCGCTGCCCGGGAGATGCGGGTCTCGGCCCGGGCGCTGAAGGCCGTGGAGCGGGACTTCAACGCCCATGGCATTGTGCCCGGCTGGGAACTGGCGCTGGGCGTGGACTCCGACCAGCTGCTGGCCAAGGTGAACACCTCCGACAGCACGGTGGGCGCGGGCGGCGGCTACTGGGCCGCGGCCAAGTCCAATGACGACGGCTCCGAGGCGTACTCGGTGTGGGCCGGCCGCACCGACGGCACCGGCGCGCCCCGGCTGATGAGCCCCAACGACGGCCGCTACCACGTCAGTCCGGCGACCGACGGCAAGACGGTGGCCTGGGCGGCCTATGGCCCCAAGGGCGTGGATGTGCTCTCCCGCCCGCTGGCCGGCGGCCCGGTGCGCAAGCTGTACTCGACCAGCGGCAGCGTCACCCATGTCCGGGTCTCGGACACCGCCGTGGTCTTCGAGGTCGCCGAGCCCTTCGGCGCGCGCCATGTGGCCTATGTGCGCACCGGGGAGAAGCGCGCCTCCTTTGTGGACGACGGGCGCTCCGAGCAGTCCACCGGACTGCCGTCCATCAGTGGCTACAAGGTCGCCTACGCCCGGGCCTACCCGGAGGGCGACTCCTACCGGTACGGCACCGAGGTGCTGGACCTGAAGACCGGCACCAGGACGCTGATGACCCAGCTGGGCACCCCGGCGGAGATCGGGCAGACCGGTATCAACCACCAGAATGTCTTCTGGCTGGTGCGCGACGGCCAGGGCCAGGGGCAGACCGTGGTGCGCCGGGCGGGCCTGGACGGCAAGGAGCCGGTGGACTTCGCCCGGGGCAAGGGCGCCGAGGCGGGATACGCCTTCGACCTGACCGTCTCGGAGAGCGCGGTGACGGTCAACTCCCAGGTGCCCGCCGAGGATTACCGCAATGAGACCATGGCCAAGCTCTGGCAGTTCGGCACCGATGGCACCGTCAAGGGCCGGATGTCCTGCAACCGGGGCGAGCAGCTCTCCGGTTCGGCGGTCAGCGGCCGTCAGGTGGTCTGGCTGGACGGCACCACCGGCTGGACCGACCTGGTCACCCGCAGCCGCCCGGCGGGCAACTGCGGCTGAATAACGGATGGTTGTGACCGTGCCCCCGGCGCCGATGTGCCGGGGGCACGGCGATCCGGGGGCTCAGCCGTTGGCCAGGGCCTTGAGCCGGGAGTAGGAGCCGTTGAAGCGGTCGTGGTCCCCCACGGTGGGGCCGCTGTCGGTGTACTGCCACACGGTGTGGAAGCCCCAGCCGGCCGGCAGGGCGCCGGGGGAGGAGCCATAGCGCGCCGTCCACAGCGGGTTGGCCGAGCCGAAGCCGGTGTAGTCGCCGGTGCAGCGGTGCCACCAGCCGGTGGTGGTGTAGATGACCGCGTCCCGGCCGGTGCGGGCCCGGTAGGCGGCGAAGAAGTCGGCCATCCAGTGGGTGAGCTGGCCGGCGTTCATGCCGTAGCAGACGTTCCCGTAGGGGTTGTACTCCATGTCCAGCACACCGGGCAGCGTCCGCCCGTCCGCCGACCAGCCGCCGCCATGGGTGGCGAAGTAGGCCGCCTGCGCCGCGCCGGAGGAGTTGTCCGGCAGGGCGAAGTGGTAGGCGCCGCGGATCATTCCGGCCCGGTAGGGGCCGTCGTACTGCTGGGTGAAGTAGGGGTTGGTGTAGCTGGTGCCCTCGGTCGCCTTGGCCCAGGAGAACCGGACCCCCGAGGAGTACAGGGCGGACCAGGGGACGTTGCCGTTGTGGCTGCTGACGTCCACCCCCTCCACCGAGGCGAGCGGCGCGGGCGCCGGCCCGCCCCGGCCGCCGCCCTCATGGGCCCGGACGGTCGAGCCCATCCAGTCCCGCCCGGGATGGGCCGGTCCGGGGTGGGCCGGTCCGGTGGCGGGGGTCACGGCCCGGGCGGTGGCGGGCAGGGCGAACAGCAGCGCCAGCACGGTGAGCAGCGTGGTGAGGGCGGCGGGAAGGGTGCGGAGAACGGGGCCGGCGGGGCCGGGACGGTGGTGCGCGGGCATGGTGCCTCCGGGAGCTCGGTGGGGGAGTCTCGGTGGGAGGTGAGGGGTGGGGGAGTGGGAGTCCTGATGCGGGAGCCCATGGCCATTGGTGTGGCCATGTCATGTCTTTGAGTCAGTGATACCCCGGCATGGGGCCCGGGATGCTGCCATTGGTCCGATCCTGGGAAATACTGGCCCGGCCGCGGCGCGAGGCCGCGGCGGAGAACTGTCCGGCGGCGGGAAAGCGAAGAGGGCGCGAGGTGCGGGAGATCGGCGAAGGCGGGGAGCAGGAGTTCCTGGCCCTGGAGCGGGAGTTGGCGGTCCTGCTGCGGCGGGCCCGGGCGTCCTCCGGGGAGATGGCCCGCGAGGTCCACCCCGAACTGGAGCCCGCCGCCTATGGGCTGCTGGTGCGGCTGGCCGAGACGGGCCGGCAGCGGGCCACCGACCTGGCCGCCTACTTCGGGGTGGGCAAGGCCACCATGAGCCGGCAGCTGCGGGCGCTGGACGAGCTGGGCCTGATCATCCGCACCCCGGACCCGGCGGACGGACGGGCCTCCCTGGTGGAGCTGACCGAGGAGGGCGGCGCCCGGTTCAGCCGGGTCCGGGACGCCCGGCGGGCCCAGTACGTCCGCAAGCTGGTGGACTGGGACCGGGAGGAGATCGCGGAACTGGCCCGGCTGCTGAACCAGCTGAACACCAGCATGGGCGGGTAGCGGCCGCGCCACCCGGGCCTGGGGTCACAGCTCCGCGCCCGGAGTAACAGCCCAGGGTCACAGCTCCGCGTAGACCGCCGAGGCGTCATCGTGCCGCTTGCCGGGGACGGCCGGGGCGGCGTGCTCCAGCTCCCGGACCCGGTCGATCAGCGTCCGTGGCCCGCCCTTGGCGAGCAGGGCCGCGCAGTCGGCCCAGCCGCCCTCGTGGAAGACCTCCACCCACCGCGCGGCGCCATCGCTGAGCGCGGCCAGGGCCCGTACCCCGGCCCGGGGCAGGGTGCCGGTGACCGCGCGCCGCACCACCGAGGGGTCGGCGGCCGCGGTGAAGAAGCCGTCCTCCGCGTTGCGTTGGGCGTCGGTGACCGGGCCCAGCGCGGCCAGGGCGGCGATCCGGCTGTCCAGCACCGGGGTCACCTCGCCGTCCGCCCCCTCGACCAGCAACACCGAGTCGGACAGCACCAGATACTCCACCCGCTCCTCGTCCCAGCGGGCCACCACCACCGTGGCCTGCGGGGTGCGCCGGTGGCCGAGGTCGCACAGGTCCCGGTGGGCCTCCGCGGTACGGGCGACGGCCGAAGCCAGACAGCCCTGGAGCGTCAAGTCCCGCCGGGAAACCGCCCGTTCGAGCAGGGCGCCGCCAAGCCGGGCCGCGTACCAGGAAACCCCGTGGGTACAGCCGGTGTCGCCGGAGGGCGGCGGGGTCACCCCGTCCAGCAGCACCAGCGCCCCGCCGAGGCCCAGCGCCGGCAGCACCGCCGACACAAAGTCCTCGTTGGGGCGGCCGGGATCACCCGGGCGAGTGGCGAGTTCGATGCGCATGGGGCCAGTGTGCACCAGCCGTGATTTCAGCGGGTGTTGGCGCGCATCCTTCCGGCGGGCGCGGCGGTTTACCGGGTGGCGGTCGCCGGGGGGAGGACTCCGGGGGAGGACGCGTACGCACCGTGCGCGCGGGTCATCTCCCGGTGCGGAGCCACTCCTTCGGGTGGCACGGCGCATGATCGGCGGCCGCTGCGCAGAGGTGCTGAAAAGGTCACTTCGGCACCTGGGGTGGGTACGGATGAGAGCAGATGGTGAGCACCGGTGCGGAAGAAGCGGCTTCGGGGCGGGCGGCGCGAGCAGGCGACCACGGCGGTGCCGGAGCGCACCGCCCGGGTACGCAACCGGCTTGTCGCCGCCGTGTTGATCACCTCGCTCACGGTGCTCGGTGCCGGCGCGCTCGGCCTCGCCGACGCCCTGCGTGACGCGGGGGACTCCCAGCGCGCGGTCCCGCTGGGCCGGACCGCCGCCGACGCGGTCCAGCTGGCCCATGCGCTCGCCGATGAGCGGGACGCCATGACCGAGTATGTGGCCGCCGGGCGCGGGCCGGTGCCGGCCGCGCTCACCGCGCAGCGGGCCCAAGTGGACCGTAGGATAAGGCGGTTCGCCGCCGCCCCGGAGGTGCGTGCCGCCCTGCCGTCCGCCGTGCGCGGCCGGCTGGACAAGCTGGCCGAGGTACGGCGCCGGGCGCTGGCCGGCCCGGGTGAGCCGCTGGCCGCGTTCACCGCCTACACCGCCACCGTGCAGGCGTTGCACGGGGTGGCCGGGACGCTGGCGGTACGGCTGCCGCCGGGCAGCGGGGCGGCCGACGCCTCCGCGGTGGCGCTGCTCGGCCGCGCGGTCGAGGAGGCGTCCGCCACCCGGGGCCTCTCCCTCGGCGCGCTGGCCGCCCATGGCGCCCACCCCGAACTGGAGGCCGCCGCCCAGCAGACCGCCTGCCGTGAGCAGGCGGCGCTCGCCGACTTCGCCCAGCTCGCCCCGGCCAAGGCCCGTGACGCCTACGCGGCCACCGTGGCCGGCCCCGAGGTCACCGCCGCCGAGGCCCGGCTGGCCCGGATCACCGAGGGCCGGTCGGCGGCGGAGACCGAACGGGCGCCGGAGACGGAGCAGGTGCGCAAGCTCCTCACCGCCCGGCTGAACCTGATGCGCGGCGTGGAGTCCGCCCTGGCCGGCGCGGAGGCGGCTCATCTGGGCCGGGTGCACGGCAGGGATGTCACCGCGCTGCAGGCGCGCGGCGCGCTGGCCGGCTGCTGTCTGCTGCTGGTGCTGCTGGCCGGGTTCCAGTCCGCCCGCTCCATCACCCGCCCGCTGGCCGCGCTGCGGCTGGGCGCCCGCCGGGTGTGCGCCGACCCGGTGGCCAGGGAACCGGTCTCCTTCAAGGGCCGGGACGACGAGTTCGCCGAGGTGGCCCGGTCGGTCAATGTGCTGCACGGCACCGTGGTGCGCCAGCGGGAGCGGATCGGCCTGCTGGAGGGCGAGCGCGCCCGGCTGGACGCGGCCCGGCAGGACCTGGCCGACGAACGGGACGTGCTGCGGGTACGCGACCGCGAACTCAACGACCGGCTGGCCGGGTTGACCGAGTTCGCCTACGGCCGGGCCCATGCCACCTGCGCCGGCCTCGCCCAGCGCACCCTGCTGCTGGTGGAGCGGCAGCTGTCGGTGATCGAGGCGCTGGAGGCGCACGAGGCCGACCCGGACCGGCTGGAAGTGCTGTTCAAACTGGACCACTTGGCCACCCGGATGCGCCGGCACAGCGAGAACCTGCTGGTCCTCTCCGGTGTCGAGGCGGGCGGCGGGCACGCCGGGCCGGTGCCGCTGCTGGATGTGCTGCGGGCCGCGGTCAGCGAGATCGACCGCTATGAACGGGTGCGCATCCACTCGCTGCCCGCCCGGGCGCAGCTCGCCGGGTTCGCGGCGGACGACATCAGCCACCTGGTGGCCGAACTGCTGGAGAACGCCACCGGGTTCTCCCCCGAGGATGTCCAGGTCCAGGTCTCCGGCTGGCTGCTGGAGAACGGCGAGGTGATGCTCTCCATCCAGGACGAGGGCATCGGCATGGCCCCGGACCGCCTGGACGAGCTCAACTCCCTGCTGGCCCAGCCCGATCCGGAACCCCGGCTGGCCCTGCCGGGCTCCGACCGGGGGCCGGAGGACGCGGTGATGGGCCTGGGCCTGTACGCGGTGGCCCGGCTGGCCGGCCGGCACGGTGTGCGGGTGCAGCTGCGGGAGCAGCGGCCCGGGGGCATCACGGCGGTGGTGGTCCTGCCGGCGCCCCTGCTGTCCCAGGGCGTACCCGAGGGCGACGGTGGCGCGGTGTCGGGCCGGTCCACCCGCCGTACCTCCAGCATCGGCCCGCGGCCCGCGCCCCCGGATCTGCCGCCGGACGACGCGACCCTGGAACTCGCCCTGCCGCTGGTCGAACGCCCCGCCATGGGCCGCCACGCCCGGCCGGCGTCCGGTCCGGCCCATCCGTCCACTCCGTCCACTCCGTCCACGGAAGCGGCGGGGCGGGGTTCCGGCGCCATGCGGGGCTTGGCGGACGTGCCGCATCAGGGTTCCGGGGGCATGCCGGGGCCGGGCGACGGGACCCGTCCGGGCTCCGGGCACGGGGCCCGTGCCGGGTACGGCCCGGAGCCGGTTCCCGGACACGGTTGGGCGCCCGCACCGAACGTGGCACCCGCACCGAACACGGCGCACGCACCGGGGCTCGCGGCGCACGCGCCCGGCGCGGAATTCGCACCCCCGCAAGGGAGTTCACCGGCCGCGCCCGGCGGCACCGTCACCGGCACCGGGCTGCCCAAGCGCACGCCCAGGCCGCTGGCGCAGAAGCCACCGCAGCAGAGCATGCGCCGGGGCGTGGACGCCGAGGCGCTGCGCCGCAAGCTGGCCGGTTTCCAGCAGGGGGCCCGCGACGGGCGGCGGGACGCGGCGGCGGAACTGGCCGGACAGGAGCAACCAGGGTGGGCTGGGCGGGAGGAATCCGGCCGGGCTGGGCGGGGGGAGCGCAGCCGGGCGGGGGAGCTGGACGAGGGCGGCAATGTCGAGGAGGCACGCGGTTGACTGCAATTCCCCGGGGGGCGACCCCCGTCACCCCCGGCATGGTGAACCGTGCCGGTTATGGACTGAGTCATGAAGCACGCAGCCTGCGCTGGCTGTTGACGGATGTGGTCGACGAGGTGCCCGGAGTGCGCTCGGTGGCCGTGGTCTCCTCCGACGGGCTGCTGCTGCTCTCCTCCGAGCCGGAGCGCGACCCGGCGGTCGGCCCCGCACCGGAGGGCCCTCGCGAGTCCACCGCCGATCTGGCCACCATCGTCGCCGGCCTGGGCAGCCTGACCACCGGCGCCGCGGCGCTGATGGACGGCGGCATCGTCAAACAGACGATGGTCGCCATGGAGGAGGGCAGCCTGTTTGTGATGACCATCAGCGATGGCTCACTGCTGGGCGTGCACGCCGCCCCCGACTGCGATATGAGCGTGGTCGCCTACCATATGGCGCTCTTCGTCGGCCGGGCCGGACATGTGCTGACGCCCGAACTCCGCAGGGAACTGCGGCAGTCGGTGGAGGTGGTCAGGTGAGGATGTTCTCCGTCGCGGGCGAAGCCGACCGCTGGGCCCGGGCCCGTCGCACCGCCCGGGTGCGCCCCTACTCGCTCACCGGCGGGCGCACCCACTGCGGACATGTCCTGCTGGTGGAGAGCTTCGTCGGAGCGCTGGACGCGGCCGTCGAAGCGGAGGCCACCCCGCCGCTGGGCGTCCCCACCACCAGGGTGCAGCCGGAGTCACGGGCCATCGTCGGGCTGTGCCGCCGGCTGCGCTCGGTCGCCGAGGTGTCGGCCCTGCTGAGGATGCCGCTCGGCGTGGTGCGGGTGCTGCTCAGCGACCTGGCCGACCAGGGAAGGATCCGCGTCTACGGCACCGGTCACGGCACCGGACAGCCGGACCGCGCGCTGCTCGAAAGGGTGCAGTGTGGACTTCGCAGGCTCTGAGACGTTATCGCCAGGCCCGGCCGGCCGGGACCGGCCGCAGAGCTGGGAGACCGACCGGACTCGCGCCCCCTCCGCCACCAAGATCGTCATCGCCGGGGGCTTCGGGGTGGGCAAGACCACCTTTGTGGGGTCGGTCTCCGAGATCACCCCGCTGCGCACCGAAGCGGTGATGACCGTGGCCGGTGAGGAGGTGGATGACCTCACGGCCGTGCCGGAGAAGGAACTGACCACGGTGGCGATGGACTTCGGGCGCATCACCCTCGAAACCGACCTGGTCCTCTATCTGTTCGGCACGCCCGGCCAGAAACGGTTCTGGTTTATGTGGGACGACCTGGTGCGCGGGGCGATCGGCGCGGTGGTGCTGGTGGACACCCGGCGGCTGGAGGAGTGCTTCCCGGCTCTGGACTACTTCGAGAGCAGCGGGCTGCCGTACATCGTCTCGGTCAACCACTTCGAGGGAACGGCCCGTTATGAACCGGAGGAGGTCCGGGAGGCGCTCTCGCTGACCGACCAGGTACCGGTTCTGGTGATGGACGCCCGGAAACGGATCAGTGTGGTGGAGTCCCTGCTCACCCTGGTCGGCCGGGCGCTGGACATCACCCCGGACCGGAGGTGACCGCGACCGGTGGCCGCTACTGCCCGGTGTGCTCCAGCCGCCGGAGCTCGGCGAGTTCGGTGCGGCTGACCCCGGCCAGCCGGCGCTCCACCTCGGCGAGCTGGCGGCGTGCCGTGTCCCGCTGCCGCTTGCGGACGGTGGCCAGCGACAGCTGGGCATTGAGCGCCTCCCGGGCCCGCCGGGCCTCGGCGGCCGTGTGCCGCTCGTCCTCGGCGAGACCGTTGACGGCCGCCAGCCGCCGGTCGGCCGCGGACTGGTAGGCGCGCCACCGCTCGTACGCCGGTACATCCCCGCCCAGCAGGAAGGCCAGGGTCCGGGAGAGCGTACCGGCGCCGGAGCGGTACTGCTCGCGGGCCACGGCGCCCACCGCGTCCCGGCCGTTGGCCAGGTTGACGCGCGCCCTGGCCAGGGACTCGTCCAGCCGGGTGGCCGTGGCCCGCTGCCGTCGCAGTTCGGCGTCGGCGCCGCGGTACCCGGTGTTCGCCGCCTCGGCCCGCCGGTACAGCGAGCGCAGCCGGCTCAGCAGCACATTCACCGGCTGCCCGGGCGGCTGCGCCTGCGGCCGCGCGGCCGCGCCCGGCACCGGGGTCAGCACCACGCCCACCAGCAGCGTCAGGGTGCACAGCGAGCGCGCCAGCCGTCCGGACACGGGTCCACCTCCTAGGCAGGGAGGATGACCGGCCCGGTAGTACTCATCCCGCCCGGCCGGGGGGAAATCACCCGCGCGGGCGCGACCAGGGCCAGCGAAGGCCCTGGGCGGGCCCGCCCTCGGGGTCGAAGGTGTACTTCCAGCCCCTGGGCAGGCCCAGCCGGCGTGTGGTGCCGGCGGTTTCCCGGCGGTAGACATAGACCGTCGGCGGCCCGCCGGCGTCATCGGGCACCGGCACCCGGTAGATCTTCGGCGGCTGGCCGGTCGCGCCCAGCAGTACCGGCAGCACCCGGCCGTCCAGCGGCCCGCCCACAAAGGGCACATCCTCGCTTCTCACGGGGACCAGTCTCCGTCAGGTCCGGCCCCTTCCGGAATTACCCCTTCCGGATCTTTCCGTTGGGGCAGCGCCTCGTCCGGTGGCCCCGCTCCCGGCAGCGCCTCTTTCGGAACCAGGTGCTCCGCCTGGGCCAGTACCGGCAGCACCCGGCCGGCCAGCCGGGCCACCGGCCCGTCGCCGGGCTCCTGGGCCAGCACCGCCCGGACCACCCGGGCCGCCTGCTCGTCCCCGGCGGCCGTGGTCACCAGCAGGGAGACAAAGTGGTCCACCAGCCAGTCCCGCAGCTCCCCGGGCGGCGGGTTCTTGCGCTCGTCCAGCCAGATCAGCGAGGCGCCCTCCACCGCGGTGATCCAGGTGCGCACCATCATCCGCAGCCGTATCCCCGGCTCGGGCACCTGCAGATGCGCCAGGATGTGCGCCGCGGCCGCCCGGCGCACCTCGTCCACGATGGCGCCGGTGCGCGAGGTCTCCACCACGCTGCCGCCCTGCAACAGGGCGGCGAAGCCGGTGTCATGTTCGTCCACAAAGGCCAGATAGCGGTCCAGGGCAGCGGTCAGCCGCCCGCTGAGCGGACCGGACTGCGGCTCGGCGAAGCACAGTTGGAGATCGTCGGCGGCGCTGCGCAGCGCGGCCTCGTACAACTGCGGCTTGCCGCCGGGGAAGTAGCGGTAGACCAGCGGACGGGAGACATCCGCCGCGGCCGCCACATCGTCCAGCGAGACCTCCTCCGGCGGGCGGTGCGCGAACAGGGCCAGCGCGGCACCGATCAGCTGGGCGCGCCGCTCGGCGACACCGAGCCTGCGGTAGGAGGCGGTTGGGCTGCCGGTCATGCCCGCAGGGTATCCGGCGCGCGGGGTCGCGGTCCGGGGCAGGCCATGGCCCCGGGCCCGGGAGCCCGCCGCAGGCGGCGCGCGGCGGCAGGCGCGAGCGGCGCGGGACGTCGCCCCGCACGGCGCGCGCGCCTCGGAGCGCGCGAACTTGGGACGGCCGCCCCCGTGCGTGGGACGCGCGAACCCAGGCCGCCGCCCCGGTCCGCGGGACGCGCGAACCCAGGCCGCCGCCCCGGTCCGCGGGACGCGCCCGCTCAGGCCAGCAGGCCCGAACTGCGCCACAGCCGGCGGCCGGTGCCCCGCAGCACGCCTATCTCGTCCAGGAAGCCGGTCAGCCGCTTCGCCCCGGCCCGCATCACCTCGCGGCGGTGGTCGCTGGCCCTGACCTGGGCGACGGCCTCCCGGCGGTCCAGGCCGACGTTGGTGTAGACGGCCGGGTTGACGAAGGCGATGGAGAAGACCCGGGCCGCCTCGCCGGAGCTGAGCCGGGTCAGCCGGGCCTCCCAGGGCGGGCAGGTGGCCATCTGACGGCGCAGCTCCTCCCGGGCGTAGCGGACGTGCCGCGCCTCCTCCACCACATGGATCCGGGTGACGCCGCGCACCAGCGGCTGCACCCGCTCGTCGGGGAAGGTCAGGCGCTGCATATAGTCCAGGATCTCCTCGCCGAGCAGGGTGCAGGCGAAGGAACCGGGCGTGGTGGAGACGGTCTTCAGCACCCGGGCGAAGTTGTGGTGCAGCCGGGAGACCGGGTACGCGGGAGCGCCGCCGTGCCGGATCATCCGGGCGAACATCTTGGAGTGGCGGCACTCATCGGCGATCTCGGTCAGCGCATAGCTGACATGGGCGCTGGTCACGGGCTTGTCGTAGATGTGCCGGACCAGCAGCTGCATCAGGATGATCTCGAACCAGATGCCCAGCGAGGCAAGCGCCGCGGCCTCATGGCGGGCCAGCTCCATGCGCTGCTCCTCGGGCATCCGGCGCCAGAGCGGGGTGTCGTAGAGGGAGACCAGCTCCGGCGGCCAGAACCACTTGCCCGCCACCGGCGGGGCGTCCCAGTCCAGTTCGGCGTCCGGGTCGAAGGAGTGTCCGGCGGAGGACTCCAGCAGTCGCTCGGCCACCTGCTCGCGGTCCCTGAGCGGGCCGAGCGCGTCGCGGAGCCCCTGGGTCGCGGTCGCTCTGTCGGCCATGGCGGTTCCCATCTCGTTTTCCAGGACTGATCCCGTTTCCAGGACTGAGGTACCTCGGTACCGGGGTACACCTGCTTATGAGACTGCTTGTCAGCAAGCGCGTCAATCCCCAAGCGCCGGTGCGACACGAGTTGCTGACGGCTCATTGACCCGGGGGTAACCGCGTGTGAGCCTGCCAAGCAGCGGTGCGGTGTGATGAACGGAGGCATCGATGACGACCCGGCAGCTCTACGCCAAGCCGACAGAGCCAGGGTGGGAGGTGCCGGCCACCGGTGCGGCCCGCTTCGGCTGGGAGTACGAGGACGGCCGGGAGCGGCTCCTCGCGCTGTACCAGAAGGGCAAGGACAAGCAGTGGGACGCCAACAAGCGGCTGGACTGGGACCTTGAGGTCGATCCCGATGACCCGCTGGGCGTGCCCGACGAGAACCTCACGGTGTACGGAACCCGTTACTGGGACCTGATGACCGACGCCGACAAGCGCGAGCTGCGCCGGCACTTCGCCTCCTGGCAGTTCAGCCAGTTCCTGCACGGAGAACAGGGCGCGCTGGTGTGCGCCAGCCGCATCGTGGAGTCGGTGCCGGATGTGGACGCCAAGTTCTACTCGGCGACCCAGGCCATGGACGAGGCCCGGCATGTGGAGATCTACAGCCGCTTTCTGCACGACAAGATCGGCCTGCTCTACCCGATAAACGACAATCTGCGGGCGCTGCTGGGCGACACCCTGCGCGACTCCCGCTGGGACATGCCCTATCTGGGCATGCAGGTGCTGATCGAGGGCCTGGCGCTGGCCGCCTTCGGCATGCTGCGGGACACCACCGACAAGCCGCTGCCCAAGCAGATCCTCACTTATGTGATGCAGGACGAGGCCCGCCATGTCGCCTTCGGCCGCCTGGCACTGCGCGACTACTACCGGCAGCTGACCGACGCCGAACTGCGCGAGCGCGAGGAGTTCGTCATCGAGGGCTGCTATCTGATGCGGGACCGGCTGCGGGGCGAGGAGGTGCTCACCAACTTCGGGATCCCGGCGGCCGAGGCCGGCGAACTGAGCGAGCGCTCGCAATTCCTCCAGGTTTTCCGGAAGTTGCTGTTCAGCCGTATCGTGCCCTGTGTGAAGGACATTGGTCTGTGGGGCGAACGGCTCCAGCAGGCCTATGTGGACATGGGGGTGTTCGAACTGGGCGACGCCAGCCTCGACCTGCTGATGGCCCAGGACGAGGAATTGGCCGAACAGTTGGACGCCGAACGCTTCCGCGCGGAGGAGGCGGCCCGGACCGCCGAGGTGGCCCGGACCATCGCCGAAGGGGAGGCGGGCGAAGCGGAAGAGTGAGGAACCCGGGATAACTGCGGAGCATTTAAGGACTTTTCACGCAGTTGGCGCCTGCTTTGTCACCGTTTTGTGAGCTGTGGCGCATAACGGAACGCCTTGCGGTACAAGGACGTCTTCGCGGGGAGAACAAGGACAGGCAGGCGCGAGGGAGTGGATCGTTCATGGCTGAACTTCACGGGCGGAGGCGGCACATCGCGGTGGCGGCGGGGGCCGCGCTGGCGCTCGCCGCGGTGATAGGGGGTTCCGTGGCCATGGCGACCCAGGACTCCGACGAAGGCTCCCAGGGCCGGGTGGCGGTCGGCGCACCGGGCAAGGCCCCCCGCGAGCGGGGCAAGGCCGCCGACCCGGAGGCGCCCGCCAACGCGGGCCCGGTCTCGGACGAGATCTCCCACGACAGCGAGACCGAGGGCAAGGTCGTCAACATCACCATTGACGACGGCCCCGACCCGGTCTGGACGCCCAAGGTCCTGGAACTGCTCAGGAAGAACGGCGCCAAGGCGACCTTCTGCATGATAGGGCCGCGGGCCAAGGAGTATCCGGACCTGGTCAAGAAGGTGGTCGCCGAGGGCCACCGGCTGTGCGACCACTCCGTGGACCACAACACCGCGATGGACAAGCGACCCGAGGACTACCAGAAGCACCAGGTCCTGGACGCCCTGAAGATGATTCAGGACGCGGCCGGGGACGGTGCCCGGGTGCAGTACTACCGGGCGCCGGGCGGTGCCTTCACCCCCTACAGCCGCAAGCTGGCCGCCGAGCACGGCATGCGGCCGCTGGGCTGGCAGGTGGACTCCAATGACTGGCGGCGCCCGGGAGTCGCGCGTATCGAGTCCAACGTCAAGCGCGAACTGCACAACGGCCCCACCATCCTCTTCCACGACGGCGGCGGAAACCGCTCGCAGACCATGGCCGCGCTTGACGAAACGCTTCCCTGGCTGAAGCAGCAGGGCTATGGCTTCAGCTTCCCCAAGATCTGATCTCCCGTTCCACCCCCACTACTTGCGCCCCACGCCCCCGTACATGGCCACGTCCGGCTCACCCGCCTCGGCCGCCCCCACCCGCCAGCGCGCACACGACACCACACCGGGCTCCAGCAACCGCAGTCCGTCGAAGAAGCGCTCGACCGCGGCGGGGGTGCGCTGGGTGAGCCTGGGGGTGCCGTTCTCGTTCCAGAAGGCCACCGCCGCGTCCACATCGTCCATCCCCGGAGCGGTGATGGTGTGCGAGAGCACCAGATGGCTGCCCGGCGCCAGCGCGTCCAGCAGCCGGCGCACCACGCCGTACGCCTCCGCGTCCTCCTCCACGAAAATCACCACGCCCAGCAGCATCAGCGCCACCGGCCGGCTCAAGTCCAGCGTCCTGGCGGCATGGTGGAGGATGTGGTCCACATCCCGCAGATCGGCGTCCAGGTAATCGGTCATCCCCTGGGGCGTACTGGTCAGCAGGGCCCGGGCGTGCGCCAGCACCAGCGGATCGTTGTCCACGTACACCACCCGGGACTCCGGGGCCACCCGCTGGGCGACCTCATGGGTGTTGTCCGCGGTGGGCAGCCCGGTCCCGATGTCCAGGAACTGCCGGATCCCCACCTCCCCCGCCAGGTACCGCACCGCCCGCCCCAGGAACGCCCGGTCGGCCCGGGCGTACTCCCCGATCCCCGGGTGCAGTTGCCGTATCCCCTCACCGGCGGCGGCATCCACCGGATAGTTGTCCTTACCGCCCAGCCAGTAGTTCCAGATGCGGGCCGTGTGCGCCCGGCTGGTGTCGATACGGCTGCCGATCCGCTCGGCGGCGTCATGGGTGGCTTCGAAGTCGGTCACGGGGGCAACTTAACGGGTGGCCATACCAGTTGTTGCTCCGGGGGCGGCCCCGGTCCATAACCCTCGGCCCACGCACCGGACTTAGTCCCCCCGCCGGACTGCTCACCGACGTCGCGTCAACTCCCGGCAGGCAAACCGGATTGCCACCAAAGGGACGGCGAACACCAGGAACACGGCGATCAGCGCCATGGGATTCGCCACCCCCATGGTGGCGCCCACCGCTCCGCCGCTCTTTCTCTCCGTCTCGAAGAACAGCGCTCCGAACAGTGCCTCCCGCCGGACCACCTGGTCACCGCCCGTCGAGAACATCAGGCACAGCAGCGTCGCCACCACGGTCCCCAGAGTCAGCAGGACGGCCCCGGCGATGGACTTCCCGACCGGGAATTCCTTGGCCATTCCTTCCCCCTGGCGCTCGCTCGCCCCCATGCCCCGCACCTCCGCATTCATGTACCAGGTGAACGGGGCGGCCAGTCACCCTATGCGCGGCCGGAAGCGGTTGGCCAGGGCTTGGTGGCCCATTGGCGTTAAACCGACGCCGGAGACCGGGCAGAGCGGAACCGGCGGGCGGCGGCGAATTGTGCGCGCTTCGCATGGCATGTGCGCTCAAGCGGAGCCGCGGAAGGCCGTGTTGGGAGTGACCGAAAAGCCGGAGGCCCTGTCGATTGCTCGACAGGGCCTCCGGCTGGTGGTGCGCTCGGCAGGATTCGAACCTGCAACCTCTTGATCCGTAGTCAAGTGCTCTATCCGTTAAGCTACGAGCGCCTGGCTTACCGGCAGGAATTTCTCCCGGCCGCTCAGCACGGGAACAAGCTTACACGCTTCGCTGACCTGCACTGACCACGTCCTGATCGGGCCGGGCCGGACAGTGATCGAAAGGGCCCCGATGCGTCTGTCCCCGCAAGGCCCGCAGGGCCGGTGATCTTCCGCGGTCACTCGGTGCGGTGAGTCGGACCTCACGTGGAGAGTGCGGGGCGCGCGCCCCGCTGCAGGTGACATATCGAATCGCCGGGCGACCGGAACGGACATTAGGTTTCGGCCCATGTCCTGGCTTCCCGAAGACTTCGCTCACCCCACCCATGTGCCGCTGCCCGGCGGCGGCTACCACCTGCGCCCGGTCACCGGAGGCGATGCCCACCTCGACTACCGGGCCGTGATGGGATCCCGGCAGCGCCTGTGGTCCCTCTATGGCGAGGACTGGGGGTGGCCGAGGGAGACCATGACGTTCGAGGAGAACCAGAAGGACCTGATCCGCCACGAACGAGAGATCGCCGCGCACCTCTCCTTCAACTACGCGCTTCTCGATGACGGGGGCACGGCCCTTCTCGGCTGCGTCTACATCGACCCCGCCGGCAAGACCGGCGCTGACGCCGAGATCTCGTGGTGGGTCGTGGACGACCGCGTGGGCAGCAGCCTGAACGAGGCCCTGGACGCACTCGTTCCGTCATGGATCGCGGAGGAGTGGCCGTTCAGGCAACCGCGGTACATCGGTCACGACATCTCGTGGCAGGAATGGCGGACCTTGCCCAACCGGGCCTGACCCATGAGCGTCCATGGCCGCCGGGGGTAGGGGCCGGATGGCCGCGGCCTGCTCCTGCATACGCAAAGACCCCGCACTCAGCGATCTCGCTGATGGCGGGGTCTTCCGGCACTTCAATCGAAGTGCCCCCGGCAGGATTCGAACCTGCGCACACGGCTCCGGAGGCCGTTGCTCTATCCCCTGAGCTACGGGGGCGTCTCGTCCGCGTTCTGCGTTGTTCCCGCGGCGACGAGATGAACACTACCAGCTCCGGGTGGGTGATCAGAAACGAGTACCGGGGGCCGGCTCGCTCGGGTGGGGTGGAAGTGGGGAAACGCCGGACGCGGTGCGGCGGGCGCGCCTACTCTCGGGTTGTGCCTGGGTTGTCCGGCCGGGTGCTGGTTGTCGATGACAACCGGGTCATCCGGCAGTTGATCAGGGTCAACCTCGAGCTCGAGGGCTTTGAGGTGGTGACCGCGGCCGATGGTGCCGAGTGCCTGGAGATCGTCCACCGGGTCCGTCCCGATGTGGTGACGCTGGACTTCGTCATGCCCCGGCTCGACGGACTGCGCACGGCCGCGCGGCTGCGGGCCGATGCGCGGACGCGGGAGATACCGATCGCCATCATCAGTGCCTGCACCCAGCTGGAGCTGGACGGCGGTCGTGCGTCGGGGGTGGATGCCTTTCTGGCCAAGCCCTTCGAGCCGGCGGAGATGGTCCGGCTGGTGCGGAGACTGATGCGGCGTCCCGGGGGAGAGGGGGAGGAGACGTCCGCCGCGGGGGATGCGGAGCCGGTGGTGCGGCCCACCGGATAGCGGGGGCGTGGCCCGGGGGAAACCTGTTCACGGGCTGCTCATCTTTCTCCCCTAGGCTTGGGCTCGTGACCCCCGCCGATCTCTCCCGCACCGTGTTGCACACCGTGCGGTGCGCCGTCGAGGCCGATGAGCTGAGCGCCGCCGTGCCGGACCGGGCCGGAGTGCGGGTTCCGCCGCACGAGGGGTGCGGTCACTACGCCACCAATGTGGCGCTGCGGCTGGCCAAGGAGAGCGGACGCCCGGCGCTGGAGGTCGCCGAGCTGCTGCGGCGCCGGCTGGTCGCGCAGCCGGGCATCGCCGTGGTGGAGATCGCCGGGCCGGGGTTCCTGAACATCACATTGGACGGGCCGTCGCACGGCCGGCTGGTACGGGAACTGCTGGCGGCGGACGAGCGGACGGAACCGTTCCCGCTGCGGCCGGCGGCGGAGTCGGTACGGCGGCTGGGGGAGGACGCGGCCCGCTGGAGCCTGGTCACCCCGCCGGGGGCGGACCGCGGGCTGCTGCTGGTGCAGCGGGAGAGCAACCCCCTGTTCCGGGTGCGCTATGCGCACGCGCGCTGCCGGGCCCTGCTGCGCAATGCCGGGGACCTGGGCTTCGGGCCCCAAGTGGCCGAGGGGGACGAGGACTTCGGGGAGGGCGGTGCCGGACTGCTCGCCGAACTCACCGAACACCGAAGGATCGCCGGCGCCCGGGACCCCGACCGGCTCGCCCGGCACCTGGAACGGCTCGCCGAAGCCTTTCTGCGCTGGCAGGCGAGCTGTCCCACGCTGCCCCGCGGGGACGAGAAACCCTCGGCCGTCCACCGCGCCCGACTGGCCCTCGCCGAGGCCACGGGCAAGGTGCTGGCCGACGGCCTGACCCAGCTCGGCATCACCGCACCCGCACACCTCTGAGGAGATCAGAGTCATGAGCCGCTCCGCCCACCCCGCCGGGCCCCGTTACGCCGATGTACTGCCGGAGGGCGGCTACTCGGCCCCGCCCGCCGACCTCAACTCCCTTGACCCGCGCGTCTGGTCGCGCACCGTCGGGCGCAACGCCGACGGCGTGGCCACCGTCGCCGGGATCGACGTCAAGCGGCTGGCCGAGGAGTTCGGCACGCCCGCCTACTTCCTGGACGAGGACGACTTCCGCGCCCGCTGCCGCGCCTGGAAGACGGCCTTCGGCGAGGACGCCGACGTCTTCTACGCGGGCAAGGCGTTCCTGTCCCGGGCCATCGTGCGCTGGCTCGCCGAGGAGGGACTCAACCTGGATGTCTGCTCCGGCGGTGAGCTGGCCACCGCACTGGACGCCGGCATGCCCGCCGAGCGGATCGCGCTGCACGGCAACAACAAGTCCACCGAGGAGATCACCCGGGCCGTCACGGCCGGCGTCGGCCGGATCGTGGTGGACTCCTTCCAGGAGATCGTGCGGGTGGCACACATCGCCGAGCGGCTGGGCAAGCGGCAGCGGGTGCAGATCCGGGTGACGGTGGGCGTCGAGGCGCACACCCATGAGTTCATCGCCACCGCCCACGAGGACCAGAAGTTCGGGCTCCCGCTGGCCGGCGGCCAGGCCGCGGAGGCGGTGCGGCGGGCACTGAAGCTGGACGGCCTGGAACTGGTCGGCATCCACTCGCACATCGGCTCCCAGATCTTCGACACCTCCGGCTTCGAGGTGGCGGCGCACCGGGTGGTGGGGCTGCTGAAGCAGGTGCGCGACGAGCATGGTGTGGAGCTTCCCGAGATCGACCTGGGCGGCGGCCTGGGCATCGCGTACACCTCGGACGACGACCCGCGCGAGCCCGCCGAGATCGCCCGGGCGCTGCGCGAGATCGTCGGGCGGGAGTGCGGGGCGGCGGGGCTGGCCGTGCCCCGGCTGTCGGTGGAGCCCGGGCGGGCCATCGTGGGCCCGACCGCCTTCACCCTCTACGAGGTGGGCACCGTCAAGGAACTGCCGGGCCTGCGCACCTATGTGAGCGTGGACGGCGGCATGTCGGACAACATCCGCACCGCCCTCTATGACGCCGAGTACTCGGTGGCCCTGGTCTCCCGCACCTCCACCGCCGAGCCGATGCTCTCCCGGGTGGTCGGCAAGCACTGCGAGTCCGGCGACATCGTGGTGCGGGACGCCTATCTGCCCGCCGACCTGGCGCCGGGCGACCTGCTGGCAGTGCCCGCCACCGGCGCCTACTGCCGCTCCATGGCGAGCAATTACAACCATGCGCTGCGCCCGCCGGTGGTGGCGGTCAAGGACGGCGCGGCCCGGGTGATCGTCCGCCGGGAGACCGAGGAGGACCTGTTCCGGCTGGATGTCGGCTGACGGCGGCCACCGCGCGAAACATGAAAAATCCCATCTCGGATGCTGGACGGCGGGGGGAAACCCCCGTCCGGTGAGTGAGACTGGTGTGGACCAACAATGTGCAAAGGAATCGAGGTCGGATGATGCGTGAGCGTCCGCTGAAGGTGGCGCTGCTGGGCTGTGGAGTGGTCGGCTCCGAGGTGGCGCGCATCATGACGACGCATGCGGACGACCTCACGGCGCGGATCGGCGCTCCGGTGGAGCTGGCCGGCATCGCCGTGCGCCGGCCGGGCCGGGTACGCGCCGGGGTGCCCCAGGAACTGATCACCACCGACGCCACCGAGCTGGTCAAACGCGGGGACATCGATGTGGTGGTGGAGGTGATCGGCGGTGTGGAGCCCGCCCGGACGCTGATCACCACCGCCTTTGAGCATGGCGCCGGCGTGGTCTCCGCCAACAAGGCGCTGCTGGCCCAGGACGGCGCCGCGCTGCACGCGGCCGCCGAGGCCAAGGGCGTGGACCTCTACTACGAGGCCGCGGTGGCCGGCGCCATCCCGCTGATCCGGCCGCTGCGCGAGTCGCTGGCCGGGGACAAGGTCAACCGGGTGCTGGGCATTGTCAACGGCACCACCAACTTCATCCTGGACCGGATGGACTCCAGCGGCGCGGGCTACTCGGAGGCGCTGGACGAGGCCACCGCGCTGGGCTACGCCGAGGCCGACCCGACCGCCGATGTGGAGGGCTTCGACGCGGCCGCCAAGGCCGCCATCCTGGCCGGAATCGCCTTCCACACCCGGGTACGGCTGGATGACGTCCATCGCGAGGGCATGACGGAGGTCACCGCGGCCGACTTCGCGTCCGCGAAGCAGATGGGCTGCACCATCAAGCTGCTGGCCATCTGCGAGCGGGCCGCCGACGGCAAGTCGGTCACCGCCCGGGTGCACCCGGCGATGATCCCGCTCAGCCATCCGCTGGCCTCGGTGCGCGAGGCGTACAACGCGGTGTTCGTGGAGGCGGAGGCCGCCGGCCGGCTGATGTTCTACGGCCCAGGCGCCGGTGGCTCGCCGACCGCCTCGGCGGTGCTCGGCGACCTGGTGGCGGTCTGCCGCAACAAGCTCGCGGAGTCCACCGGCCCCGGTGAGTCGGCGTACACCCGGCTGCCGGTGAGCCCGATGGGCGAGGTGGTCACCCGCTACCACATCAGCCTGGATGTGGCCGACAAACCGGGCGTACTGGCCCAGGTGGCCATGGTCTTCGCCGAGCATGGGGTGTCCATCGACACCGTTCGCCAGCAGGGCAAGGACAGTGAGGGGGGCGGCGACGAAGTCGCCTCCGGCAAGGGTGGTGGTGGGCGACGGGCGGGCGCCTCGCTGGTGGTGGTCACCCACCGGGCCACCGACGCCGCGCTGTCCGCCACGGTGGCGGCGCTGCGCCGGCTGGACACGGTGCGCGGAGTGGCGAGCATGATGCGGGTCGAGGGCGAGTAGGGGAGTGAGGGAAGGCATGTCTGCGAGCAAGACCACCCGTCAGTGGCGCGGCATCATCGAGGAGTACCGCGACCGGCTGCCCGTGAAGGACACCACCGAGGTGGTCACCCTGCGCGAGGGCGGCACCCCGCTGGTGCCCGCCCAGGTGCTCTCCGAGCGCACCGGTTGTGAGGTGCACCTCAAGGTGGAGGGCGCCAACCCCACCGGTTCCTTCAAGGACCGCGGGATGACCATGGCCATCACCCGGGCCAAGGAGGAGGGTGCCAAGGCGGTCATCTGCGCCTCCACCGGCAACACCTCGGCCTCCGCGGCGGCCTATGCGGTGCGCGCCGGGATGGTCTGCGCGGTGCTGGTGCCCGAGGGCAAGATCGCGCTGGGCAAGATGGGCCAGGCGCTGGTGCACGGCGCCCGCATCCTCCAGGTGGACGGCAACTTCGACGACTGTCTGACGCTGGCCCGTTCGCTGTCCGATAACTACCCGGTGGCGCTGGTCAATTCGGTCAACCCGGTACGTATCGAGGGCCAGAAGACCGCCGCCTTCGAGATTGTGGACGCCCTCGGCGACGCCCCCGACATCCATGTGCTGCCGGTGGGCAACGCGGGGAACATCACGGCCTATTGGAAGGGCTACCGGGAGTACGCCGCCGATGGCATCGCCGCCCGTACCCCCCGGATGTGGGGCTACCAGGCATCCGGCTCGGCGCCCATTGTGCGCGGTGAGCCGGTGAAGGACCCGCACACCATCGCCACCGCCATTCGCATCGGCAACCCCGCCTCCTGGCGGTTCGCCGAGCAGGCGCGGGACGAATCGGGCGGACACATCGATGAGGTGACGGATCGCCAGATCCTGGCCGCCTACCGGCTGTTGGCCGCACAGGAGGGCGTCTTTGTGGAGCCCGCCTCGGCCGCCAGTGTGGCCGGCCTGCTCAAGGCCGCCGAGGAGGGCAAGGTCGACCCGGGCCAGCGGATCGTCTGCACGGTCACCGGCAATGGCCTCAAGGACCCGGACTGGGCGGTGGCGGGCGCTCCGCAGCCGGTGACGGTGCCGGTGGACGCGGCGGTGGCCGCCCAACGGCTCGGCCTGGTCTGATTCCGTAGCCCTACGGGCCCGCACCGGCGCGGGCCCGCACCGGGACAAGTCCCGGGCAATACGCCGGAACTCGGGTCAAATCCACAGTGGAAGCACAGGTTGGCGTGCGACACGCATCGCGCGCCTCCTGTGCGCCCTATGTCGCCACAGAACCTTCCTTCGATAGGCTGTCCTCACTCCGCCCCGTCGCTGACCGAGCCGCACTCCACGCGGCCTTGCCGTCGCGGCCCTTGCGGATGTCGCACGTCCTGCCAAGGCAACACCAAGGAGAGTCATCGAACGATGGCCGGTCCCGCCTTCCGCGCCGCCGCCGTCCGAGTGCGCACCCCTGCCACCAGCGCCAACCTCGGTCCCGGCTTCGACGCCCTCGGTCTGTCCCTGGGCCTTTACGACGATGTCGTGGTCCGGGTCGCCGAGTCCGGCCTGCACATCGACATCGCCGGTGAGGGTGCCGACACCCTGCCGCGCGACGAGACGCATCTGCTCGTACGGTCCCTGCGCACCACCTTCGACCTGCTGGGCGGGCAGCCGCGCGGGCTGGAGCTGGTGTGTGCCAACCGCATTCCGCACGGCCGGGGCCTGGGCTCCTCGGCGGCCGCGATCTGCGCCGGGATCATGGCGGCCCGGGCGGTGACCATAGGCGGCGCCGAGCGGCTCGACGACACGGCGATGCTGGAGCTGGCCACCGAGATCGAGGGCCATCCGGACAACGTCGCGGCGTGTCTGCTCGGTGGTTTCACGCTGGCCTGGATGGACGCGGGGGCGGCCCGGGCCATTCGGATGGACCCGGCCGATTCCATCGTTCCGGTGGTCTTCGTTCCGTCCCGGCCGGTGTCCACCGAGACCGCCCGGGGGCTGTTGCCGCGCACCGTCCCCCATGTGGACGCGGCGGTCAACGCCGGACGGGCGGCGCTGCTGGTGGAGGCCATGACCAGGCGTCCCGAGCTGCTGCTGGCGGCCACCGAGGACCGGCTCCACCAGGAGTACCGCACTCCGGCCATGCCGGAGAGCCTGGCCCTGATGCAGCGACTGCGCGCGGACGGTATCGCCGCGGTCGTATCCGGCGCGGGCCCCACGGTGCTCGCGCTGGTCGAGGACAGTGCGGCCGACAAGGTCGCACGGCTGGCGGGCGAGGGGTGGGCGGCCAACCGGCTGGCCCTCGACGCCGGGGGGACGAGCGTGCTGCCGCTCGCCTGACAACGGGCGGCCGGGGGCCACACCCCGGACCCGCGAAAACGCGGTTGCCGGTCTTTGAGAGGGGGAATGTTTGTGGGATCCGGTAGTGTTAACCTCAAGTCTGCACCCGAAGCCACATCGGCTCGGTGCTCCGTGTCCCGATCAGGGACCGCTTTTCTTCCGGGAGCCTCCCAGACTGCCTGAGCAGATTCGAGCACGCTCCGGAATCGGCGTGAGCGACATGAGTGAAGCGACGCGTCTTGTCTTTCACTGATTCCTTTACGTCGGCACCAATGCACTGATTTCTTCCGCCGTGATGACCGCGGCGGACCACCGCCCCGGCCGGTCGCGCACAGGACCGCAGCCGGACAGCACAACCGGTCGCCGAGCCAGACAGGCCGACGCCCGCTCCAGGGAAGGACCCCTTCGTGAGCGACACCACCGATCTGATGGGCGTGAACGCCACCGGCACCTCCGATGCCGCCGCGCCCGCCACGGACGCTCCCGCCGCGCCTGCCACCGGTGCTTCCACCGCCCCCAGGCGGCGACGCTCGGGTACGGGCCTCGACGCCATGGTCCTGGCCGAGCTCCAGCAGCTCGCCTCCAGCCTTGGCATCAAGGGCACCGCGCGGATGCGCAAAGGCCAGCTGATCGAGGTCATCAAGGAGAGGCAGACGGCCGGCTCCGGCTCGTCCGCCAAGGCCGCCGCCGCGCCGGCCGAGGCCGCCGAGGCCAAGCCCAAGCGGCGGGCCACCTCCCGGACCCGGCTGGCGGAGTCCGCGGCGGACACCGCCAAGGCGGCCGCCGAGCCGGCGCCCGCCCAGCAGCAGATCGAGATTCCGGGCCAGCCCGGCGGGGACGAGGCCTCGGCCGGTGGCGAGCGCCGCCGTCGCCGGGCCACCGCGCCCAGCGGCAGCCCCGAGCCCTCCCCCAAGCTCTCGGCTTCGCTCGAGCAGGGAGGTGCCCCCTCCGCCGAGGCGCGCGGTGAGGCCCGTACCGAGGTGCTGACCTCGGAGAAGCCGGCCGAGGCCGCGGCGGACGCCGCCGAGGGCCGCGGCGCCAAGGGCGAGCGCCAGGAGCGCGGCGAGCGGGCGCAGAAGGGCGAGCGCCGTGAGCGCGGCCAGCGCGACCGTGACGGCCGTGGCGGGCGTGGCCGTGGTGAGGACGGTGCCCAGCAGGGCGGCCGTCAGCAGCGCCCCCAGGGCGGTCCGCAGGACGAGTTCGACGACGACGGCAGCGGCCGCCGTGGCCGTCGCGGCCGTTACCGCGACCGCCGGGGCCGCCGGGGCCGTGAGGAGTTCGCCGGCGAGCCGCAGGTGTCCGAGGACGACGTCCTGATCCCGGTCGCCGGCATCCTGGACATCCTCGACAACTACGCCTTCATCCGGACCTCCGGCTACCTGCCGGGCCCCAACGACGTCTATGTCTCGCTGGCCCAGGTCCGCAAGAACGGCCTGCGCAAGGGTGACCACGTCACCGGCGCGGTGCGGCAGCCCAAGGACGGCGAGCGGCGCGAGAAGTTCAACGCCCTTGTCCGGCTTGACTCGGTGAACGGCATGGCGCCCGAAACCGGCCGCGGCCGCCCGGAGTTCAACAAGCTCACCCCGCTCTACCCGCAGGACAGGCTGCGGTTGGAGACCGACCCGGGCGTGCTGACGACCCGGATCATCGATCTGGTCGCCCCCATCGGCAAGGGCCAGCGCGGTCTGATCGTGGCCCCGCCGAAGACCGGCAAGACCATGATCATGCAGGCGATCGCCAACTCGATCACCGTCAACAACCCCGAGTGCCACCTGATGGTCGTCCTGGTCGACGAGCGTCCGGAAGAGGTCACCGACATGCAGCGGTCGGTCAAGGGCGAGGTCATCTCCTCGACCTTCGACCGCCCGGCCGAGGACCACACCACCGTCGCCGAGCTGGCCATCGAGCGCGCCAAGCGCCTGGTGGAGCTGGGCCACGACGTGGTCGTCCTGCTGGACTCCATCACCCGCCTGGGCCGCGCCTACAACCTGGCCGCCCCGGCCTCCGGGCGCATCCTGTCCGGTGGTGTGGACTCCACCGCGCTCTACCCGCCGAAGAAGTTCTTCGGTGCGGCGCGCAACATCGAGGACGGCGGCTCGCTGACCATCCTGGCCACCGCGCTGGTCGAGACCGGCTCGCGGATGGACGAGGTGATCTTCGAGGAGTTCAAGGGCACCGGCAACATGGAGCTCAAGCTCGACCGGAAGCTCTCGGACAAGCGCATCTTCCCGGCCGTGGATGTGGATGCCTCCAGCACCCGCAAGGAGGAGATCCTGCTGGGCAGCGAGGAGCTGTCCATCGTCTGGAAGCTCCGCCGGGTGCTGCACGCCCTGGACCAGCAGCAGGCCATCGAGCTGCTGCTGGACAAGATGAAGCAGACCAAGTCCAACGCCGAGTTCCTGATGCAGATCGCCAAGACGGCGCCCGCACCGGGCAACGGCAACGACTGACGCCGATCCGGCTCCGGAACCTCCCCTTCGCCACTGGTGAAGGGGAGGTTCCGCGTTTTCCCGGCTCCGTTTGTGATCTTGCCGAGTCCTCCCCGTGACCTCCTGAGACTTCCGCCACAGCATCCACACCCGGTACCGTCCGCCGCACATCCTGTCGATTGCGGAGAAATCGCAGGTGGCAGGGGGTGCGGTCGGCCGGGGAGGCCGTCGGGGCGCGGGCCGTTCTTAAGAAAGTCCTCACCTTCCGCTGTGCAACCCTGTCGCAGACCCCGCCGTCTGAGCTGGCGAACATCCGCCCGAATGACCGAGGCGGCAGGGGGCAGCAGCAAATCAGCGGAGGACTGAAGAGCGTATGGCTGACGACAGCAGGAGCACGCGGGCCGACTCGCGCCGTCGGGCCGGCCGGTCTCGCGGCCGCAGGCGCAAGCCCCCGGTCCGCCGCAAGGGCTGGCGAATAACCCTGTGGACGGCCGCCGCGCTGGTCGTCCTGGGCGGAGGCGGACTCGGCTTCGTCTACTTCAAGCTCAACGGCAACATCCATGGCGTGGACATCAATGCCGCGCTGGGCACCGACCGGCCGGAGAACGTCGACAACGGCTCGGAGGACATCCTGGTCCTCGGCTCCGACTCCCGGGCCGGCGCCAATGACGAGTACGGGGCCGACGAGGGCAGCGCCCGCTCCGACACCGCGATGATCGTCCACGTCTACGCGGGTCACAAGCAGGCCAGCGTGGTCAGCATCCCGCGGGACACCATGGTTCCCCGCCCCGAGTGCAAGGGCCCCGGCGGCAAGGTCGTCCCGGCCACCAGGCGGGCCCAGTTCAACGACGCCTACTCGGTGGGCGGCGCGGTCTGCGCGGTCAAGACGGTCGAGTCGATGACCGGTATCCGCATGGACCACTACCTGGAAGTGGACTTCACCGGCTTCAAGAAGCTCATCGACAAGCTGGGCGGCGTACCGGTGACCACCACCAAGGCCATCCACGACAACAAGAGCCACCTGGACCTGGCGGCCGGCACCCACACCCTCGACGGCGAGCAGTCGCTGGGCCTGGTGCGCACCCGGCACGGCGTGGGCGACGGCAGCGACCTGGGCCGGATCAAGCTCCAGCAGGCGTTCATCAAGGCCCTGATCGAGCGGGTGAAGTCGGTGGGCCTGTTCACCAGCCCCACCAAGCTCTACGGCCTCGCCGACACCGCCACCAGCGCCCTGACCACCGACTCCGACCTGGCCTCGGTGAACAAGCTGCTGGGCTTCGCCAACGGGCTCAAGGGCATCGGCAGCAGCGATATGCACATGGTGACGCTGCCGGTGGCCGCCGACCCCATCGACCCCAACCGGGTCGCCCCCATCCCGTCCGCCGCCAAGCAGGTCTGGCAGGCGCTGCACGACGACAAGCCCATTCCGGACGCCGCGCTCAAGGACGGCGCGGGCACCAAGACGGAAGCGGACGGCGTGGTGAAGTAGCCGGAACCGGCCGGGAGCACCGCCGGGAATACCGGCGGGCCACCCCCCGTTTTGGGGGACGCGGCCAGTACTGGCAAACTGGTACGTCGGCCCCGGTTCACGTCCGGCAATCCCGCTGTACGACCCGGAGCCCTCCCGAACCTAGGAGAATCCCTTGAAGCGCGACATCCACCCGGAGTACGTCGAGACCCAGGTCAGCTGCACCTGTGGCGCCTCGTTCACCACCCGTAGCACGATCTCCGGCGGCACCGTCCGCGCCGAAATCTGCTCCGAGTGCCACCCGTTCTACACGGGCAAGCAGAAGATCCTCGACACCGGTGGCCGTGTGGCGCGGTTCGAGGCCCGCTTCGGCAAGAACGCCGGGTCGGCCAAGAAGTAGCGACCCGCAGGCGCCGGTCGGCCGCCCCTCGTGCAACGGGAGGTGGCCGGACCGGCGCTTTGTCGTCCAGCAGGTCCGTCCAGTCCTTTCGCTTAGGGAATCTTGATGTTCGAGGCAGTCGAGGAACTCACCGGTGAGCACGCCGACCTCGAGAAGCGGCTCGCCGACCCCGCCGTGCACGCGGACCAGGCCAATGCCCGCAAGCTCAACAAGCGCTATGCGGAGCTGACCCCGATCGTCTCCGTCTACCGGTCCTGGAAGCGGACCGGCGACGACATCGAGACCGCCCGCGAGTTCGCCGCCGCCGACCCGGACTTCGCCGCCGAGGTCAAGGAGCTGGAGAAGCAGCGCGAGGAACTCACCGAGCGACTGCGCCTGCTGCTGGTCCCGCGCGACCCCAGCGACGACAAGGACGTCATCCTGGAGGTCAAGGCCGGCGCGGGCGGCGACGAGTCCGCTCTGTTCGCCGGCGACCTGCTGCGGATGTATCTGCGCTACGCCGAGCGGGTCGGCTGGAAGACCGAGATCATCGACGCCACCGAGTCCGAGCTGGGCGGCTACAAGGACGTCCAGGTCGCGGTGAAGACCAAGGGCGGCAACGGCGCCACCGAGCCCGGCCAGGGCGTCTGGGCCCGGCTGAAGTACGAGGGCGGGGTGCACCGCGTCCAGCGGGTGCCCGCCACCGAGTCCCAGGGCCGCATCCACACCTCCGCGGCCGGTGTGCTGGTCACGCCGGAGGCCGAGGAGATCGACGTCGAGATCAACCCCAACGACCTGCGGATCGACGTCTACCGCTCGTCCGGCCCCGGCGGCCAGTCGGTCAACACCACCGACTCCGCGGTGCGCATCACCCACCTGCCCACCGGGGTGGTCGCGTCCTGCCAGAACGAGAAGAGCCAGCTGCAGAACAAGGAGCAGGCGATGCGCATCCTGCGCTCCCGGCTGCTGGCCGCCGCGCAGGAGAAGGCCGAGGCCGAGGCCGCCGACGCGCGCCGCAGCCAGGTCCGTACCGTGGACCGCTCCGAGAAGATCCGGACGTACAACTTCCCGGAAAACCGGATCTCGGACCACCGGGTGGGCTTCAAGGCGTACAACTTGGACCAGGTGCTCGACGGCGACCTGGACGCGGTGATCCAGGCGTGCGTGGACGCCGACTCGGCGGCCAAGCTCGCGGCCGCCCAGTAACGCCCGCACGTTGGTCATGGAGCGCAACAGGAGGAAGGCCCAGTGAACCTGCTGCTCGCCGAGGTGGCACAGGCCACCCAGCGGCTGGCCGACGCCGGCGTACCCTCCCCGCGCTTCGACGCGGAGGAGCTCGCCGCCTGGGTGCACGGCGTCAAACGCGGTGCACTGCACCAGGTGGCGGACGCCGACTTCGACGCCCGCTACTGGGAGGTCATCGCCCGCCGCGAGGCCCGCGAACCCCTTCAGCACATCACCGGCCGGGCGTTCTTCCGCTACCTGGAGCTCCAGGTGGGCCCGGGAGTGTTCGTGCCCCGGCCGGAAACCGAGTCGGTGGTCGGCTGGGCCATAGACGCGGTACGCGCCATGGACGTGGTGGAGCCGCTGATCGTCGACCTGTGCACCGGCTCCGGCGCCATCGCCCTGGCCCTGGCCCAGGAGGTGCCCCGGTCCCGGGTGCACGCCGTGGAGCTGGACGAGGGGGCGCTGGCCTGGGCGCGCAAGAACATCGAGGGCTCCCGGGTGCAGCTGCACCACCAGGACGCCCTCCAGGCGCTCCCCGAGCTGGACGGACAGGTCGACCTGGTCATCAGCAACCCCCCGTACATCCCGCTCACCGAGTGGGAGTACGTCGCCCCCGAGGCCCGCGACCACGACCCGGAGCTGGCGCTGTTCTCCGGCGAGGACGGCCTGGACACCATCCGGGGCCTGGAGCGCACCGCCCACCGCCTGCTGCGCCCCGGCGGCGTGGTGGTCATCGAGCACGCCGACACCCAGGGCGGCCAGGTGCCGTGGATCTTCACCGAGGAGCGCGGCTGGGCCGACGCGGCCGACCACCCGGACCTGAACAACCGGCCCCGGTTCGCGACCGCGCGAAAGGCGATGCCGTGAGAACGGCAGCGGCAGCACAGACATTCATCCCGTACGAGGAGGTTGGCTAGAGATGGCACGGCGTTACGACTGCAGCGACGCGACCGACCGCAAGACCGGTCTGCGCGAAGCGGCCGCCGCGGTCCGCCGCGGCGAGCTGGTCGTGCTGCCCACCGACACCGTGTACGGCATCGGTGCGGACGCCTTCAGCCGCGAGGCCGTGGGCGACCTGCTGCAGGCCAAGGGCCGGGGCCGGGGTATGCCCTCGCCGGTCCTGGTCGGCTCCCCCAACACCCTGCACGGCCTGGTCACCGACTTCTCCGAGCAGGCCTGGGAACTGGTGGACGCCTTCTGGCCGGGCGCGCTCACCCTGGTCGCCAACCACCAGCCCTCGCTGACCTGGGACCTGGGCGAGACCCGGGGCACCGTGGCGGTGCGGATGCCGCTGCACCCGGTCGCCATCGAACTGCTCACCGAGTTCGGGCCGATGGCCGTCTCCAGCGCCAACCTCACCGGCCACCCGGCCCCGCAGACCTGTGACGCCGCCCAGGAGATGCTGGGCGACTCGGTCTCCGTCTACCTGGACGGCGGCGCCACCCCGGCCGATGTGCCGTCCTCCATCGTGGACGTCACCGGCAAGGTGCCCGTTCTGCTGCGCGCCGGCGCCATCAGCGCCGAGCAGCTCCGCGAGGTGGTACCCGAGCTCGAGGTGGCCAGTTGATCGCCCCGCAGGGGCGTGGCATAGCGGGACCGGAGCAGACCACCGACACCTTCCGCATCCTCCACGTCAGCACCGGCAACGTCTGCCGCTCGCCGATCACCGAGCGGCTGACCCGCCATGCCCTCAGCGAGCGCCTGGGCGACCCCCTGGCCGGCGGCCTGCTGGTGGAGAGTGCCGGGACCTGGGGGCATGAGGGAGCGCCCATGGAGGCGCACGCGGCCACCGTGCTGGCCGACTTCGGCGCCGACGCCCATGGCTTCACCGGCCGGGAGCTGCTGGACGAGCACGTCATCCGGGCCGACCTGGTGCTCACCGCCACCCGCGACCACCGCGCCCAGGTCATCTCCATGGGGCACTCGGCGGGCCTGCGCACCTTCACCCTCAAGGAGTTCACCCGGCTGGTACGGGCCATCGACCCGGCCACCCTGCCCGACCCGGAACACCCGGGCGGGATGGTCGAGCGCGCCCGGGCCCTGGTGCAGGCGGCCGCCGCGCTGCGCGGCTGGCTGCTGGCCCCGGACGCGGAGGCCGACGAGGTGCACGACCCCTATGGCGCCCCGATCACCTTCTTCCGCTCCATCGGCGATGAGATCAACCAGGCGCTGGACCCGGTGGTGACGGCGCTCACCGGCGTCCCCGCTCCGGCGTAGGCGCTGCATACGCCCGGCCACGGGCCTACATTGGGTGGTGAACACCCCTTTTGACGCGCCGACGCATCGGAGCCCACGATGCCCGTCACTCCCGCTCCGGTCAGGGCCGCCACCGCGGCCGACGTCTCCGTCACGGTTCCCGGCCGGGGGCCGGGCTTCGAGGCACTGGTCAGACAGGACCCCGAGGTCGCTGATGTGCTGCTCGGCGAGGAGGCCCGGCAGTCCTCCGGCCTCCAGCTGATCGCCGCCGAGAACTTCACCTCCCCCGCGGTGCTGGCCGCCCTGGGGTCCCCGCTGGCCAACAAGTACGCCGAGGGCTATCCCGGCCACCGCCACCACGGCGGCTGCGAGGTGGTCGACCAGGCCGAGCGCATCGCGGTGGAGCGGGCCAGGGCCCTGTTCGGCGCCGAACACGCCAATGTCCAGCCGCACTCCGGCTCCGCCGCGGTGCTGGCCGCCTATGCCGCGCTGCTCCGGCCCGGGGACCGGGTGCTGGCCATGGGACTGCGGGAGGGCGGGCACCTCACCCATGGCTCGCCCGCCAACTTCTCCGGCCGCTGGTTCCAGTTCACCGGCTACGGGGTGGACCGGCACACCGGCCTGATCGACTACGACCGGCTGCGCGCCCTGGCCCGTGAACAGCGGCCCCGGGCCATTGTCTGCGGCTCGATCTCCTACCCCCGGCACCTGGACTACGCCCTCTTCCGGGAGATCGCCGACGAGGTGGACGCCCGGCTGATCGTGGACGCCGCGCACCCCATCGGCCTGGTCGCCGGGGGAGCGGCGCCCAATCCGGTGCCCTACGCCGACGTGGTGTGCGCCACCACCCACAAGGTGCTGCGCGGGCCGCGCGGCGGGATGCTGCTGTGCGGGCAGCGGCTGGCGGAGCGGATCGACCGGGCGGTCTTCCCGTTCACCCAGGGCGGCGCCCAGATGCACACGGTGGCCGCCAAGGCGGTGGCCTTCGGCGAGGCCGCCACCCCGGCCTTCGCCGGCTATGCGCACCAGGTGGTGCGCAACGCCCGGACACTGGCCGCCGCGCTGGCCGAGCAGGGCCTGGCCATCGCCACCGGCGGCACCGACACCCATCTGATCACCGCCGATGTGGCCCCGCTGGGCCTGGAGGCCACCGCCGCCCGCGGCCGGCTGGCCGCCGCGGGCATCGTGCTGGACACCTGTGGCCTGGCCGCCCACGGGGCCACCAGGGGGCTGCGGCTGGGCACCGCGGCCATCACCACCCAGGGCATGGGCGAGCCCGAGATGGCCCGGGTGGCGGCGCTGCTGGGGGCCGCGCTGCGCGGCACCGAGGGGGTCCGTGCGGAGGTGGCGGAGCTGGTGCGACGCTTTCCGCCGCACCCTGTACGGTCCTGACCGGACGCAACCGCCGGGGGGTGGTGAACGTCGTTATCCGCATTCACGTGATACCGGTGTGCGCGCTTATGGTGGTGGGCTGTGATGTCCAGCGAGAACCCTGGGGCGGCCCGTGCGTGAATACCTGCTGACGCTGTGTGTCACCGCGGCGGTCACCTACCTGCTGACCGGCCCGGTTCGGAAGTTCGCGATCGTGGCCGGTGCCATGCCGGAGATCCGTGCGCGTGATGTGCACCGCGAACCCACCCCACGGCTCGGCGGCATCGCGATGTTCGGCGGGCTGTGCGCGGGACTGCTGGTGGCCGCGCACCTCTCCAGCCTCAAGCCGGTCTTCCAGTCCTCCAATGAGCCGCGGGCCCTGCTCTCCGGCGCCGGGCTGATCTGGCTGCTGGGTGTGCTGGACGACAAGTGGGGCGTGGACGCCCTGGTGAAGCTGGGCGGCCAGATGATCGCCGCGGGTGTGATGGTGCTCCAGGGCCTGACCATCCTGTGGCTGCCGCTGCCCGGGGTGGGCACGGTGGCGCTGACCCCGATGCAGGGCACCCTGCTGACCGTCGCCCTGGTGGTCATCACCATCAACGCGGTGAATTTCGTGGACGGCCTGGACGGCCTGGCCTCGGGCATGGTGTGCATCGCCGCGGCCGCGTTCTTCCTGTACGCCTACCGCCTCTGGTACGGCCACAACGTGGAGTCGGCCGCCCCGGCCGCGCTGTTCGCCATTGTGCTGATGGGCATGTGCCTGGGCTTCCTGCCACACAACATGCATCCCGCACGTATCTTTATGGGCGACTCGGGCTCGATGCTCATCGGGCTGGTGATGGCGGCGGGCGCCATCTCCATCACCGGCCAGCTGGACCCGGACGCGATAAGCCTGTTCACCGGCTCCGAGCGGGCCACCACCCAGAGCATGGTGCCGGTCTACATCCCGCTGCTGCTGCCGCTGACGGTGATCGCGGTGCCGGCCGCCGACCTGGTGCTGGCGGTGGTGCGGCGCACCTGGAACGGCCAGTCCCCGTTCGCGGCGGACCGCGGGCATCTGCATCACCGGCTGCTGCAGATCGGGCACTCGCACAGCCGCGCGGTGCTGATCATGTACTTCTGGTCGGCGCTGATCGCCTTTGGCACGGTGGCCTACTCGGTCCACTCGGGCAGCGGGTGGCTGTTGCTGCTGGTGGTGGCCTTCAGCGCGGTGGGCCTGGTGCTGCTGCTGATGCCCCGGTTCACCCCCCGGGTGCCCATCTGGGCGCAGTGGGCGGTCCCGCCGCGCTACCGCCGCAGGGCGCCCCAGGAGCACACCCCGTCCGAGCCGACGCCGGCCGACGAGGCCGCCACCGAGATGGGGCTGCACGGCTGCACCGCGGTGGGGGAGCGGCAGCGCTTCGCCTCGGTGCGCAAGGCCGACGGGTAGCCCGCGCCGGGGCTCGTACCAGAGGCTGGGCCGCCCGTCAGGCCAAGGTCGGGTGGCTTCACTCTTGCGTGTGATGGGCGGCACACGATATAGGTAAAGACCTCATCAAATAGTTTGTGATACCGTTCACTAAACCCGGTGGCTGAACGAAGGACCGTAGTGCGACGGCCCTTCGGTCACGAGTCCCTTCGTGCGCCCGGGATACCCTCGTCCCCGACGAATCGTTGCTTCCAACTCCGCCGGAGAGACCCTTCATGCAGGCCAACGACGCCCGAATGCCGGTTCAGTGCGCCGTGCCGACAGCTGCTGTCGGCGTTGTCGCCATTGCCGTAGGTTTCGCACTCGCCGGAGGCAAGGGGGCCATCGGTTCCGCCGTAGGCCTCCTGCTGACCCTCCTGGTGATGGGCGGGGGGCTGCTCGGCCTGCAGCGGTCGGCCAAGCAGTTCCCGCAGCTCTTCCAGGCCATGGGTCTGCTGCTGTACATGACCCAGTTCCTGTTTGTCGCGGTGTTCCTGATGGTGTTCAAGGGCACCACGCTCTTCAACTCCAAGGCCTTCGCCTTCTCGTTGCTGGCCGCGACGCTGACCTGGATCGCCGCTCAGGCACGCGCCTGGATGAAGGCGAAGATCTTCTACGTGGACCCGCAGTCCGCGGACGCCAAGAAGCCCACGCCCAGCGGCTCCCCCTCATGAGGGGTAGGGCCGAGATAAATGGGCGCGTGCTCACCTGCTATCGTCCGGTGCCATCTGAGGTGCAGCGGACGCGGATGACCGGATCCCCGATTTTTACGGACGAGAGCCGGACGTCGGCGCAGCTGATGCCCGTGATGCCTTTCGGCCACCGGCCGACCTGCCGCACCCCCATCCGTAAGACCAGTCCAGTGCCGTTCCGTGGCTGCATGCCGCGCCGACACAACGAGGTTGCCGTACCTATGCGCCACGCTGAAGGAGCTCGCGGTGAGTGCTGACCAGATGCTCGCCTTCGAGACCGATTGCCACATCTTCAACGGGTGCGGCTTCCCGGCCCCAGGGCTCCACTCGTTTGTCTTCGACCCGCTGTTCACCATCGGCGGGGTCGAGTTCAACAAGCCCATGCTGCTGGCTCTGTTGGGCTCTCTGGTGGTCGTCGGCTTCTTCTGGGCGGCCTTCGGCCGGGCCAAGGTGGTGCCGGGCAAGCTGCAGATGGTCGGTGAAGCCGGTTACGACTTCGTGCGCCGCGGCATCGTCTACGAGGCGCTCGGCAAGCGAGTGGGCGAGAAGTACGTCCCCTTCATGGTCTCGCTGTTCTTCTTCGTCTGGATCATGAACCTCTGGTCGATCATTCCGGTCGCCCAGTTCCCCGTGACGTCGATCATCGCCTACCCCGCCGGCCTGGCCGCGATCGTCTACATCATGTGGGTCAGCCTGACCTTCCGGAAGCACGGCTTCGTCGGTGGCTGGAAGAACATCACCGGCTACAACAAGGAGCTGGGCTGGGTTCTGCCGCTCATCGTGGTGATCGAGGCCCTGTCGAACCTGATCATCCGGCCCTTCACTCACGCGGTCCGGCTCTTCGCCAACATGTTCGCCGGCCACCTGCTGATCGTGATGTTCACCATCGCCAGCTGGTACCTGCTGAACGGCATCGGCATCGCCTACGCGGGCGCGTCGTTCCTGATGACGATCGCGATGACCGCCTTCGAGCTCTTCATCCAGGCCGTCCAGGCGTACATCTTCGTCCTCCTGGCCACCAGCTACATCCAGGGCGCGCTCTCCGAGCACCACTGAGCACCCCCGTCCCGCCCCAGTTCAACCCCTAACGTCCGGTGGCCAACCCCCATCGGTCCGTGAAAGAGAAGGAAGTAACGGCATGTCCGCTGCTCTCGACATGGTCAACCTCGCCTCCGACAAGGCCTTCACCGGCAGCGCCAGCGCCATCGGCTACGGCCTCGCCGCCATCGGCCCCGGCGTCGGCGTCGGCATCATCTTCGGCAACGGCACCCAGGCCCTGGCCCGTCAGCCCGAGGCGGCCGGTCTGATCCGCACCAACCAGATCATGGGCTTCGCCTTCTGTGAGGCGCTCGCCCTGATCGGCATCGTCATGGGCTTCGTCTTCAAGTAAGCCCATCGACCACCCTTTTCGACGAAAGGCACTGATGTGAACGCCCTGGTCATCCGGGCGGCCGAGGAAGCGGAGAACCCGCTCCTCCCGCCGATCCCAGAGCTTGTCATCGGCCTTATCGCCTTCCTCATCGTCTTCCTGTTCCTCGGCAAGAAGCTCCTCCCGAACCTCAACCGGGTTCTGGACGAGCGCCGGGCGGCCATCGAGGGCGGCATGGAGAAGGCCAAGGCAGCCCAGGACGAGGCTCAGCAGGCGCTCGAGGACTACCGGGCCCAGCTCGCCGACGCCCGCCACGAGGCCGCGCGGCTGCGCCAGGAGGCGCAGGAGCAGGGCGTCGCGCTGATCGCCGAGATGCGGGCCGAGGGCCAGCGGCAGCGTGAGGAGATCATCGCTGCCGGTCATGCCCAGATCGAGGCCGACCGCCAGGTCGCCGCGGCCACGCTCCGTCAGGACGTCGGCCAGCTGGCGATGGACCTGGCCGGCCGGATCGTCGGCGAGTCCGTCACGGACTCCGCCGTGCAGGGTCGCACCATCGACCGCTTCCTGGACGCCCTGGAGTCCAAGGCGGCCGAGCAGAAGACGGAGGCCGGCCGGTGAACGGAGCGAGCCGCGAAGCCCTGGCTTCCGCACGCGAGAGCTTCAACGCGCTGGCGGACAACACCGCCGTCGACGCCGAGAAGCTCGCCCAGGACCTTGCCGCCGTCACCGCGCTGCTCGACCGCGAGGTGTCGCTGCGCCGGGTCCTCACCGACCCGGCGCAGGCCGGCGAGGCCAAGGCCCAGCTGGCCACCCGCCTGCTGAGCGGTCAGGTCGGCGAGGAGTGCGCCGAGCTGGTGTCCGGTCTGGTCCGGTCCCGCTGGTCCTCCTCGCGCGACCTGGTGGACGCGCTGGAGGAACTGGCCGCGAGCGCCGAGCTGGTGGCCGCACAGCGGGCCGGTGCCCTGGACGACGTCGAGGACGAGCTGTTCCGCTTCAGCCGGATCGTCGGCTCGGACTCCGCCCTGCGTGCCGCGCTGACCGACAAGGTGGCCGCCCGGGCCGCCAAGGCGCAGCTGCTGCACAGCCTGCTGGGCGGCAAGGCGCACCCGGTCACCGAGCGCCTGGTCGTCCGACTGGTCACCGCCCCGCGAGGCCGTAGCCTGGAAGCGGGCCTCACCGCCCTCTCCAAGCTGGCGGCGGAGCGCCGGGACCGGATGGTCGCGGTGGTCACCTCGGCGGTGCCGCTGAGCGACGTCCAGAAGCAGCGCCTCGGCGACGCCCTGGCCGGGCTCTACGGACGCCGCGTCCACCTCAACCTGGACGTGGACCCCGAGATCCTCGGTGGTGTCCAGGTGCGGATCGGCGACGAGGTCATCAACGGTGCCATCGCCGAACGGCTCGCCGAAGCGGGCCGGCGGATGGCCGGCTGACCAGCCACCAACTCAAGAGCAGTACTGACGGCCCGAGTTGGGCCGTCCTGCGGGTCACGCGGCGCCAGCCGCTGATGGGACACAGTGCCCCGCAGGCAAGAAATACTTCGGGCCCAACAAGGAGAGCAGGGAACCCAGATGGCGGAGCTCACGATCCGGCCGGAGGAGATCCGGGACGCGCTGGAGAACTTTGTCCAGGCGTACAAGCCGGACGCGGCCTCGCGCGAGGAGGTCGGTACGGTCAGCGTTGCCGGCGACGGCATCGCGAAGGTCGAGGGCCTTCCCTCGGCCATGGCGAACGAACTGCTGAAGTTCGAGGACGGCACCCTCGGCCTCGCCCTCAACCTCGAGGAGCGCGAGATCGGTGCGGTCGTCCTCGGTGAGTTCAGCGGCATCGAGGAGGGCCAGCCGGTGCAGCGCACCGGTGAGGTGCTCTCCGTCGGTGTGGGCGAGGGCTACCTCGGCCGCGTCGTCGACCCGCTGGGCAACCCGATCGACGGCCTCGGCGAGATCAAGACCGAGGGCCGCCGCGCCCTCGAACTGCAGGCGCCCGGCGTCATGGTCCGCAAGTCGGTCCACGAGCCGATGGAGACGGGCTACAAGGCCGTCGACGCGATGACCCCGATCGGCCGTGGCCAGCGTCAGCTGATCATCGGCGACCGCCAGACCGGCAAGACCGCCCTGGCGATCGACACGATCATCAACCAGCGTGCCAACTGGCGCACCGGCGACCCCAACAAGCAGGTCCGCTGCATCTACGTCGCCATCGGCCAGAAGGGCTCCACCATCGCCGCGGTCCGCGGCGCCCTGGAGGAGGCCGGCGCCCTGGAGTACACGACCATCGTCGCGGCTCCGGCGTCCGACCCGGCGGGCTTCAAGTACCTGGCCCCCTACACCGGTTCCGCCATCGGCCAGCACTGGATGTACCAGGGCAAGCACGTCCTGATCGTCTTCGACGACCTGTCCAAGCAGGCCGACGCCTACCGTGCCGTCTCGCTGCTGCTGCGCCGTCCGCCGGGCCGTGAGGCCTACCCGGGCGACGTCTTCTACCTGCACTCCCGTCTGCTGGAGCGCTGCGCCAAGCTCTCCGACGAGATGGGCGCCGGTTCCATGACCGGTCTGCCGATCGTCGAGACCAAGGCCAACGACGTCTCGGCGTTCATCCCGACCAACGTCATCTCCATCACCGACGGCCAGTGCTTCCTGGAGTCCGACCTGTTCAACGCGGGCCAGCGCCCGGCGCTGAACGTCGGTATCTCGGTGTCCCGAGTCGGTGGCTCCGCCCAGCACAAGGCCATGCGCCAGGTCTCCGGCCGACTGCGTGTGGACCTCGCCCAGTTCCGTGAGCTGGAGGCGTTCGCCGCCTTCGGTTCCGACCTGGACGCGGCCTCCAAGGCGGCCCTGGAGCGCGGCAAGCGCATGGTCGAGCTGCTGAAGCAGACCCAGTACGCCCCGTACGCCACCGAGGACCAGGTCGTCTCCATCTGGGCCGGCACCACCGGCAAGATGGACGACGTTCCGGTCGAGGACATCCGTCGCTTCGAGCGTGAGCTGCTCGACTTCCTGCACCAGAGCCACAAGGGCCTGATGACCAGCATCGTCGAGGGCGGCAAGATGTCCGACGACACGCTGCAGGCCCTGGGCGACGCGGTGGAGTCCTTCAAGCAGCGGTTCGAGACGTCGGGCGGCAAGCTGCTGGGCGAGGGCTGAGCATGGGTGCCCAGCTCCGGGTCTACAAGAGGCGGATCAAGTCCGTCTCCGCGACCAAGAAGATCACCAAGGCGATGGAGATGATCGCCGCCTCGCGCATCGTCAAGGCACAGCGCCAGGTGGCCGCGTCCACTCCGTACGCCAGTGAGCTCACCCGGGCAGTGACCGCGGTTGCCACCGGGTCGAACACCAAGCACCCGCTGACGACCGAGGCGGAGAACCCGGTCCGGGCCGCGGTCCTGCTCGTCACGAGCGACCGTGGTCTGGCCGGCGGCTACTCCTCCAACGCCATCAAGGCGGCGGACAAGCTCACCGAGCGGCTGCGCGCGGAGGGCAAGGAGGTCGTCCACTACATCATCGGCCGCAAGGGCGTGTCGTACTACGGGTTCCGTGAGCGTCCGGTGGTGGACAGCTGGACCGGCTTCACGGACAGCCCGACCTACGCCGATGCCAAGAAGGTGGCCGACCCGCTGATCCAGGCCGTCCTGACGGACACGGCCGAGGGCGGCGTGGACGAACTGCACATCGTCTTCACGGAGTTTGTGTCGATGATGACGCAGAACCCGGTCGAGAAGCGGCTGCTGCCGCTCAGCCTGGAGGCGACGGAGGAAGAGACCGAGACGGCGAAGGACAAGATCCTTCCGCTGTTCGACTTCGAGCCGTCGGACGAGGGCGTGCTCGACGCGCTGCTGCCGCGCTATGTCGAGTCCCGGGTCTACAACGCGCTGCTGCAGGCCGCGGCTTCCGAGCACGCGGCCCGCCGCCGGGCGATGAAGTCCGCGACCGACAACGCGGAAGAGCTCATCAAGTCGCTCAAGCGGCTTGCCAACGCGGCCCGACAGGCCGACATCACCCAGGAAATCAGCGAGATCGTCGGTGGCGCGAGTGCCCTGGCCGACGCGACCGCGGGGAGTGACCGATAAATGACCACCACTGTTGAGACGGCTGCTGCGGCGGGCCGCGTCGCACGGGTCATCGGCCCCGTCGTCGACGTGGAGTTCCCCGTCGACGCGATGCCGGAGATCTACAACGCGCTGACCGTCGAGGTCTCCGACCCGGCCGAGGCCGGCAAGAAGAAGACCCTGACCCTGGAGGTCGCGCAGCACCTGGGCGAGGGCCTGGTGCGCGCCATCTCCATGGAGCCCACCGACGGCCTGGTCCGCCAGGCCGCGGTGACCGACACCGGTGAGGGCATCACCGTGCCGGTCGGCGATGTCACCAAGGGCCGGGTGTTCAACACCCTGGGCCGCATCCTCAATGACCCCGAGGCCGAGGCCGAGGTCACCGAGCGCTGGTCCATCCACCGCAAGGCCCCGGCGTTCGACCAGCTCGAGTCCAAGACCGAGATGTTCGAGACCGGTCTGAAGGTCGTCGACCTGCTCACCCCGTATGTCAAGGGTGGAAAGATCGGTCTGTTCGGTGGTGCCGGTGTCGGCAAGACCGTGCTGATCCAGGAAATGATCATGCGTGTGGCGAAGCTGCACGAAGGTGTTTCCGTGTTCGCCGGCGTCGGTGAGCGCACCCGTGAGGGCAACGACCTCATCCAGGAAATGGAAGAGTCGGGCGTTCTGGACAAGACCGCGCTGGTCTTCGGTCAGATGGACGAGCCCCCGGGCACCCGTCTGCGCGTGGCCCTGGCCGGTCTGACCATGGCGGAGTACTTCCGCGATGTGCAGAAGCAGGACGTGCTGTTCTTCATCGACAACATCTTCCGCTTCACCCAGGCCGGTTCCGAGGTGTCGACCCTGCTCGGCCGGATGCCCTCCGCGGTGGGCTACCAGCCGAACCTGGCCGACGAGATGGGTCTCCTCCAGGAGCGCATCACCTCGACCCGTGGTCACTCGATCACCTCGATGCAGGCGATCTACGTCCCCGCGGACGACCTGACCGACCCGGCTCCGGCGACCACCTTCGCCCACCTGGACGCCACCACGGTGCTCTCCCGTCCGATCTCGGAGAAGGGCATCTACCCGGCGGTGGACCCGCTGGACTCCACCTCCCGCATCCTGGACCCGCGTTACATCGCGCAGGACCACTACGAGGCCGCTCGCCGCGTCATCGGGATCCTGCAGAAGTACAAGGACCTCCAGGACATCATCGCCATCCTCGGCATCGACGAGCTCGGCGAAGAGGACAAGCTGGTCGTGCACCGTGCCCGCCGGGTGGAGCGCTTCCTGTCGCAGAACACCCACGCGGCGAAGCAGTTCACCGGTGTCGACGGTTCGGACGTCCCGCTGGACGAGTCCATCGCGGCGTTCAACGCCATCTGCGACGGTGAGTTCGACCACTTCCCGGAGCAGGCGTTCTTCATGTGCGGTGGTCTTGAGGACCTGAAGAACAACGCCAAGGAGCTGGGCGTCTCCTGAGCCTTGTGCTCTGACGGCCGGGGGCGGGGCGGCCCCGCCCCCGGTCCGTACGTCCCCTATTCTTTGACCCAACGCCTGCCTGCCCGGCAGGTGTCCAACCCGAGGAGCCACGTTGGCTGCTGAGCTGCACGTCGAGCTGGTCGCGGCGGACCGGAGCGTCTGGTCCGGCAAGGCCACCCTGGTCATCGCGCGTACCACATCGGGTGACATCGGCGTCATGCCCGGCCACCAGCCGCTGCTCGGTGTGCTGGAGTCCGGCCCGGTGACCATCCGGACCACGGACGGCGGCGCCGTCGTCGCCGCGGTGCACGGCGGGTTCATCTCCTTCGCGGACGACAAGCTCTCGCTGCTCGCGGAGGTCGCGGAGCTGGCGGACGAGATCGACGTCCAGCGCGCGGAGCGGGCGCTGGACCGTGCCAAGTCGGATGCCGACGCGGCCGCCGAGCGACGCGCGTCCGTCCGGCTGCGTGCGGTCACGGGCGTTCACTAGCCCGGGACTGGACCAAGAACATCCCTCAGCCGCGGGCCGCCTGGAACAATCCAGAGCGGTCCGCGGCTGAGGCAATACAGGTGCGGTTGCTCTGGATCATGCGAGGAGGTCGGTGGTGATGGTCCTCGCTCTGCTGGTGAGCGGCATCGTCGTGCTGCTGGTTCTGCTGGGTCTGTTTGTCTTCGGCCTGCGCCGGCGGCTCATCCAGCGGTCGGGCGGCACCTTCGACTGCAGCCTGCGCTGGAACGTTCCCGAGGAGCCGGCCGATCCGGCGGGCAAGGGCTGGGTGTACGGCGTCGCCCGCTACAACGGTGACCGGATCGAGTGGTTCCGGGTGTTCTCCTACGCCCCCCGGCCGCGCCGGGTACTGGAACGCGCCTGTATCGAGGTGCGGGAGCGGCGGATGCCGCATGGCGAGGAGGAACTGGCGCTGCTGTCCGACGCGGTGGTGCTGGTCTGTCTGCACCGCGGCACGCGCCTGGAGCTGGCGATGAGCGAGGACGCGCTCACCGGCTTCCTGGCCTGGCTGGAGGCGGCGCCGCCCGGGCAGCGAGTGAACGTGGCGTAGGGGCCCGGGGCCTGGCCCCGGACCCCAGGTGGTGACTACCGCAGTCCGTTGTCCAGCGCGGTCATCAGCGTGCCGCTGTCCCCGGACATCTCCCAGATCATCGCCCCGCCCAGGCCCTTGGACTTCAGCCAGGCGGTCTTCTTGGCGATGGACCAGGCGTCGTCGAAGGTCCACCACTGGCCGTTGTCACCGGTGAACCCATAGGTGGCGACCGCCTGTTCATCGTGGTAGACGGTCAGGTCCGGGACGGAAGCGATCAGGTTGTCATAGCCCCGGGTCCCGGACTCCTCCGGGAACTGCCCCGGTGCGGCCCCATTGGCCTGCTGCCAGGCGCCATGCGCGCCGCCGTCCGCCACCTGCTGCCAGCCCCGGCCGTAGAAGGCCAGCCCCAGAGCCAGCTTCCGGGGGTCGACCCCGGCGTCCAGATAGGTCTGGACGGTGTTCGCCACACTGAACTTGGTGGTACCGGGGTCCTTGGGGTCCTGGTAGAGGTTCCCCTGGTGCCCGGTGCGCTTGGGCTCCCAGCTGTTGTCGCTGCCGGAGCCATGGAAGTCATAGCCCTGGACATTGGCGTAGTCCATGGAGTCGAAGACATTGGGCTTGCCGGCGGTGATCTCCCAGCCGGCCGCGAGCTTCGCCGGGTCGGCCGGAGTGAAGGCCGACAGCAGGTACTTCTTGCCGGTGGTGGCGCTCAGCGCGTCCAGCTGCTTGCGGAACTCGGCGAACAGCAGGGTGTTGTTGGCCTTGTCGTCCTTGGAGACATGGTTGCCGGGGTGGCCGTCCGAGCCGGGCCACTCCCAGTCGATGTCAAAGCCGTCGAACACCCCGGCCGCGGTCCCGTCGCCGCCGCGGCCGTTGCTGACCGGCAGATTGCCCTTGATGTACATGTCGATACAGGACTTCACAAACTTCTGCCGGGAGGCGTCGGTCCTGGCGACATCGGAGAAGTACTTGCTGTAGGTCCAGCCGCCGATCGAGATCAGCGTCCGGAGCCGGGGGTACTTGGCCTTGAGCTTCTTCAGCTGGTTGAAGTTGCCGGCCAGCGGCTGGTCCCAGGTGTCGGCCACGCCGTCCACCGCATCACCGGCGCCGAAGCCCTTCTCGTAGTCCGCCCAGGAATCCCCGGCGCCATCACCCTGGCTGGGGTCCTCCGGGTTGGAGCTGGTGGCCTTGGTGACGCCATTGAGACAGGTGAGGTTGTTGGGATCGATATTGGAGAAGGCGTAGTTGAGCTGGGTGAGCTTGGCCGCCGCGCCCGTGGTGTCCAGGGACTTCACCGTGTATCCCCGGCCGTAGATGCCCCACTGGACAAAGTAGCCGATCTTGGAGAATCCGCCCGGCTGCCCCTGGCCGCCGGTGGTCCGTACCGTCAGCGCGGCGCTGGCCGGGCCGGTCTGGCCGGCGTTGTCCCGGGCCAGCACGGTGTAGGTGTAGTCGGTGCCGGGGGTCAACCCGGTGTCGTTATAGGTGGTTTGGGCGGTGGTGCCCACCTTGGTGGTGCCCCGGTAGATGTCGTAGTTCTTGATGCCCTTGTCCGCGGATGCGGCCGTCCAGCCGAGAGTTATCGAGGTGTCGGTGACGGCGGTGGCCTGTGGGGTGCCGGGTGTGGAGGGCGGCTGGTCGGAACCGCTCCTGGTGGTGCGGAAGGCGGCCGCCGGGCTCGCCGGTCCGGTCCGGTCGTCGAGATCGCGGGCCACCACCGTATAGCTGTACTCGGTGTCCGGGGTCAGCCCGCTGTCGGTGTAGGCGAGTTCGGCCACCGTGGCGACCTTGATGGTGCCCCGGTAGACGTCGTAGTCCTTGATTCCCTTGGTGTCGGTGGCCGCCGCCCACTTCAGCGAGATGCTGGTGGCGCTGATCGCGGTGGACTCCGGCCGGCCCGGGGCGCTGGGCGGGGTGCCGGTGGAAGAGCCGTCGCAGGAGCCGCCGTTGAGCTTGCAGCCGGACGGGGCGCCGGCACCCGAGGCGACAAAGCCGAAGCTGACGCTGGCGCCGGGCGCCAGAGTGCCGTTGTACTCACGGTTCTTGGCGCTGTAGTGCGAGCCGGAACCGGTGACCAGGGCGTCCCAGTAGGCGCCCACGGTGGTGGTGGCGGGCAGATCCCACTCCACCGTCCAGCCGTTGAGGGTGGTGCTGCCGGTGTTCTTGACCGTCCACTGCCCCTGGTAACCGGTGCCCCAGTCGGAGGTCCTGGCGAAGGTGGCGGTGGCGGCCGGGCCGTCCTTGAGGCGGGGCGGGCCGCTTTGGCCATGGGCCGGCGCGGCGAGGCCGACAAGCGCCGCGGCGGGCAGCAGGAACGCGGCGAAAGCCGCGGGGATTCTGAGGTTCAAGGGTGCTCCTTGAAGAGGTCCGGATGGTGGGGAGTAGGTGGGGGTTCCGTGACCTGTGCGCCGCCGGTTGAGCGAGTGGATGCCGGGGGGTGCGGGTTCAACCATGCGGTGAAGGGAGCGTAAAAAGGTCTGTACCAACGGTCAAGAGGTCTGGACCATACCCAACTCCTGGGCCAGCACCGCCGCTTGCACCCTGCTGCGCAGCCCGAGCTTGGGCAGCAGCCGGCTGACATGCGTCTTCACCGTGGCCTCGGCCATGCCCAGCCGTGCGCCGACCTCCGCGTTGGACAGTCCCTCGCCCAGTGCGGCCAGCACCTGGCGTTCCCGGGGCGTCAGCGCGTCCAGCACCGTGGCCCGGGCCGGGGGAGCCGGGGCGCGCCGGGCGAACTCGGCGATCAGCCGGCGGGTCACCGCGGGGGAGATCAGGCCCTCGCCGCGCGCCACCGTCCGTACCGCCGCCACCAGTTCGGCGGCCTCGGCGTTCTTCAGCAGAAAGCCGGCCGCGCCGGCCCGCAGCGCCCCGAAGACATACTCATCGAGGTCGAAGGTGGTCAGGACCAGCACGTCCGCCAGCTGCTCGGAGGTGATCACCCGGGTCGCCGAGACGCCGTCCAGCCGCGGCATCCGGACGTCCATCAGCACCAGATCGGGGCGCAGCCGCCGGGTGAGGCGGATGGCCTCCTCGCCGTCCGCGGCCTCACCGGCCACCTCGATGCCGGGGGCCGAGCGCAGGATCAGCACCAGTCCCGAGCGGACGGCCGCTTGGTCATCGGCTACCAGGACACGGATGTCGTTCATCGGGTCTCTCCTTCCACGACGCCCCACCGGGGGCGCGCTCCTCGCGGTCGCTGTACCGCCGGCGTGACACGGCGGGCGCCCTCACCCGCCCGGCAATCCCTCATCGGCCAGCGGCAGTTCCGCCTGGACCCGCCACCGGCCGCCGGCGGGTCCGGCCGTGAGCGAGCCGCCCACCAGGGCGACCCGCTCACGCATGCCGGTCAGCCCGGCACCGGCGCCCGGTGCCCGGGGTCCGTTCATGGCGCCCAGCGCACTGGTGACCCGGACGGTCAGCCGGCCGTCGCCGCCGAGGAGGGCCACCGTCACCGGGCCGGGCGCCGCGTGTTTGACCGCGTTGGTGAGCGACTCCTGGACGATGCGGTACGCGGCCAGCTCCACCGGCGCCGGCAGCGGGCCCGCTCCCCGCTCGTCCCGTAGGACGAAGCGGAACCGCCGGTCCACCACGGCGGCCCGGGCCCGGGCCAGCAGCGCGTCCAGGCCGTCCAGGGTGGGCCGGATGGCCGGCTCCTCGTCCCCGGGCTGCCGCAACACCCCGATCAGGCGCTTCATCTCGGCCAGCCCCCGCACACTGTTCTCCCGGATCACCCCCAGCGCCTCCCGGGAGGCTGCCGCCTCGCCGATGGACAGCGCCGCGGTGGAGTGCAGGGCGATGGCGGACAGATGGCCGGCGATCACATCATGCAGCTCGCGGGCCATCCGGGCGCGCTCCGCGCCCACCGCCTCGCGCCGGTCCAACTCGGCCAGCAGCGCGGTGCGTTCGGCCGCGAGCAGGGCCGCCTCGGCGGCGTCCCGGTGCCGCCGCACCCCCACCCCGGTCCAGGCGGGGACGGCGGTGAGCACCCCCAGCGTCACCCCGATCAGCACCGCCGGCGGCCGGCGGATCAGCGCGATGGCCACCAGCGTGCCCAGCACGGTGACCAGCTCGGCGAGGCGCGGGACGACCCGGCCGGCGGCCGGCGAACCGTAGAGCACCGCCGCGTAGACCAGGTCGGTGTACATCACCCAGGTGGCCAGCAGACCGCCGGTGGTCACATCGAGCGCCAGCACCGCCGTCCCCAGGGCGAGCGCGGCCAACGGGGCGCTCCGGCGCAGGACTTCGGCCCCGGCCATCACCAGCAGCCAGACCAGCGCCAGCCGCCGGGAGGTGCCCAGCGGCCCGCCGTTGACCAGCCCCAGCAGGTACAGCAGCAGCCCGCCGGCCAGTCCGGCGGCCGCGATCAGCAGGTCGGTGGCCCGGGGGCGACGCGGCAGACGGACGGGCATGGCTCCATCTCAGCACGTCACACGGGTGCGGCCGTACATCGAAGGATGCAGGCGGAAATCCTCTCGGCCGACGAGGACCGGCCCCGGATGACCGGCGAGCCTGGAGGAAGGCGACTGAGAGAGGGGCGGTGCCGTGATCGTCACGCTGATCGTGATCTGTGAGGCCGGCTTCTGGGTGCTGCTGGCCGCCGGTCTGAGCCTGCGCTATCTGGCCAGGAAGCCCCGGGCCGGGGCGGCGGTGCTGCTGCTGGAACCGGTGCTGGAACTGGTGCTGCTCATCGCCACCGCGGTCGATCTGCGCGGAGGCGCCACGGCCGACTGGAAGCACGGCCTGGCGGCGGTCTACATCGGCTACTCGGCCGGCCTGGGCCACGCCACCCTGACCTGGGTGGACCAGCGCTTCGCCCACCGCTTCGCGGGCGGCCCGCCGCCGGTGAAGCCACCGAGGTACGGGGCCGCGCGGACGGTGCACGAGTGGAAGGTGGCGGGTCAGTGGGTGCTGGCCGCCACCGTCGCGCTGGCCCTGCTCCAGGCGGCCGTCTGGTACGTGGGCGGCTCCGGGGACACCAGTTCGCTGCGGGCCTGGCAGGGGAAGATGCTGCTGGTGATCGGCATCAACCTGGTGATCGCGCTCAGCTACACCATCTGGCCCAGGCGGGCGAGGAACTGACCGACCGGCTGCTCAGCGGTTCTCGCCGGGCACCCACAGCACGTCCCCGAGCTCCTTGTTCGCCGTCCGCGCAAGGATGCTGCATTTTTCCGGGGGATAACCCCCGGACCCCCAGCCGGGCCGGGGCGCGCCGTAGGTCAGCGGTTCTCGCCGGGCACCCAGAGGACGTCCCCGAGCTCCTTGTTCGCCGTCCGCGCAAGGATG
>NZ_JBIUAW010000002.1:349946-722090 GCF_044593195.1 Streptomyces sp. NPDC052396
GCCCCAGCCGGGCCGGGGCGCGCCGTAGGTCAGCGGTTCTCGCCGGGCACCCAGAGGACGTCCCCGAGCTCCTTGTTCGCCGTCCGCGCAAGGATGAACAGCAGGTCCGAGAGCCGGTTCAGATAGGTCGCCGTCAGGGCGTTCATGGCGTCCCCGTGTTCGGCCAGCGCCGCCCAGGTGGAGCGCTCCGCGCGCCGTACCACCGTGCATGCCTGGTGCAGCAGCGCGGCGCCGGGGGTGCCGCCGGGCAGGATGAAGCTGCGCAGCTTCTCCAGGTCCGCCAGGAAGCGGTCGCAGTCCGCCTCCAGCTTGTCCACATAGGACTGCTCCACCCGCAGCGGGGGGTACTCGGGGTTCTCCACCACCGGGGTGGCCAGGTCGGCGCCCACGTCGAAGAGGTCGTTCTGGATGCGGACCAGCACCCGGACGATGTCCTCCGGCAGTTGCCCCAGCGCGATGGCCACCCCGATCGCCGCGTTGGCCTCGTTGGCGTCGGCGTAGGCGGCGATACGGGTGTCGGTCTTGGCGGTGCGGCTCATGTCGCCCAGGGCGGTGGTGCCGTCGTCTCCGGTGCGGGTGTAGATGCGCGTCAGGTGGACCATGCCCGAAAGCCTAGTGCGCAAGCGCGTGACAAGCGGGACGCAAGGGGCCCAACTGCTGTATGTGGCGGGCTCGGTGGGGCGCGGAGTGTGACGTCCGTCAAACAGGACGTGACGCGCATCTCTAACTTCCCAACAGCGCCCCGCCGGACGCTAAGGTCCGCCCGAGAGAGCCAAGAACAGGGAAGTACCAGGAAGTAAGGGGACAGCTGTGGCCAGGAAGCTCGCCGTCATCGGTGCCGGACTGATGGGTTCGGGGATCGCGCAGGTCTCCGCGCAGGCCGGTTGGGACGTCGTGCTGCGGGATGTCACCGACGAGGCCCTCAAGCGCGGTACGGACGGAATCGCGGCCTCGTACGAGAAGTTCGTCTCCAAGGGCAAGCTGGAGGCCGCCGCGGCCGAGCAGGCGCTGGGCCGGATCACCACCACCACCGACCTGGACGCGGTCGCCGACGTGGACATCGTGGTGGAGGCGGTCTTCGAGGACATCGACACCAAGCGGGAGATCTTCCGCACCCTGGACGGCCTGGTGCGCGAGGAGACGGTGCTGGCCTCCAACACCTCCGCCATCCCGATCACCAAGATCGCGGCGGCTACCCGGCACCCGGAGCGGGTGGTGGGCACCCACTTCTTCTCTCCGGTGCCCATGATGCAGCTGTGCGAGCTGGTGCGCGGCTACAAGACCAGCGATGAAACCCTGGCCAAGGCCCGGGAGTTCGCCGAGGGTGTGGGCAAGACCTGCATTGTGGTCAACCGCGATGTGGCCGGCTTTGTGACCACGCGTCTGATCTCGGCCCTGGTGGTCGAGGCGGCCAAGCTCTACGAGTCCGGGGTGGCCAGCGCCGAGGACATCGACATCGCCTGCAAGCTGGGCTTCGGCCATGCCATGGGCCCGCTGGCGACCACCGACCTCACCGGGGTGGACATCCTGCTGCACGCCACCGGCAACATCTACACCGAGTGCCAGGACGAGAAGTTCGCGCCGCCGGAGATCATGCGCCGAATGGTGGACGCGGGCGACCTGGGCCGCAAGAGCGGTCAAGGCTTTTACCAGTACTGACCGGGAAGCGCCAAAAACCGTTCACCCCACCGTGTGAACTCGGTATTGATTCGCTTACAGGCGGCAACTTTGTCGTGTGAGAGGCAGTCAGTTCTTTAGATCCCTTTCCACCTCATCCACCTCGCAGCACTCCGGGGAGCGCATATGCATATCAGGGGCGATCACGCCGAGCTGGTCGTCGGGGGGCGCCTCGACGTCCGCAACGCGGCGGACGCCCGTACGGTCCTGCACTCCGCCCTGGACGCCGGCCGCGGTGACCTGGTCCTTGACCTGACCGAGCTGGACTCCTGGGACGCCACCGGACTCGGCGTCATCATGGGCGCCCACCGCAGGGCCGGGCGCACCGGCCGCCGGCTGGTGCTGCGCGGGGTGCCGGACCGGATGCAACGGGTGCTGGTGGCCGCCCGGCTGCACCGCATCCTCGCCATCGAGGACGGCTCTCCCCAGAGCTCCCAGGTCACCCGGCCCGCGTGCAAGCGGGCCGGATGAGCCGGTTGTGAGACCGGTGCCCCGATTGCTGACCGGATCGTGACGTCCGGGGCGGCACGACACCCGTCGCGTCGGCGATACTGTCCCACGGTCTGTTCGGTTTCCCGTCGCAACGTAAGCCCACGACGGGCGCCGGACCGGAGGTCGTAAAGAGCGCGGACAGGCCGTGAGGGCATGACGGCACGCCACGCGACTGGGGGCTTTGACCATGGACCCGACCCATCACGACCGGGTACCCGGGCAATCCGGCGACATCCACGAGGACGCGGCAGTTGACGGGCCGGCCCCGGCCCGCGGACCGGCACAGGCCCGGGTGGTACAGCTGGTCGCCGGGAACTATCTGCTCACCGTCAACCCGGTGGACGGCAGCGAGATAGAGCCCTGCCCGCCGGGTGAGCTGCCCGCCCGTCCGGAGCGTCACGACCCCGCCGAACGCGCCGAGTTGCTGCGGGCGTCCGTACCGCCGCCGCCCGCCCGCCCGGCCGGACCCCAACTGCCGCTGGTGGGGCGGTCGGAGGAGCGGGAGCGGCTGGGCAGGCTGCTCTCCCGGGGCCGTTCGGTGCGGCTGACCGGCCCGGCCGGCTCCGGTCGCACCGCGCTGCTGGACGCCCTCGCCGAGGACTGCGCCACCCTGGCCCCGGACGGCGTGGTGCGTCTGTGCGGCCATCAGCGCTCCTCCTCGGACCTGCTCCATGAACTGTTCGCGGCCGTCCATCACGCCCCGCTGCACCGCCCGGACCGGGCCGAACTCCTCGGCCGGGTAAGGGAGATCGGCGCGGTGGTGGTGCTGGACGACCTGGAGTTCGGCGGCGTCCAGCTGGACGAGCTGCTGGACGCCACCCCCGAGTGCGCCTGGCTGCTGGCGGCCACCCCCGAGGTCGCCGCTCCCTCGGCCGACTCCCACCTGGAGGAGGTCTTCCTCTCCGGGCTGGACCGCACCGACTGCCTGGAACTGCTGGAGGCGGCGGTCGGCCGGGCGCTCACCGACCAGGAGGCGGACTGGGCGGCGGATGTCTGGTTCGACTCCGAGGGGCTGCCGCTGCGCGTGGTCCAGGCCGGTGCGCTGCTGCGGCTGGGGGCCACGGTGGACCAGGAGCAGCGGCCGCCGGTGCGGGAGCTGGCGGTGGAACTGGCCGGCCGGCTGTCCGAGCAGGCCCGGGACGCGCTGCGGTTCGCCCTGGCGCTGGGCGGCGAGCTGCCGCACCAGGCGCAGCTGCCCGCGCTGGCGGGCGACACCCATGCGGACGCCGCGGCGGGCGAGCTGGTGGCCGCCGGGCTGGTCACCGCGGCGGGCGCCCGCCACCGGCTGGCGGCCGGCGTCGCCGACCAGCTCACCGGCGACGCCCAGGCGGGCTATGGCACGGACCTGGCGGAGCGGGCGCTGAGCGCCGCCCAGCACTACTCCTGGTGGGCCGGGCACCCCTCGGTCACCCCCGAGCGCATCGCCGCCGAGGCGGACGCCCTGCTGGCCGTGCTGGCGGCGCTGGTGGCCGGCGGGCGGCCGGGGCAGCCGGCGGCCGCGGTGCTGCTGGCCCGTACCGCGGCACCGGCGTTCGCCGCCGCCCTGCACTGGGGCGCCTGGGAGCGCAGCCTGCGCCATGGCCAGCAGGCCGCGCGGCTGGCCGGCGAGGTGGGCGAAGAAGCCTATTTCCACCATGAGTTGGGTGTGCTGGCGCTCTGCACCGGCCAGGTGGAACGGGCCCGCGCCGAGCTGGAGACCTCGGTGGGGATGCGCGGCGCGATGGCGGACAAGCGGGGCGCGGTGGCCGGGCGCCGGGCGCTGGCCCTGGTCGCGGACCGCTCCCGGCAGGCGTCGCCGCGGCCGGCGGCGCCGGCCGTGCCGCCGCAGGTGCCGCCGGCGGTGTCCGCGGTGTCCGCCGTGCCCGCGGCGCCTGGGCCGCGTCCGGTGGTGCCCCGGCAGGTGCCGCCGGCCCAGCGTCCGGATGACGCCACCACCGCGATCATCAGCCGGGTGCCGGCGGCCCCGGCCCGTCCGGTGGCGGCCGCGGCGGTGCCGCCGCAGTCCTGGGCCAAGAAGCTGATGGCCGGCGGCAACCGGCGCAACCTGGCGGCGGCCGGGGCCGGAGTGCTGTTCGCGGCGGTGCTGGGCACCGTGGTGACCATCGGGGCGACCTCCGGCAAGCACGGGGACGGGGGCCCGGCGGAGAAGGTCGGCCCGCGCCAGTCGGCGTCCCAGCAGGACGACACCGGCGGGCTGAGCGCCGACCAGCCCGCGGCGGGCCAGAACGGCCCGGCGCCGGCTCCCGGGGTAACCGGCCGCCCCGGCCGCAGCCATGGGCCCAGCGGGCAGCCGTCCGCCTCGCACGGGGCGACGAGCAGTGTCTCGCCGTCCACGCCGGGGGAGAGTGAGTCGCCGGTCACGCAGTCGCCTCGGCCGACGGACACGGGTGAGCCGTCGCACTCGCAGTCGCCTTCGCCGTCCGAGAAGCCCTCGCCGACGAAGACCGTCGACCCGGGGCCGACAAGTAAGCCGACGACACCCGGGCCGAGCCCGGTCACCCAGTCGGCGAGTGTGTCGGCGCCGTCCAGGCCGTCGAAGGGCTGACGGGGTCGCGTTTCGGGTGCGGGGCGGCGGGGGCTGGTCGCGCAATTCCCCGCGCCCCTTACGGGGCGCCCTAGAACAGCCGGAGCTTGTCGTCCTCGATTCCGCGCATGGCGTTGTAGTCGAGGACGACACAGCCGATGCCGCGGTCGGTGGCCAGCACCCGGGCCTGGGGCTTGATCTCCTGGGCGGCGAAGATGCCGCGCACCGGGGCCAGATGGGGGTCGCGGTTGAGCAACTCCAGGTAGCGGGTGAGCTGTTCGACACCGTCGATCTCACCGCGCCGCTTGAGCTCCACGGCCACCGTCTGGCCGTCGGCGTCCCGGCACAGGATGTCCACCGGCCCGATGGCGGTGGGGTACTCGCGGCGGATGAGGGTGTAGCCCTCGCCGAGGGTCTCGATGCGGTCCGCGAGCAGTTCCTGAAGGTGTGCTTCCACGCCGTCCTTGATGAGGCCCGGGTCGACGCCCAGCTCATGCGAGGAGTCGTGCAGCACTTCCTCCATGGTGATGATGAGCTTCTCGCCCGCTTTGTTGATCACCGTCCACACCCCACCGTCGCCTTCCTTGAGCGTGCACGGCGGCGACATCCAGTTGAGGGGCTTGTAGGCCCGGTCGTCCGCGTGGATGCTGACGCTTCCGTCGGCCTTGACGAGGATCAGGCGAGGGGCGGAGGGCAGGTGGGCGGTGAGCCGGCCCGCGTAGTCCACGGAGCAGCGGGCAATGACGAGACGCATGGTGAGCCACGCTACTCGACGACCCCTCCTCCACGCGATTCGCCCTGGATGGACCCCTTCGCCGTTGGCCAGTTGTATGTGCGTTCTCCTGGTGGGGCCGCAGTGGCCGGATTACCGTTGAAGCGGGCGGTCGCCGTACGGGCACGGGGCGTCGTCGTCCGCTCGCCCATCCCTGAGACCCCGTGCGCGGGGTCGCGAGAGGAGAACCCATGTCGCTCGACGTCTCACCGGCCCTCTTGGCACAGGCCGAGCGAGGCGAGGTCGATGAAGCGGAATTCGTCGACTGCGTCCGGAACTCCCTGCCTTATGCGTGGGAGATGATCAGCTCCCTGGTGGCCCAGCTCAAGGTTGACGGTGGCCCGTTCGCCGACAACCGGACGCCGCCGCCGGACGAGCAGGCGCGCGGCCAGCTGCTGCGGGCCATGGCGAGTGACGCGATCCGCGGCGCGCTGCAACGACACTTCGGGGTCCGGCTGGCGTTCCAGAACTGCCACCGGGTCGCGGTATTCCCGCTGGACGCTTCCGCGGACGAGCGGCTGGCCCGATTCACCTCGATCCGGGGCCAGTTGCTCAACCAGTCACCAGAGCTTCGCGACTGCTGACGCGGCGCTGCTGCCGCTCCGCACTCGGGAGGTGCGATCGGTACGGGAGCGGCAGCTCCCCGGATTCCGTGGCCGGGGAAGCCGGGACGGGCTCAGGGCAGGAAGGGCAGCAGGGGCAGCACCTCGGCCCCCAGACAGCGCAGGTTCTCCTCGGTTCCCGCGAGGTCGCCGCAGCCCTCGGCGAGCAGCGCGAAGCGCCTGATCCCGGTGCGCTCGGCGGTGGCCGCCAGTCGGTCGGCGCACAGCCGCGGCGGGCCGACCGGATGCAGGGCGCACAGCAGCTCGGTGTAGGCGTGCGGGTCGCGCATCCGCCGTGCCCGGCCGTCCACCGTCACATGGGCGCCCAGGCCCTGCTGCAGCCAGCCGGGCATCGCCTTCAACAGGGTCTCCGCCGCCTCCGCGCGACGGTCCGCGATCTGCACCACACCGGCCGAGACATGGCCGGCCGCGGCGACCTGCTCGGGTGAACTCCCCGCCTCCAGCGCGCACTTGCGCCACAGCGCCACCATCTCCGCCTTCTCCTGGTCCCCGCTGTGCATACCCAGCAGCATGGGCAGCCCGTGCCGGGCGGCCAGCCGCACACTGGCGGGCGAGGTACAGGCAACGATCACCGGTGGGCCGGGGCGGTCCAGCAGCTCGTCGGGCCGGGGCACCACCGCCACCTCGCGGAAGGAGAACCGTTCCCCCGCGGCACTCACCCGGGGCTGGCGCAGCCAGCGCATCAGCAGGTCCAGGGACTCCGGGAAGGACTCCTCGTACGCCGCCAGGCCGGAGTTGAACACCTCCAGATCCACCCAGGGCCCACCGCGGCCCACGCCCAGGGTGAAGCGGCCGCCCGAGGTGAGGTGCAGCAGCGCGGTCTGCTCGCCCAGGGCCACCGGGTGGGTGGTCGGCAGCACACTGACCGCGGTGCCCACCCCGATCCGCCGGGTGCGGCCCAGCAGCAGGGCGGCCAGGGTGATCGCGGACGGGCAGACGCCATAGGGGACGAAGTGGTGCTCGGCCACCCAGACCGCGTCGAGGCCGGCCTCCTCGGCCACCTCCGCCGACCGTACGGCCCGGTAGAGAGCCTCCCCATGGCCCTGGCCCGGGAACTGGGCGGCCAGGACGAATGCTCCAACGCGCATCGCTTGTGTGCCTCCTAGCGACGGACTGGCGATCGAATCGCCGTCCCGGAGGCATTAACGGCCGACGCGGGTCCGAAGGTACGGCCCACCGAAAGGTTTTCATGATGATCGTCAGAGCGCGGCCGCCGTCCCGGGGCGGTGACGGGGACGCGTAGGCTGGTCACAGGCCGTAGCTCCCCAGAACTCCGAGGTGCCCCGTGTCCCCGCGCCGAAACCGCCCGCGAGGCGGCGCCGAAAGGCGAGCCGAGATCCCGCCCGAGCGAGAGGGGGGTGACCGCTACGGCCTGGAGCGCACCGAGAGCTGGCAGGGTGAGGAGTGGTCGGTGCGGATGATCGGCGGCGGGGCGGCCGCCAAGCACTACCGGTGCCCCGGCTGTGACCAGGAAATCCCGCCCGGAGTCCCGCACTTGGTTGCCTGGCCGCAGTACGGCGCGGGGGTGGAGGACCGGCGGCACTGGCACAAGGCGTGCTGGAACGCACGGGACCGCCGGGGCGCCAGGCTCCAGCGGTCTCGTAACGCGCCGCGTTATTAGGGGAGTTCGATCTTCAGGGGGTTCAGGCGTCCCGCCGGGTCATCAGCAGATGCGCGCCCGCCAGCGAGGCGGCGGTGAGGACCGCCACGATCAGCAGGGACAGCCACGCGCCCGGCCCGCCAGGACCGTTGGCGCCCGGGTAGAAGCTGCTCAGCTGGGCCGGGACCGAGTACTCCAGCAGCTTGCTCGCCAGGCCCCCGAAGGCGCTCAGGAACATCGCCAGGATCAGCGGCAGCAGCACCACGCCCAGCACGGTGGTGATCGCGCCGGCGGAGTGCCGCAGCATGCCGCCGACGCCGAGGGACAGCAGGCCGAGCAGGGAGAGGTAGAGGCTGACGCCGGCGGTCGCCCCCAGCCAGTCCCCGGCGCTGTTCCGGTAGTGGGTGTACTCGCTCAGCGCGCCCTGGTCGATCACGGCCACCAGGAGGGTGGCGGCCAGGGTGGTCACAAAGGTGAGCGCGAAGTAGACGATCGCCTTGGCGGCCAGCACCCGGGTACGGCTGGGGCAGGCGGTGAGCGTGGTGCGGATCAGCCCGGTGCCGTACTCCGAGGAGAGCGTCAGCACGCCCAGGGTGAGCACCGGGATCATGCCCAGCAGCACCCCGATGAAGCCGAGGTCCAGCGCACTGCCGTTCTTGATGGACCCGCTGTCCGAGCGGGAGGCCAGCACCAGGGCCACCAGGGTGCCGATGCCGATGACCACCGCCAGCATCGCGCCCAGCGTCCACATGGTGGAGCGCAGCGAACGGATCTTGGTCCACTCGGCCTTGACCGCGTCACCGAGGGTGGCCTGCCGGACCGGGATCGGGGACACATAGCCGCCGCCCGGGGTCGCGGTGCCGGGCCAGTACGGCTGCTGCGGGGTGATCGGGGCGGTCATCGGGCGTCGTCCTCGCTGTGGCGGTGGGCGGGGGTGTTGTCGGGCGCGGGTTCGCTCCGCTGGGCGGGCGTGTTCCCGGGTACGGCTTGCGGAGCGACGGGTGCGGACGGGGCCGGGGCGGGCGCGGTGGACGCCGAGGGGGCGTGGGTGACCGGCGCGGGAGGTGCGGCAGGTGGTGTGGGTGCGTTGTGCGGCGCGGGCGGGGCGACGGGGGCGGGCGCGCTGTGGGGCGCGGGTGCGCTCGGCGCGTTCGCGGACGCCGGGGCCGCCTGGCCCGGTGCGTAAGGGTTCGCCGCGGGCGGCGCCGGCTGCTGGGCGTAAGGATTGGGCAGCTCGCCCGGCAGCACCGGGTAGACCCGCTCCGCCGGCACCGGCGGTGCGCCCCAGCCGGGCGCGGCCGGCTGCTGGTACCCGGCGCGCCGGTCCGCCGTGGAGCGGTAGTCCACCATGTTCTGGGTCATCCGCATATAGGCCTCTTCCAGCGAGGCCTGGTGCGGGGAGAGCTCCCACAGCCGGATGTCGGCGCCATGGGCGAGGTCGCTGATGCGCGGCAGCGTCAGCCCGGTGATCCGCAGCGCCCCGTCCGGCTCCGGCAGCACCTGGCCGCCCGCCTCGGCCACCGTGGCGATGAGCTTCTCCCGGGCCGAGGCCTCCCCGTCGGGGGTGCGGACCCGGGCGAATCCGGCGGAGTTGGCCGCGATGAAGTCCTGGACGCTCATATCGGCCAGCAGCTGACCGCGGCCGATCACTATCAGGTGCTCGGCGGTCAGTGCCATCTCGCTCATCAGGTGCGAGGAGACAAAGACCGTACGGCCCTCCGCCGCCAGCCGCTTCATCAGGTTGCGGACCCAGAGGATGCCCTCCGGGTCCAGGCCGTTGACCGGCTCGTCGAAGAGCAGCACCTGGGGGTCGCCCAGCAGCGCGGCGGCGATACCCAGCCGCTGGCCCATGCCCAGCGAGAAGCCCTTGGACCGCTTGCGGGCCACCTCCCGCAGGCCCACCACATCCAGCACCTCGTCCACCCGGCGGGCCGGGATGCCGGAGTGCTGGGCCAGGGACAGCAGATGGTGGTAGGCGCTGCGGCCGCCGTGCACGGCCTTGGCGTCCAGCAGGGCGCCGACCTGCCGGGGAGCGTTGGGCAGCTGCCGGTAGGGCAGCCCGCCGATGGTGACCCGGCCGGCGGTGGGCACATCCAGGCCGAGGATCATGCGCATGGTGGTGGACTTGCCGGAGCCGTTGGGCCCCAGGAAGCCGGTGACCGCACCCGGTCTGACCTGGAAGTTCAAGTTGTGCACGGCCGTTTTGGCGCCATAGCGCTTGGTCAGGCCGACTGCCTCGATCATTCTCCGCCCCTCGCCGGTGGTCGGGGCAGCAGTGCTTTCCGGGATGCCCCTTTCGGGTAAAGAGGATATCGAGCGGCTGACGGGTTCCCGATGTCAGCGAAGTGCTGCCGAGGGCTCGCAGCGCGGACCCTCCGCGGTCCGGGGGCAGCGCACACAGCCGGCCGCCGGGTTGGGGTCGTCGCCCCAGAAACCGGGCCCGGGGCAGCACACCCAGCCCTCCCGCAGATAGATCCGCGCCCCCTCGGCCCGGGCTGCGGCGTCCGCCCGGGCCCGGGCGATCCAGGCCTCCGGGCCGGGACCCAGCAGGGCCGCCAGCCGGGGCGAGGCCAGCAGCGCGGTCAGCAGGGCCCGCTGGTTGCCGCCCCCGGGCCGCGGCCGGCCGGTCGCCGGGTCGGCGAGCGTCCCGTACCGGGAGACATACAGCCCGGCGGCGGGCAGCGGCGCACCGGACGGCAGGGCCATCGTGAACCGCGGCCCGGTGACCGGCACCCGGCGGTAGGCCGGCTCGGTGGCGTCCACCGCCGCCAGCTGGGCGGCATCGAACCAGGCGGCCACCAGGGTGTGCTCGGCCGCCGGATCCGCGTACGGCGCCGCGGGCGCGTACCCGTTGCGCCCCACATGCGCCGAGCAGCCCACCCCGATGCCCCGCACCCGCACCGGCACCATCGGCACCACCACCGGCAGCCCGCGGCCGGCCAGCTTGTGGGCCAGCTGGGCGGGCGAGGCATTGGAGCCCACGGCCAGCACCGGATGCCGCCGGCCGGCCGGGTCCGCGCCGAGCGCGGCCAGGGCCGCGTCCAGTGACCAGGCGTTCCGGTCGGCGGCCGGCCAGTCGCCCAGCGGGCCGGGCCGGGCCCGTAACGGCACCAGCAGGTCGTCCACCAGCAGCGCCGGCCGGGTCACCGGACGGCCGGGATAGCTCAGCGGGCTCAGCGCGGGCACCACATCCAGGCCCAGCTCCGCCAGGCTGCGCGGCCCCATGGGCTAGGCGTCGCGCTTCTTGAGTACCGCATAGCCGCCGAGCAGCGCGGCCGCCACCCACAGCACCATGATCCCCAGGCCGCCCCAGGGGCCGTACGGTGTGCTCTCGGCGCTCGGCACCACCTGCATCACCTTCTGGCCGGCCTTGTCCGGCAGATACTCGGCGACCTTCCGGGTGGCCGAGACGCCCTGCAGGATGTTGGAGATCAGGAAGAAGAACGGCATCAGGATGCCCAGCGACAGCATCGGGCTGCGCAGCATCGCCGCCACCCCCATCGAGAACACGGTGATCAGCGTCATATAGAGGCCGCCGCCGATGACCGCCCGCAGCACCCCGGGATCACCGAGATGCGCCCGGTGATCTCCCAGCATGGCCTGCCCCAGGAAAAAGGTGAGAAAACTGGTGGCCATGCCAATGACCAGGGCGAGCAGCGCGGCAATAGTGATCTTGCTGAACAGAAAGACGCCGCGCTGGGGAACGGCGGCCAGTGAAGTGCGGATCATTCCGGTGCTGTATTCATTCGCCACCACCAGCACCCCGAAAACGATCAATGCCAGTTGTCCCAGGCCCATACCGGCAAAGCTGATGAAGGTGGGATCGAAGGTGAACTTGTCGCGCAGGGAGAGTTTGGCGTAATCATCCCCGGCCAGCTTGCTGATCAGCGCGCCCAGCCCGACCGTCACCAGCACCGCGATGCCCAGCGTCCACACCGTGGAGCGCACGGATCTGATCTTCGTCCACTCCGAGCGCAGGACCTGCGTCGCCACCGCCATGGCTTATGACCCCTTCTTCTGCCAGTCCGTTCCCCAGCTCCCGGCCGGCGGGGGCTGCTGGGGCGGGGCCTGGTGGTTGGGATGCGCGTGGTACTCCACCGCCCCGGCGGTCAGCCGCATAAACGCCTCCTCCAGCGAGGCGCGCTGCGGGCTCAGTTCATGGAGGGTGAGTCGGTGCCGGGCGGCCAGCTCGCCCAGGTGCGCCGCGTCCTCCCCATGCACCTCCAGCGCCCCGTCCGTGGCCGGCGCCGCGCTGATCCCGGCTCCGGAGAGCACATCGCGCAGCCGCTCCTGCTCGGGCGAGCGCATCCGCACATACGACTTGGAGTTCTGCGCGATGAACTCGGACATCGAGGTGTCCGCCAGCAGCCGGCCCTGGCCGATCACGATCAAGTGCTCGGCGGTGAGCGCCATTTCACTCATCAGATGCGAGGAGACAAAGACCGTACGGCCCTGGGCGGCCAGCGACTTCATCAGATTGCGGATCCAGTGGATGCCTTCCGGGTCAAGGCCGTTGACCGGCTCGTCGAACATCAGGATCCGTGGATCGCCCAACAGGGCGGCGGCGATGCCCAGTCGCTGGCCCATGCCCAGCGAGAAGCCCTTGGAGCGCTTGCCCGCCACCGCGGCCAGACCCACCACATCCAGTACCTCACGCACCCGTTGGGGCGCGATGCCATTGCTCTGCGCCAGACACAGCAGGTGGTTGTAGGCGCTGCGACCACCGTGGATCGCCTTGGCGTCCAGCAGGGCGCCCACCGTACGCAGGGGGTTGTGCAGCTGCCGGTAGTGCTTGCCGTCGATGCGCACCGTGCCGCTGGTCGGGTTGTCCAGATCCAGCATCATTCGCATGGTGGTCGACTTGCCCGCCCCATTGGGGCCCAGGAAACCGGTGACCATGCCGGGCCGGACAGTGCAGGTCAGATCGGAGACGGCGAGCTTGTCGCCGTAGCGCTTGGTCAGGCCCTCAAGCTCGATCATTCAGCCACGGTAAGGGCGCCCGGGGCGGCCCGCCACCGGAGCGGCGGAGTCCGGACGTACCGCGGCGCTCCGGCGTGGCAAGCCGCCCCCCGTGTGGGCAAGGTCTGCCCTGTGCGGCCTACCGTGAAAACCGTGGAACTCGTCGAACCCGTCGAACCTGTGGAACCCGTGGAAGAGAAAGGCGCCTAGCGGCTCTGCTGAGCCGGCACCCCGCGCGAGATCGGCTCGTCGTCGGCCGGCACACCGGCCGCGGCCACCGCCGCGCCGGTCAGCGTGGCCAGCATCTCGCGGACATTGGTCAGCTGGGCGTTGATGCTGTCGCGGCGGTTGGTGAGCGCCGCCAGCTCCCGCTCGGATTCGCTGCGGATGCGGTCCGCCTTGGCATTGGCGTCGGCCACGATGTCCTCGGCCTGCCGCTGCGCGGTCTCCACCGTCTGCCGGGCCCGGCGCTCCGCGTCGGTGCGCAGCTTCTCCGCCTCCAGGCGCAACTGCTCGGCGCGGTGCTCGATTTCGGCCAGCCGCTTCTCCGCCTTGGCCTGCCGGGAGGCCAGATCACGCTCGGACTGCTCGCGCCGCTTGGCCAGGTTGGTCTCGAAGTCGGCCGCCGCCTGGGCCGCCTTGGCGCGGGTCTCCTCGAAGAGGGCGTCCGCCTCCTCGCGCTTGGACTGCGCGTCCTTCTGCGCCTCGGCCCGCAGGGTGGCCGCGTCGCCCTTGGCCTTCTCCACGATCCGGGCGCCCTCGTCCTCCGCCTTGGCCTTGCGGTCGGCGGCGAAGGACTCGGCGTCGTTGCGCACCTGCTGGGCCGCCGACTCGGCGAGCTCACGGTGCTGCTCCGCCGCCCGGCGGGCCTCCTCACGCAGGTCCTTGGCCTCTTCCTCGGCCAGCCGCAGGATCTTCTCGACCCGTGCCCCGAGCCCCGCGTACGACGGCTCGGAGTCGTTGATCTGCGCCTGAGCGTTCTGCGTCTCGAGGTGCAGTTCCTCGATGCGCTTTTCCAGAGAGGTGATCCGGGCCAGTGCGCTGTCACGGTCGGCGACGAGCTTGGTAATGCGGTCGTCCACCTGGCCGCGGTCGTATCCACGCCGCACGAGCTCGAAGCCGAAGGGGGAGGAAGTGTCGCTCATGGGGTTCCTGTCGAAAGAGACCGGTGAGGTGATAGAGGGAATCCTAGGGGCGAGTGCGGCGTGTCAAGGGGCAGATGGTTGTACTCGTGCGGGAGATCTGGAAAATGTCCCCCCGATTGAGTGGCTACTTTCCAGACTGCTTACCACCCGATCGAGTAGAGCCGACACCAACCGTCGCCTTCACCCCGCCCTCCTTGGAGCCGCCTGCCCCGGGGGACTCAAATGATTCCAACGCCTCCAACACGTCCTGGACACGGGAAATCTCGGCGTTGATGTCCTCCTGCCGACGCTCCAGCGCCTCCAACTGCCGCTTCCCGCCCTCGACAAGGGCCGTCGCCTCGGCGGTGGCCTCGGTGCGCAGGCGCTCCGCCTCACGTACCGCGGCCGCCTTCTTCTGCTCGGCCTCCTTCAGCAGGCCCTCGGCCTTCTTCACCGCGGCGATGCGCACCTTGCTCGCCTCACCACTGGCATCCGACAGCAGCTGCTTGGCCTTGGCCTCCGCCTCGGCCAGCTGCTCGGTGGCCGCGGCCACCAGCTTGTCGCAGCGCTCGCCGGCCGACTGCATCGCCTCGGCCACCTCCCGGCGGGCCCGGTCGTGCAGCTCCTCGACCTCACCCTCGATCCGGGCCCGCAGCTCCTCGGCCCGGTCCCTTATGGCGGTGGCGTCCCCGCGCGCCTCGGACAGCAGCGAGTCGGCGTCCGTACGCGCCTGCTCCACCAGGGCGTTGCCCTCCGCGGTGGCCCCGGCCACGATCCGCTCGGCCTCCTTGCGGGCCGCGCCCACCATGGCATCGGCCTGCTCCTCGGCGGCGGCGGCCGACTTGACCGCCTCCTCCTGGGCCTTGGCCACCAGGGCGTCGGCCTGTTCGGCCGCCTCGGTACGGCGCCTGGCCGACGCCTCGCGCGCCTCGTCGACCGTACGCTCGGCCTCCTCCAGTGCCTCGGTGCGGATCCGCTCGGCCTCCAGCACCGCGTCCGCCTTCAGCTTGGCCGAATCGGCACGGGTGCTGTTGGCGTTCTCCTGCGCGGCGGCCAGCGCCGTCCGCGCCTCGGACGCCATCCGCTCGGCCTCCGCGGTGGCCTCGGTGATCAGCTCGTCCGCCTGCGAAGCGGCCTCCGCCCGGCGGGAGTTGGCCGCCTCACGCGCCTCGTCCGCGATCCGCTCCGCCTCCTGACGGGCGCTCTCCAGCGCCTCGGCCGCGTCCCGGCGCACCCGCTCCGCCTCCGCGGCCGCGTCCGCCAGCATCCGCTCGGCCTCGTCACCGGCCTCGGCCAGCCGGGCATGCGCGGCTTCCTGGGCCTCGGCCAGGGTGGTCCCGGCCTCGGCACGCAGCTTCTCGCCCTCGGTGGCGGCCTCCGCGATCAGCTCGTCCGCCTGACGGGCCGCCTCCGACCGGTGGGCATTGGCCTTCTGCCGCGCCTCGTCCACGATCCGGTCGGCGTCGTCCTGCGCCGAAGACGTGAGCTCCGCCGCCTCGTTGACGATCCGCTCGGCCTCGGCGTGGCCGTCCGCGCGCATCTTGTTGGCGTCCTCGCGGGCCTCCGCCCGGGTGCGCGCCGCGTCCTGCTCCGCGGTGGCCAGCGCGTCCGAGGCATCGGTACGCATCTGCTGCGCCCGTGCCGAGGCGTCCGACACCAGCCGGTCCGCCTCCGCGGTCGCCTTGGCGAGCAGTTCGTCCGCCTGCTGCGCCGCTTCCACCCGATGGGCGTCGGCCGCGTCCCGCGCCTCCTCCACCGTACGGGTGGCCTCCGCCACCAGGCGCTCCGCCTCGGCCCGCGCCTCCGCGCGCTCCGCCTCGGCCGCCTCGATCGCCTCCTGCAGCGTGCCCGCCGCCTCGGCGCGCAGCCGGTCCGCCTCCGCGGCGCCCTCGGCGCGCTCCGCCTCAGCCGCCTGCCGGGCCTCGGCCAGCACCCGCTCGGCCTCGGCACACAGCTTCTCGCCCTCGGCGGTGGCCTCGGCGATCAGCTCATCCGCCTGACGGGCCGCCTCGGTGCGCTTGGCGTGCGCGGCCTGCCGCGCGTCCTCCAGGACCCGCGCGGCCTCCTCCTCCACGCTGCGGCCCTCGGCGATGGCGTCCGCGACGGTGCGCTCGGCCAGCTCCTGGGCCGCCTCGGCGGCCGCCTGTGCCTCGGCGCGCACCCGCGCCGCGTCCTCGGCCGCCCGCTCACGCTCGGCGTGCGCCTCGGTACGGACCCGGTCCGCCTCCTGCTGGGCCTCGGTGAGGGTGCGCTCGGCGTTGTGCTCGGCCGCCGAACGCAGCCCGGCGATCTCCTCCTCGGCCTGCTCATGCAGCCCGGCGACCGCGTCCCGCACCTGCTGGGCGGTGGCCTCGGCCGCCGACACCAGCCCGTCGGCCCGCTGCTCCGCCTCCTCGACCAGGCGCTCGGCCTCCGCCTGCGCCTCGGCCACCCGCTTGCGGGCGGCGGCCAGCAACTCCTCGCTCTGCTCATGCGCCGCCTGGCGCTCGGCCTGCGCCTCACCACGCGCGTCGCCCAGCAGCTCCTCGGCCTCCCGGCGGCGGCGCGCGGCCTCCTCCTGGGCGGCGGCCAGCGCCTCGGCCGCCTCGGCGGCGGTCCGCTCGGCGGCCGCGTTGGCCTCGGACCGCACCCGGTCGGCCGTCTCCTGGGCCTCGGTACGCAGCCGCTCCGCCTCCGCGGTGGCCTCGGCCAGCAGCCGGGCCCCGGCCGACTCGCCCTCGGACCGGGTGGCCGACGCCTCCTCGGCCGCCTCGGTACGCAGCCGCTCGGCCTCCTCCTCGGCCTGCGCGGTCAGGGTGCGCACCCGCTCGGCCGCCTCGGTGCGCTGCCGCTCGCTCTCCTCGGCCGTCTCCCGGCGCAGCCGCTCGGCCTCGGCCCGCGCCTCGCGCAGCGCCGACTCGGCGGACTCCAGGCGCTGTTCGGCCTCGGCGCGCAGCCGGGCCAGCTCCTCGGACGCCTCCTCCAGCCGGGCCGCCGCGGCCCGCTCGGCCTCCTCGCGCACCCTGGCGGCCGCCTCGGCGGCCTCGGCGCGGGTGCGCTCGGCGTGGTCCTCGGCCTCCTCGGCCATCTCCTCGGCCTCGGCGCGCGACCGCTCCAGCAGCTCCTCGGCCTGCTTGCGCAGCCCGGCCGCCCGCTCGGCCGCCTCGGTGCGCACCCGCTCGCTCTCCGCGGTGGCGCCGGCCCTGCTCTCCTCGGCGTTCGCCTTGGCCTTGACCAGCAGTTCCTCGGCGGTACCGGCCGCCTCCTCGATCTGCTGGAGGGCCTCCTTGCGCGCCTCGGCCCGGATCCGCTCGGCCTCCTCGGCCGCCTCGGCGCGCTGCTGCTCGGCCTCGGCGCGCAGCCGCCGGGCCTCCTCCTGCAGCTCGACCGTCTTGGCCCGGTACTCCTTGGTGTCGTCCTTGGCCGCGCCCTTGAGCTGTTCGGCGGTGTCCTCCGCCTGCGCCCGCAGCCGCTCGGCCTCGGCCTCCGCCTCCCGGCGGATCCGCTCGGCCTCGGCGGCCGCCGCCTTGGTGGTGGCCCGGGCGTCCTCGGACGCCTTGGACAGCACCTCCTCAGCGGTCCGGGCCGCCTGCGCCAGCCGCGCCGCGGAGGCCTCGGCGGCCTCACTGCGGGCCTTCTCCGCGGCCTCGGCCACCAGCCGCTCCGCCTCGGCGGCGGCATCGGCGCGCAGCTGACCGGCCTCCGCGCGCAGCGCCTCGGCCTCCTTGGTGGCCTCGCCCACCAGCCGGGTGACCTCCGCCCGGGCGGCGCGGGTGCGCTGCTCGTTGTCCGACTCGGCCTCGGCCAGCCGGGCCGAAGCCGCCTCCTTGGCCTGGGCCAGCACCTTGTCCGCCTCGGCCCGCGCCTCGCGCAGCGCCGACTCGGCCTCCTGCATCCGCGCCTCGGCGGCCCGGGTGAGCTCGGCGGCCGTGCTACGGGCCTGGTCGGACTCGGCGCTGGTGGCCGTGCGCAGCTGCTCGGCGTGGTCGGTGGCCTCCTGGGCCTGCGCGGAGGCGGCGGTCAGCAGCCGCTCGGCGTCGGTGCGCGCCCGGCGCAGGATCGCTTCGGCTTCGGCCCGTGCCTCCTCGGCGGCCACGCCCAGCCGGGTCCGTGCCTCCTCGGTCAGCCGCTGCGCCTCGGCGCGCGCTGCCGACAGCGCCTGCTCGGACTCGGCGCGGGACTCCTCCAGCAGCCGGCGGGCCTGCGACTCGGTACGGGCCCGCAGCTGTTCGGCCCAGGCGACGTTCTCGTTGACATGCGATTCGACGGTCTGACGGCGCTCATTGAGCTCCTCGTCCAGCCGCTGACGGCGTGCCACGGCCTCGGCGTGCAGCTCGGCATCCAGCCGGGCCTGCCGCTCGGCGGCCTCCTGGAGCAGCCGCTGGGTCTGGGCACGGGCCTCGCGCAACTCCCGCTCGGCGTCGGTGCGCAGCTGGTCGGCCTGGATCTGGGCGTTGCGCAGCAACTGCTCGGCCTGGTAGTCGAGACCGGCCGCGTCATAGGCGGGGCGGTGGGCCAGGGCACGGCGCGCCTCATGGAGTTTGGCGCGCAACACCTCGACCTGGTAGCCGAGGTCGTCGGCGTGCTGGACCGCCTTCTCCCGTTCGGTCTTCAGCCGCTCCATCTCGGCCTCGAACTGCGAGAGGTGGTCGGCCTCCTCCCGTTGACTCTCCTGGCGCTCGTAGCCCCGCACAGCGCGGTCCATCCGTCCCCTGGTCGCGTCGGCGGCCGGCCCCGTACTGCGTGTGGTGGAACCCGGAGCCCGCCCTTCCGAAGAAATGGTGTCAGATCATCGGCACAGCCTGGGCCGGGCCCCACCCGCGCCCCGGCCGAACCTGCACTCTACCGGCCGGGGAAGGTGTGGGTCAGTGGTCCTCGGCGCGGCGGGGCGCCGAGGTGACGAGTTCGGTCAGCACCCCATGGCAGTCCTTGGGGTGCAGGAAGGTGATGCGCGAGCCCATGGAGCCGGTACGCGGCTCGTCGTAGAGGACCCGCACGCCCTTGTCCCGGGCGGCCTGCGCGTCGCCGTCCACGTCGGCGGTGCCGAAGGCGATGTGGTGCACCCCTTCGCCGTTCTTGGCAAGCCACTTGGCGACCGTGGAGTCCTCCCGGACGGGCTCCAGGAGCTGGAGGTAGGAGGCGCCGCCGTCCGAGGTCTCGTTGATCTTCAACATGGCCTCGCGTACGCCCTGTTCCTCATTGACCTCGGTGTGGAACACCTCGAAGCCATAAGTGGCACGGTAGAACTCGACGGTCTTGTCGAGGTCGAAGCAGGCGATCCCGATGTGGTCGATGCGCGTCAGCATGGAACCAGTGCACCGCCGTGCGCTTGGTTACGCAACGTGCGCGCGATCACACCGCGGGGCCGGTGACCGGGGCCGTACTGCTCAGTACATTGACGAAACCACCTCACCGCTCGACATCCGCCCGAAGGAGCCGTGTTCATGTCTGGTACGAACGGTTCGACCGGTACCACTTCCGTGATCGTCGCGGGCGCACGGACGCCCATGGGCCGGCTGCTCGGCTCGCTGCGTTCGTTCTCCGCGGCCGACCTGGGCGGGGCGGCCATCAAGGCCGCGCTCGACCGGGCGGGCATAGGAGGCGACCAGGTCCAGTACGTGATCATGGGTCAGGTGCTGCAGGCCGGCGCCGGCCAGATCCCGGCCCGCCAGGCGGCGGTCAAGGCCGGCATCCCGATGAACGTTCCCGCGCTGACCGTCAACAAGGTCTGCCTGTCCGGCCTGGACGCCATCGCGCTGGCCGACCAGCTCATCCGTGCCGGGGAGTTCGACATCGTGGTGGCCGGCGGCCAGGAGTCGATGACCAACGCCCCGCACCTGCTGCCCAAGTCGCGCGAGGGCTACAAGTACGGCGCCGTGCAGATGCTGGACGCCATGGCCTACGACGGGCTGACCGACCCCTTCGAGGGCATCGCCATGGGGGAGTCCACCGAGAAGCACAACACCCGGCTGGGCATCCGCCGGGCCGAGCAGGACGAGGTGGGCGCGGTCTCCCACCAGCGGGCCGCCGCCGCCCAGAAGAACGGCCTCTTCGAGGCGGAGATCACCCCCGTGGAGATTCCGCAGCGCAAGGGCGAGCCGGTCATCTTCAGCCGGGACGAGGGCATTCGGGCCGAGACCACCGCGGAGTCCCTCGGCAAGCTGCGCCCCGCCTTCGCCAAGGACGGCACCATCACGGCCGGCACCGCCTCGCAGATCTCCGACGGTGCCGCCGCGGTGGTGGTGATGAGCAAGGCCAAGGCCGAGGAGCTGGGCCTGGAATGGATCGCCGAGATCGGTGCGCACGGCAATGTGGCCGGGCCCGACAACTCCCTTCAGTCGCAGCCCTCCAACGCCATCAGGCACGCACTGGCCAAGGAGGGCCTGGGTGTTGACGATCTCGACCTGATCGAGATCAATGAGGCGTTTGCGGCCGTAGTGGTCCAGTCAATGAAGGATCTGGGCGTTTCCCTGGAAAAGGTGAACGTCAACGGTGGGGCCATCGCGTTGGGTCACCCCATCGGCATGTCGGGTGCCCGGCTGGTGCTGCACCTGGCGCTGGAGCTCAAGCGGCGCGGCGGCGGCGTGGGTGCGGCGGCGCTGTGCGGTGGCGGCGGCCAGGGCGACGCGCTGATCCTCCGGGTCCCCGGCAAGTAAGCCTGGCCCCGCGATACGGAACGGGATACGGAACGGAGCGGATATGACGGACGTCCCCGCACTGGTCGAGCAGGCCAGGGCCGGCCGGCCACGGGCCGTGGCCCGGCTGATCTCGCTGGTGGAGGGGGCGTCCCCGCAGTTGCGCGAGGTGATGGCGGCCCTGGCGCCGCTGTCCGGCAACGCCTATGTGGTGGGCCTGACCGGTTCGCCCGGAGTGGGCAAGTCCACTTCCACCTCGGCGCTGGTGACCGCCTACCGGCGGATGGGCAAGCGGGTGGGGGTGCTGGCCGTGGACCCCTCCTCGCCCTTCTCGGGCGGTGCGCTGCTCGGTGACCGGGTGCGGATGTCCGAGCACGCCTCCGACCCCGGCGTCTATATCCGCTCCATGGCCACCCGCGGCCATCTCGGCGGGCTGGCCTGGGCCGCCCCGCAGGCGATCCGGGTGCTGGACGCGGCCGGCTGCGAGGTGGTCCTGGTGGAGACGGTGGGCGTCGGCCAGTCCGAGGTGGAGATCGCCTCCGAGGCCGACACCTCGGTGGTGCTGCTGGCCCCGGGGATGGGCGACGGCATCCAGGCGGCCAAGGCCGGAATCCTGGAGATCGGCGATGTCTATGTGGTCAACAAGGCGGACCGGGACGGGGCGGACGCCACCGCCCGGGAGCTGAACCACATGCTGGGCCTGGGCGAGGCCCGTAAGCCGGGCGACTGGCGGCCGCCCATCGTCAAGACGGTGGCCGCCCGCGCCGAGGGCATCGACGAGGTGGTCGAGGCGCTGGAGAAGCACCGGGCGTGGATGGAGGAGCACGGGGTGCTCGCGCAGCGCCGCCGGACCCGGGCCGCCCGCGAGGTGGAGACCATCGCGGTGACCGCGCTCCGGGCCCGCATCGGCGACCTGCACGGCGACCGCCGGCTGGGCGCGCTGGCGGAGCGGGTGGCCGCCGGCGAACTGGACCCCTACGCCGCCGCCGACGAACTCATCGAGGGCCTGACCAACGGGGGTTGAGGGCACCCCCAGGGGCGCGGGACGGTCGCATCATGCGGCTCCGCCGCGTGGGCGCGAGCAGCCCCCACGGCCCGCAGCCGAAACCGAACCCCCAAAAGGCAGAGCCCAGTTACCCCTTACCCCTGGCGGAGCGCAAGTGCTTCGCGACCGGAGCCAGCGACTCATAAAGCGCCTTGAGCTCCTCCTCCGACAGCAGGTCGATGAAGTGCTCCCGCACCGAGGCGACATGGTGCGGGGCGACCTTCCGCATGGTCTCCCACCCCTGGTCCGTCAGCACCGCGAACAGCCCCCGCCGGTCCGACTCGCAGTTCTCCCGGCGGACCAGGCCGGCGTTCTCCATGCGGGTGATCTGGTGGGAGAGCCGGCTCTTGGACTGCAGGGTGGCGGTGGCCAGATCGCTCATCCGCAGCCGGTGGTCCTGGGATTCGGAGAGATTGACCAGGATCTCGTAGTCGTTGTTGGTCAGGCCGAACGGCTGGAGATCCCGTTCGAGCCGGTGCATCAGCAGCCGGCTGACGTCCAGATGGGTCCGCCAGGTCCGCTGTTCCTCGTCGCTGAGCCAGCGAGTGCCGTTCTCGGTGTCCATGAATGGAATCTACCTAAATAAGTTGAAATTTTAACTGGTCGTCGGTGCCGTAGGGGCCGAAGTGAGAGGTCAGGCGTTCGACATCACACTCCGGAGGGTACCGCTCACAGCCCGAAACGGCGCTGGAGATCCCCAAGCTGCCCGGGCAGCCGGGGAGCGGATGAATGATTTGCCGGACTTGCTCCCGGTACGCCCTCCTCGTCCGGCGGCGCCCCCACCGACCGTTCCTCCATCAGCTGCTCACTGGACTGCACCAGAACCGTCCCCGTCCCGGTGAACTCAAACTGGTGCTCCTCGCCCGAGGTGCCGCCCAGCCCGGTGAACATCCGCACCCCGCCCAGCACTCCCCGCAGATAGCGGTGGTCGTAGTGATGGCAGGGCGAAGGGCAGTCGGCCCATCCCACCAGCGCCTGGGGATCCACCCGGATCGGTGGTTCCACAAACACCACCGGACCGTTGGAGGCGGCCACGAACTTCCCCGTCCCGATCAGCGTGAGGAAGCCCGGCACGATCGACTGCTTGAGTGCCAGCGAGGGCTCGAAGGCCAGCAGATTGCCCGAGCGCACGGTCAGGTTGCCGTCCTCCAGGTCATAGGAGTTGACGTCGAACGCCCGGTCCGCCAGCAGCATCCGGCCCCGCCCCTCGGCCACCACCCAGTCCGAGGCATGCAGCGGGCTGTGGAAACTGCTCTCCACCAGCCGGTCCAGCGGGCCGTGCCCGATGCCATGGAAGGAGATCTGCCCGAAGTAGGCGATCATCTTCCCCTTCTGCAGAAACCACCGGCCGTCCAGATCCACGCTGAACGCATAGGGGTTGACGTTGTCATTGACCGGCAGGGTGTGCGCGTCATAGACCACCGGACCGTTCACAGCTTCTCCTCCGACGCCTGCACATACACCGTGCCGTTGCCCGACAGCTCCAGCCGGAACGCCTCGCCCGACCCCCGCCCGACCAGCTCCCGCCAACCCAGCGCCGCCGACAGCCGGTTGCGCACCTCGCCCCGGTGCGCCACATATGCCTGTGGATCGACATGCACCGGCCGCTGCGGAGTGATCGGCAGCTCGACAAAGCCGCCGTGCGCCAACACCGCCGCCGCGCCATGGCCGTTGAGGGTCGTGGTGAACAGGCCCTGCCCGGTCGCCTGGCCGCGCACCACCCCCATCACACCCCCCTGGGACCCCATGAACATGGTGCCCTGCCGCAGTGAGCCATCGAAGGCCAGCAGCCGGTCCGACTCCACATAGAGCGTCTCGCCGGACAGCTCGATCACCTGCACATGGTGGCCGCCGTGCCCGAACATCACCGTGCCATGGCCCTCCACCGCCATCAGCGGAGTGGCCTCATTGGCTATCCGGCGCCCGATCATCCCCAGCACCCCGCCCTGGCCCCCGGTGATGCTCGGGGTGAAGGACACCTCGCCCTGGTAGGCCAGCATCGCCCCCCGCTGGCTGAACAGCCGCTGCCCCGGCAGCACTTCGGCCTGGACGATCCGCGAGTTCACCGCCCGGAACGCCATCAGATGTCACCCCCGAAGGTCTCCCGCTCGCTGGGCTGCACATACACCAGGCCGTCGCCCTCGAAGCGGATCTGGAACGCCTCGCCCGAGCCCTCGCCGATGAACGTCCGGAAGTTCACCCCCGACTGGAAGTGCTGCTTCAGCCGCCCGGTATGGGCTATGTAGGCCCCCGGATCCACCTGGAGCGGCGTCTGGGGCGTCACCCGCAGCACGATGGCCGTGCCGTCCGAGAGGATGGCCGCCTGCCCGGTGCCCTCCACGGTGGTGGTGAACAGCCCATTGCCCTGCGCGGCGCCGCGCAGCCCGGTGAAGGTGGTGCCGGTGCGCAGCGAGGCGTCCGTGCACAGCAGATTGCTCGCCTCCACATAGAGCGTCTCGCCCTGCAGCGAGACCAGGTTGATCTCGTGCGCCCGGTCGGCGAAGTAGCAGGTGCCCGTCCCCTTCACCTCCATCACCGCCATCTGCTCGCCGGTCAGCCGGCGGGTGACCATGCCGCGCAGGCCGTCGCCGCCGCCCGTCATCTTCTTGAACGTCATCTCCCCCTCGAACGCGACCATGGAGCCGTTCTTGGCCTTGACCGCGTCGCCCGCCATATCGACGGCGAGGACCTTGCTTCCCTGGAGCCGAAACTGTGCCACGCCCTGACGCTAGCCGCCCGCCGGGCCGTTCCGACAGGCCCTCCGCCCCGGACCGGCCCCTGGTCCGGACCCTGGCAAGGCCCTGAGAACCGACCCCGGTCCGGCGCCGGACGCCCTGGCTGTCACAATGGCGGGGAACTTGTGAATGCGGTCACAAGCAGTGACCGCCCGGCCACCGCCCCCAACCCGAAGGTGCTTCCGTGGACCTCAAGACCGCCACCGCCCTGCGCCGGCTCCGACTGGTCTCCTCCCCGGAGGCCGTCTCCTGGCTCCTGCTGATCGTGTGCATCGTGCTGAAGAACACGACCTCGTTCAACGCGGTGCCGGTCATGGGCTGGGTGCACGGCATCTCGTTCATCCTCTATGTGGTCTTCCTCGCCGACGCCTGGAACCGCACCAAGTGGCCGCTGAAGACCGCCGCCCTCTACCTCTTCCTCTCCGTCCTGCCCACCGGCGGCTTCTTCGCCGACCGGATGCTGCGCCGGGAGGCCGAGGCCAGCGTGATCGCCGCCCGCGCCCGCAAGGAAGGCGTGGTCAGCGCATGATCGCCGCGTTCTCCGTCACCCCCATCGGCGTCGGCGAGGACGTCGGCGAATATGTCGCCGAAGCGGTCCGGGTGGTCCGCGCCTCCGGCCTGCCCAACCGCACCGACGCGATGTTCACCTCCATCGAAGGCGACTGGGACGAGGTCATGGACGTCATCAAGCGCGCCGTGGCCGCCGTGGAGGCGCGCTGCGGCCGGGTCTCCCTGGTGCTGAAGGCGGACATCCGGCGGGGGGTCACCGATGGCCTGACGTCCAAGGTGGAGACGGTGGAGCGGCACCTCGCGGAGGGCTGAGGCCGTCCCACAGCGTGTGTGCTCCGTACACCTGGTGCGGGGTACACGTTTCACGGTGGCCGTGGCGGGCTCACGCACGCTCCAGGCCGAGCCGAGCGCGAACCTCGTCGTGCGGGATCAGAGTCAGCGTGCCGGCGGCCTTTTCCGCTCGGTACCGCGCCAGGGCCAGAGCGTCCTCGAGGTCTGCCGGTTCCTCCGGGCTGTTCAGTGCAGCGGCAGGCCGGCCGCGATCGGTGGTGGGAAGCGTTTCACCCATGGACAGAACCGTACAGAGGACGCGGGCCCGGGAGGGAGGAACCGAGAACCCCGGTACGCTCGGCCCCTTGTGATCCGATCCGAGGGGGACTCCATATGTTCGAGCTGTTCGGCGGCGCGGCGAAGAAGGCCGAGAAGGCGCCCGAGGTGATCGTCCTGCGTGACTCCCAGGCCATCGCCGATGCCGTGCAGCAGGCGCTGGCCGAGGCGAGCGCGGAGGACCGTCCCGGCCTGGAGCGTGCCGCCGGCCTGATCGCCGCGCTGGCCGCCCGGCCGGAGCGCGAGGTACGGGCCAAGTGGGCGCGCGGCATCCTGGCCGCCGCCGGGATCGACCCGCACACCCAGGAGGTGCCCGCCGTCCGCGCGGTGCGCCAGGCCGAGCCCGGTCTGAGCCTGAAGGCGGCCGTGCGGCTGGTCCGCGAGGCCAAGGGCGAGACCGTCCCCTAGCCCGCTCCTGGCCCGTCTCCGTCCGTCTCTTAGTACGAGACGACCGGCCCCGGCAGGTGGCCGCCCGGTACGCTCGTCCCCGTGCCGAAGCCCCTCAGCCTCCCCTTCGATCCCATCGCCCGTGCCGATGAGCTGTGGAAGCAGCGCTGGGGGGCGGTGCCCTCCATGGGCGCGATCACCTCGATCATGCGGGCCCAGCAGATCCTGCTCGGCCAGGTCGACGCGGTGGTCAAGCCGTACGGGCTGACCTTCGCCCGGTATGAGGCGCTGGTGCTGCTCACCTTCTCCAAGGCCGGCGAACTGCCGATGTCCAAGATCGGCGAGCGGCTGATGGTCCACCCCACCTCGGTCACCAACACGGTGGACCGCCTGGTCAAGGCGGGCCTGGTGGACAAGCGCCCCAACCCCAAGGACGGGCGCGGCACCCTGGCCTCCATCACGGACAAGGGCCGGGAGGTGGTGGACGCGGCCACCCGTGACCTGATGGCGATGGACTTCGGGCTGGGGTCGTATGACGCCGCCCAGTGCGCGGAGATCTTCGAGGTGCTGCGGCCGCTGCGGGTGGCGGCGGGGGATTTCGAGGACGCGGACTGAGGGGCGCGGTCAGGCCGCGCCCAGGCGTGCCCCCGCCCTCACGGGGCTGATCCATTTCGGGCCGTTACGCTCGTATCCATGAAAAAGAGCGTGCTGACCCGCTATCGCGTGCTGGCCTATGTCACCGGCGTCCTGCTGATCCTTCTCACCCTCGGCGTCATCGCCAAGTATGTGCTGAACATGGACGGCGTCGCGGGTCCCGTCCAGATCATCGCCATCGCCCACGGTTGGCTGTACGTCGCCTATCTGGTTGCCGCCTTCGACATGGGCTCCAAGGCCAAGTGGAGCTTCGGCAAGCTCGCCTGGATCCTGCTCGCCGGCACGATCCCCACGGCCGCGTTTGTGGTCGAGCGCAATGTCACCCGCGAGCTGGAGCCCAAGCTCCTGGACGCCGAGCCCGCCGCCGCCAAGGCGTAGCGAGCCGCACCGCGCCCCGACGCCCCTTGTGCTCGGGGCGCTGTTGCGCGACCATTTACTAGGACGTCCTAGTAAATGGCATGGAGCGCGACGGAGCGCGGAGAGGTGGTCGGCACCACATGGACGCAGCAGCCATCGAGTCGGGGCGCAGCCGCTGGCAGGCCCGCTACGACGCGGCCCGCAAGCGCGACGCCGACTTCACCACCCTCTCCGGCGACCCGGTCGAGCCGGTCTACGGCCCCCGCCCCGGCGACACCTACGAGGGCTTCGAGCGCATCGGCTGGCCCGGCGAGTACCCCTTCACCCGGGGCCTGCACGCCACCGGCTACCGGGGCCGCACCTGGACCATCCGCCAGTTCGCCGGCTTCGGCAACGCCGCGCAGACCAATGAGCGCTACAAGATGATCCTGGGCAACGGCGGCGGCGGGCTGAGCGTCGCCTTCGACATGCCGACCCTGATGGGCCGCGACTCGGACGACCCGCGCTCGCTGGGCGAGGTCGGTCACTGCGGTGTGGCCATCGACTCCGCCGCCGACATGGAGGTCCTCTTCAAGGACATCCCGCTCGGCGAGGTCACCACCTCCATGACCATCAGCGGCCCCGCCGTCCCCGTCTTCTGTATGTACCTGGTCGCCGCCGAGCGTCAGGGCGTCGACCCGGGCGTCCTCAATGGGACGCTCCAGACGGACATCTTCAAGGAGTACATCGCCCAGAAGGAGTGGCTGTTCCAGCCCGAACCCCATCTGCGCCTGATCGGCGACCTGATGGCGCACTGTGCGTCCAACATCCCGGCCTACAAGCCGCTTTCGGTCTCCGGCTACCACATCCGCGAGGCGGGCGCGACCGCCGCCCAGGAGCTGGCCTACACCCTCGCCGACGGCTTCGGCTATGTCGAACTCGGCCTCTCCCGGGGCCTGGACGTGGATGTCTTCGCCCCCGGCCTGTCCTTCTTCTTCGACGCCCATGTGGACTTCTTCGAGGAGATCGCCAAGTTCCGTGCCGCGCGCCGGATCTGGGCCCGCTGGATGAAGGAGGTCTATGGCGCGAAGACGGACAAGGCGCAGTGGCTGCGCTTCCACACCCAGACCGCCGGTGTCTCGCTCACCGCCCAGCAGCCGTACAACAATGTGGTCCGCACGGCCGTGGAGGCCCTGGCCGCCGTCCTCGGCGGCACCAACTCCCTGCACACCAACGCTCTGGACGAGACCCTCGCCCTGCCCAGTGCGCAGGCCGCCGAGATCGCCCTGCGCACCCAGCAGGTCCTGATGGAGGAGACCGGCGTCGCCAATGTCGCCGATCCGCTGGGCGGTTCCTGGTACGTGGAGCAGCTCACCGACCGCATCGAGGCCGACGCCGAGAAGATCTTCGACCAGATCAAGGAACGCGGCCTGCGCGCCCACCCCGATGGCCAGCACCCCATCGGCCCCATCACCTCCGGCATCCTGCGCGGCATCGAGGACGGCTGGTTCACCGGCGAGATCGCCGAGAGCGCCTTCCGCTACCAGCAGGCCCTGGAGAAGGGCGACAAGCGGGTGGTCGGCGTCAACTGCCATGAGGGTTCGGTGACCGGCGACCTGGAGATCCTGCGCGTCAGCCATGAGGTGGAGCGCGAGCAGGTGCGCGTGCTGGCCGCTCGTAAGACGGCTCGCGACGATTCCGCCGTCTCCGCCGCCCTGGACGCCATGCTCTCCGCCGCCCGGGACGGCTCCAACATGATCGAGCCGATGCTGGACGCGGTGCGCGCGGAGGCCACCCTCGGCGAGATCTGCGGGGTGCTGCGGGAGGAGTGGGGGACGTATACGGAGCCGGCGGGGTTCTGAGCGGACGGTGCCTCACAGGTGGCGGTAGACCTCGCGCCGGTTGGCTACCGTCAGCACCCACACGATCAGTTGACCGTCCTCGATCGTGTAGACAGCGCGGTAATCACCGACGCGGAGTCGCCACCGGCTCTCGTGTCCTTGCAGGGCCTTGATGTCGAATGCCGAGGTGTCGCCCTCGCTCAGGGCCGTCTGGAACTCGGTGAAGCGATAGAGGATGCGCAATGCGTCGGGGCGGGGAATCTTCTGCATGTCGCGCTGTGCGCGAGGGGTGAACTGCGTGATGTAGCCCACGCGTCAGCTGCCCTGGGTGCGGAGCAGAGCGGCCATCCCTTCGAGGGAAACCGAGCCTGCGGTGCCCTCGGCGAGTGCTTCGTCGGCCAGCCGGTTGAGCCAGGCGTCCTCGTTCGCCTCGGCGATCCGCCGAAGGTGCCGATACTCGTCGATGTCGATGAGGACGGCTTCTTCCTTGCCGCGCCGAGTGATGACGGTCGGGGTGGCGTTCCGTCGGGCGCGATCGATGACATCCGCGAGATGGCTGCGGACTTCGGCCATGGATTCAACTACCGGCTCGCTCATGCAACCAATGTACCTGATGTACATCCAGTCCGTCGCGCGGGGTAACTGTCGAGTCAGGGGCGGGTAAAGCCTCAGTCATGTTCGTGTCGTAGCCTCCGGTGTAGATCATTCCGGCCGCCGTAGGCGGCCTCAGCACCACTGGGGGCTTCGACACCGTGCGTGTCCGTCGTTTCAACTCCACACTCGCCGCAGCCGGCGTCGCCCTGCTGCTGGCAATCTCCACCCCGGCCGCCCATGCGGACGGCAGGAGCAAGCTGCCGATCACCGGTGACCTCCCGCAGGGGGAGATGGTGGTGGACGGGGTCCACCACCAGGTCTTCATCAGCGACCCCAAGACCAGTTCGGTGGTCGTCACCGACTACAACGGCCGGCTGCTGAAGCGGATCACCAGTGAGACCAGCGCCAACGGCCTGGCGCTCAGCCCGGATTCGGGCACGCTCTATGTCGCGTTGACGGAGGTCGACTCGATCTCCCTGATCGACACGGCCACCCTTCAGGAGAAGGACCGCCACGACACCGGGGTGTCCCCGAAGTACCTGGCCTTCACCGGCGGCAAGCTCTGGTTCAGCTATGAGGCGCATGTCCAGGGCAACCTCGGCTCCATGGCACCCACCGGCCCCTGGCCCAAGGTCTCCCTCGACCAGGCGGACGGGGTGGCCTGGGACCACGCCCCGAGGCTGACCACCGCGCCCGCCGCCGACCGGGGCCTGCTGGTCGCCCAGGGCGATGACTACGAGCGGCGCGAGCGGGCGGTCTACGACGTGTCCTCCGGCGCGGCCAGGCAGCGCGCCCACCGCAAGGAGACCACCGGCGGCCGGCTGTTCAACGCCCTGTCCCCGGACGGCAAGGAGATCGCCGCCACGGACGGCGACGACGGTCTGACCGCCCTACGGGCCTCGGACCTCACCCCCTCCGGGACGACCCGGAAGCTGGCCGGCAAGGAGGAACTGCGCTCCGTGGCCTTCGCGCCCGACGGCGCCCTGGCCGTGGGAAGCGCGCACGGCGCCCAGGTCTTCCGCCCGGGCGACCGCGAGCCGGTCCGCAAGTACAGCGTGGGTGACGGCGACTGGGTGCAGCCGCGCGGGCTGGCCTGGGCGCCGGACGGCAGCAAGCTGTTCGTCCTGACCACCGGCTCCTTCGACAACGACCTTGTGCTGCGCACCATCGACGGCCCCGCCCGGCAGAACACCCAGCTGCGGCTGGGCGTTTCCGGCAAGGCGTCGCTCGACAGGAAGCTCGCGCTGCGCGGCTCGATCGGCACCTCCTTCAACGGCTGGTCCGAGGAGGTACGGGTGGAGCTGATCCGTACCGACGCGGCCTCGCCCAAGGGCAAGTCGCTGGGCGTACGCACGGTGCGGCCGGGGCTGCTCGACCGCGGCTTCGACCTGGCGGACGTCCCGCGCGTCGGCGGCAAGGTCACCTACACCCTGCGGTTCGCGGGCGACAGGACGCACGCCCCGGCGAGCGACTCGGTCACGGTCGATGTGCCGCGCAACAAGACCACGCTCGCCCTGACCGCGGGCGCCAAGGCGGTCCCTGCCGGGAAGAACGTCACTCTGACGGCCAAGCTGGGCAAGACGGCCCAGGAGCGTACGGTCTCGGTCTACGCCCAACCGGCCGGCGGCGCCAAGAAGTTGGTGCGCGCGGCCAAGGTGGACCGCGACGGCAAGCTGGTCGTCAGCTACAAGGTCACCAAGAACACCACCTTCACGGCGGTCTTCGCGGGTGACTCGCGTACCGAGCCGGTCCGGGCCACCGCGGTGGTCAAGCGCGGCTGAATCCACTCGCGCGTACGGGCGGGTCACGACGAGAATGCCGTGACCGCCCGTACGTCTGGAGGAGTTTTGCGATGACCGGCCCACAGCACGCCCACGCCAGCCTGGACGGCCTTGTGCTGGGCGATACCTTCGGTGACGGCTGGTTCATCCGCTCCGACGAGGACCACGAAGCGCTGTGGGCCGCACGGGAGTTGCGTCCGGCGCCGTGGCTGTGGACGGATGACTCCGCCATGGCCTGCGTCCTATTCGCCCACCTGGCGACCCACGGTGAGGTCCGACCGGGCGCTCTGGCCAAGGAGTTCGCCGCCGAGTACGCCCGGGACCCGGGGCGCAAGTACGGGCCCTCGATGCACGGTGTGCTGCGCGCCATCGGCGAGGGCGGTGATTGGCGGGCCGTGACCACGGCCCAGTTCGGCGGACAGGGTTCCTACGGCAATGGCGCGGCGATGCGGGTCGCCCCGCTGGGGGCGTGGTTCCGGGACGATCTGTCGGCCGCCGTGGCGCAGGCCCGGCTATCCGCGCTGACCACGCACGCCCACCCCGAGGCGGTGGCCGGCGCGGTGGCGGTCGCGGTCGCCGCGGCGCTCGCCGCCACGGGCGAGGACGCCTTGCCGCGCGCCGAGTTCCTGCGGGAGGTCGCCGGCCATGTGCCGCACAGTGATGTGCGCTCGGGTCTCCTGACGGCCGCGCGGTTCCCCGAGCACACCTCGGTCCGCCATGCGGCGTCCGTGCTCGGCTCGGGCTCCCTGATCTCGGCCCCGGACACGGTTCCATTCGCCCTGTGGTCCGCCGCCGGGCATCTGGACGACCTGCCCGAGGCGTTGTGGCAGACCGTTGCGGGGTGGGGTGACCGCGACACCACCTGCGCGATCGCGGGAGGCGTCGCCGCCGCCCGCACCGGCACGGGCGATGTGCCCTCGGCCTGGTTCGCGGCGCGCGAGGGTATCCCCGCCTGGAGCCGCTGGCAGACCGGGCGGTCGTGAATCACCCTCCGGTGGGAACCTCTTTCGAACTCGGCTCGCACACCGCTTGCCCGCCGTAGCCTCCGGCGGTACGGACGGAGTGTATGGAGAGGGTGGGGTGCGATGACTGCTGAGGCGTCTCAGCCGCCGATGGCCTGGCGTTTGTGCGGAAACCAGGTGAAGCTTTGGCGCACGGATGCAGGCGTCAGCCGGGAGCAATTGGCCAACGAAGCCGGGTACGACTACGAGTACATCAAGTCGATGGAGACCGGTCGGCGGCGCCCGACTCAGCGGTTCCTGGAAGTCGCCGACGAAATGTGCGGTGCGCGGGGGAAGCTGATCGCGGCGCGGGAGTATCTGCAGCCCGAGCGGTTTGCCCATCGTGTACAGGATTTCGTCGTGGCCGAGGCCGACGCGATCGCCGTTCACGCGTACCAGGCGCTGCTCATCCCGGGTTTGCTCCAGACCGAGGACTACGCTCGCGTGCTGATGGACAACCACCTTCCTCCGGCGGATGACGAGGCGCTCGCCGAGCGGCTGGCGGGTCGGCTGGCGCGGCAGGAGCTGCTGAAGAAGGCATCCGTCATGTTCACCTTCGTGATCTATGAGGCGGCTTTTCACGCCATGGTCGGCGGCCCGGCGGTCATGAAGGAGCAGCTCCGTCATCTGCTCGTGGTGGGACACCAACGCAATGTCGATGTGCAGGTGCTGCCTGCCGAACGTGGAGCGACTCCGGGGCTCAACGGCCCGTTCGTCTTGCTCGAGACCGCTGAATTCGACCACTGCGCTTGGGAGGAAGGCCAGAATGCTGGCCTGCTCTACACAGAGCCTGAGAAGATCAATCTTCTGACCAAACGACTCGGTGTGATCCGTGCAGCGGCCCTCAATGCTGACGAATCGGCCGAGTTCATCGCCGAGTTGGCGGAGAGACTATGAACAGCGACATAGGTGGTTGGTTCAAGTCCAGCTACTCCCAGGGCGACGGTAGCGACTGCGTTGAGGTCGCCACCACGGCGTGCGTCGTCCATATCCGGGACTCGAAGCACAACGGGGGCCCCCGCCTCGCCATACCGCCCGCCGCCTGGGCGGAGTTCATCGCCGGGGTGGCCGAACAACCGTGATCGCGAGGGTCCTCACCCCGCCGAACCCCCCACCGCGCCCAACCCTCCCACCAGCAACGCCGTAAACTCCCGCGCCCACTCCGCGTCCACCGGCTCCGCGCTGACCAGCGTCCGGTGGACGACCGCGCCCGCGATCACATCGAAGATGAGGTCCGCCGTGCGGGCGGCCAGGGCAGGGTCGGGCTCGTGGGGCAACTCGCCCCGCCGCTGGGCGCGTTCGCGGCCCAGCAGGACCAGGTCCTTCTGGCGGTCCACGATCGCGGAGCGGATGCGTTCCCGCAGGGCCTCGTCCCGGGTGGACTCGGCGACCACGGCCATCAGCGCGGTCTTGGTCTCCGGCCGGTCCAGCAGGGCGGCGAACTGGCGGACCACGCCCTCGATGTCGGCCTGCAGGCTGCCCCGGTCCGGGAGCTCCAGGTGCTCGTCGAAGAGATCGGCGACCGCGTCCACCACGAGTTCGTTCTTGCCGGCCCAGCGGCGGTAGAGGGTGGTCTTGGCGACGCCGGCGCGGGCGGCGACCTCGCCCAGGGTGAGCTTGCCCCAGCCCAGTTCGACCAGGACCGTGCGCGTGGCGTCGAGGATCGCCCGGTCGGCCTCGGCGCTGCGCGGGCGGCCGGTGCGGCCTTGGGGACGGTTCATGGGCAGCGACCTTACTCCCGAGTAGGGGGAAGGCGGGGGAGTGAGGGAGATCACTCGCGGGGGAGGGGTGGGAAGGGCAGGGGGCCTTGCCGGGGGAGTGGGGGATGCAGTTACGCTACGGGTCGTAGCGTAAGAAGCGAGCGACAACCACGGTGCCGGGTGGGGACCCGGCGCGATACACAAGCGAGCACCGCTACGAGCGAACGGCGACGGCGTACTTTCCGATTCACCGGGCGGAGGGGGGAGGATGGACTCATGCAGCCACGGAACATGTCCATGAGTGGAGTCGTCGACCTCGCCGCGGTGAAGGCGGCCGGGGAGGCCAAGCAGAAGGCGGAGCAGACGCGGGCCGAAGCGGCACGCCGGGGCGGCACACCGGCCGCCGGGGCGGGCCGGGTGGTGCTCGATGTGGACGAGGCCGGCTTTGAGCAGGACGTCCTCCAGCGCTCCGCCGAGGTGCCCGTCGTCATCGACTTCTGGGCCGACTGGTGCGAACCCTGTAAGCAGCTCGGTCCCCTGCTGGAGAAGCTGGCCAAGGAATACGCCGGCCGGTTCGTCCTGGCCAAGGTGGACGTGGAGGCCAACCAGCTGCTGTTCCAGCAGTTCGGTGTGCAGTCCATTCCCGCGGTCTTCGCGGTGGTGGCCGGCCAGGCCCTGCCGCTGTTCCAGGGTGCCGCGCCCGAGGCGCAGGTCCGTCAGGTGCTGGACCAGCTGATCGAGGTCGCCGAGCAGCGCTTCGGCATTGTGGGCGCGCCGGTGGAGCCGGGTATGGAGGACGAGGCCGAGCCGGCGCCGCGTCCGGCCGGCCCGCACGACCTGGCGCTGAGCGCGGCCCATGAGGCGCTGGACCGGGGCGACCTGGGCGGTGCCGTCCAGGCGTACAAGAACGTGCTCTCCGACGACCCAGCCAATGTGGAGGCCAAGATCGGCCTCGCCCAGGCCGAACTGCTGCGCCGCGTCCAGGGGTTGGACCCGCAGCAGGTGCGCAAGGCGGCGGCCGACGCCCCCGGCGATGTCAAGGCGCAGATCGACGCGGCCGACCTGGATCTGGCCGGCGGGCATGTGGAGGACGCCTTCGGGCGGCTGCTGGACGCCGTGCGGCGCACGGCCGGTGAGGACCGGGACGCGGCGCGGGTGCGGCTGCTGGAGCTGTTCGATGTGGTCGGCCCCGAAGACCCCCGGGTGATGGCGGCGCGTACGGCGCTGTCCCGCGCGCTGTTCTAGGGGCGCCGCCCGGACGGTGAACGCCCCCTGAGTCACTCAGGGCGCGGCATGCGTCGGTTATCAAATCTTAATAAGGCGGCGGCCGTGACGGCCGGTGACAAAAACCCGGGCTTATGCCCGGGTTTTTCGCTTTGCCGGGCGAAAGTTCCGGTCACCGAGGGTGGCTGTCCATTGCGTCCCGGACTTCCCGCGGATATCCCCGCGTTACCCGCTAGTAATGAACCTCTTGTGCGGCGCCCTGGAATGGACCACGATCGGCGCATCTCGGTCCATCACCGTGGCACGGCAACCAGTCGGCGCATGGGAGTTGGGTCCCCACCGAGTGGGCCGGCGGCCTGTGCCGGTTCTTGGGGCAGGGGGGTCATCGCCGTCAATGGCGGTGCCTGTTCCGGCGGTTGCGCGAATTGGCGTGGCCAAGTGGTTGTCGCTCGGGGGTGATCGCCGCACGGCGGCGCTCTTCCTCCCGAGGACGTAGCACGTCTCCCACCCGAGGCGGGGTTCATCGGCCCGTACCTGGGGTGCACGTCCGAGAAGGAGGCAAGTCATGAAGTCCCAGGCACGCGGTGGGACCAGATGGAAGCGGTTCGCGGTCGTCATGGTGCCGAGTGTTGCGGCGTCGGGTGCGGTCGTGGTCGCCATAGCGCAGGGCGCGCTCGCCGCGTCGTTCAGCGTTTCCGGCCAGCAGTTCAAGGTGTCGGCCGGCGAGATGAAGGGCTACGACTTCGTCCAGTACGGAGCCCTCGACACCAACTCCAAGGGCGCGCACCCGGTGGCCGTGGTCGGTCTCAAGCGCGCGGAGATCAGCCACCTGTGCCAGTCGGTGGTCGTCCCCACCCCGCTCGGCGACATCTCGATGAAGCTCAGGGCGGGCGACGGCGAAAAGGTCAAGGCACAGAACCTCTACATCGACGCCGATGTGCTGAGGGCCGACGCGGAGTTCAACAAGGTCGACATCGGTGTCTCGGTCGACAGCACCGACAAGGCCAAGGGCGGCAAGGGCCCCGGCCCGGCGCCGGGCGACAAGTACGTACCCGGCTCCTTCGCCCAGCAGGCCGAGTCGGTGACCTTCACCAACGCCAAGCAGCGGGCGTGGGCCACCTCGGCCGGAACGTTCAACCTCAAGGGCCTGAAGATGGGCATCAACTTCGGCAAGAACGAGTGCTTCGCGGACTCGGAGCTGCCGAAGATGCCGTCCCTGGACGACTGACCGGACGGGCGCGGGGCGACGGGTAGGTCCGTATCCCTGCGCCCGGATCGAATCCCCGGGGATTCACCGCCAGTTGAGCAATACGCACCACCGATACGCCAGTCCTGAGGAGCCCTGCGACATGAGCGCCGATACGCAACCCCGGCAGTCAGGCTCATCCGGCCGCGCACGCCGTTCGTTCAAGGAGTGGCGCGGACAGCGCCCGTTCTGGGGCGGTCTGTGGACCCTGCTGGCCGGCGCGCCGATCATGTACATCCCGTACCAGACCGTGGCGCTCGGCGATCTGCAGATCCGCCTGGCGACCACGGCGGGGGCGGGCTCGCTGATCATAGGTGTCCTGCTGATCGTTCTGGGCCTGACGATGTGGTTCCAGCCGCACTCACGGATCTTCGCCGGGGTGGCGGCGATCCTGCTCGGCGTGGTCTCACTGGTCGTCTCCAACTTCGGCGCGTTTGTGATCGGTTTCCTGCTGGCCCTGGTCGGCGGTGCGCTGGGTGTCTCCTGGGCTCCGGGCAAGCCGGTCGAGGAGGCGGAGAGCGGTGCGGACGAGGCGCCCGAGGAGCCGCCGGCCACCTCCGGTCCCTCCCTGGTCAAGGAGACGAACGGGAGCCACGTTGCCGAGTGAAGACGAGCACCGGGACGGCCGTTCCGGTACCGGACCGCGCCATGCCGCGCCCAGAAAACCGCTGCTGGCCAAGCTGCACATGCCCGCCGGGAAGGCGGTGGCGCTGGCGGCGGTGCCGGGCGCGGTGCTGATGGGCCTGGGGCTCACCCCCACACTGGCCCAGGCCAAGCCCACCGATCCGCCCAACCCCTTCGGTGACGCGCTGTGCGCCACCGCGCCGGACAAGACGCCGGAGGCGACGCCCAGCGCCAGCGCCAGTGCCAGTGCCAGCGCGAGTGCCAGCGCGACTCCTGACAAGTCGCCTACGGCGGAGCCCAGTTCGAGCCCGACGGTGAACGAGGGCGACGAGGGCAAGGACCACAAGCCCACCCCGACGCCCAGCGCGAGCCGGTCCGGCGACGCCGAGCGGGTGCCCGCGCCCGGGCACAGCCCGTCCGCCACTCCCTCGCCGACGCCGTCGGCGACGGCCACACCCACGCCGACGCCCAGCGCGTCCCCGTCCAAGCCGGCGACGCACTCGCCCGGCGACCCGAGCCCCACGGCCGGTCCGTCCGCCACGCCCAGGCACTCGGCCAAGCCGGAGGCGAGCAGGACCGCCGCGACCGCGGAGCCCTCCGCCTCGGCCAGTGCGTCCCCGTCGGCTTCCGAGTCGCCCTCGGCCTCGGCGACGCCCTCGTCCACCCCCTCGCCCACCCCGGACGCCTCCAAGACGCCCACGCCGTGCCCCAGTTCCAAGGCCAAGGCGGCCAATGGCGAGTTCGCCTTCGCCAACAACCCCTGGTTCCTGGAGTCCAGCAGGCTCACCCTGTACGGCCTGACGTATCAGGGCGTCAAGCAGATCACCACGGTGGGCGGGCAGCAGAAGTCGGTGCTGAAGTTCACCGCCTCGGGGCTGGACATCAAGAACCTGCACGCGCTGGTCAACGACCGGGGCAAGGTCTATCACCAGTCGGGCATCGGCGGCGGCACCCCGACCATCAAGGGCGGCACCGTCACCATGTACACCGAGGAGTTCAAGGGCAAGCTCCTCGGCCTGATCCCGTCGGACTACACGCCGTCCAGCCCGCCCCCGCTGATCCCCGGTCTGACGCTGCCGATCCCGGTCTTCTACGACGACGTCAAGATCCGCCAGGCCGGGCAGAGCGGCGGAAACCTCAACATCCCCAATATGCAGGTCTATATCACCGACGGCACCTATCACTTCTGAGCCGCCTGAGCCGGGAGCCGCCGGAAACGGCCGTGGCCGCCGCCCCCTCAATGGGAGCGGCGGCCACGGCCGTTGGCGCGCGGAACGTCAGTTGTTCTCGCCCAGGTGGTGCACCCGCACCATGTTGGTGGTGCCGGGCACACCGGGCGGCGAGCCAGCGGTGATGATCATGGTGTCGCCCTCGTTGTAGCGCATGAGCTTGAGCAGCTCGGCGTCCACCAGGTCGACCATGGCGTCGGTGTTGTTCACATGGGGGACCACAAAGGTCTCCACGCCCCAGCTCAGGGTGAGCTGGTTGCAGGTGGCCGGGTCCGTGGTGAAGGCCAGGATCGGCTGCGCGGAGCGGTAGCGGGACAGACGGCGGGCGGTGTCACCGGACTTGGTGAAGGCCACCAGCGCCTTGCCGCCGAGGAAGTCGGCGATCTCGCAGGCGGCACGGGCCACCGAACCGCCCTGGGTGCGCGGCTTCTTGCCGGGGACCAGGGGCTGCAGGCCCTTGGAGAGCAGTTCCTGCTCGGCCGCCTCGACGATGCGGGACATGGTCTTGACGGTCTCGATGGGGTACGCGCCCACCGAGGACTCCGCGGAGAGCATCACCGCGTCGGCGCCGTCCAGGATGGCGTTGGCGACATCGGACGCCTCGGCGCGCGTGGGGCGGGAGTTGGTGATCATCGACTCCATCATCTGGGTCGCCACGATCACCGGCTTGGCGTTGCGGCGGCACATCTCGATGAGCCGCTTCTGCACCATCGGGACCTTCTCCAGCGGATACTCCACCGCCAGGTCGCCACGGGCCACCATCACACCGTCGAAGGCCATGACGACCTCCGCCATGTTCTCCACGGCCTGCGGCTTCTCGACCTTGGCGATGACCGGGACGCGGCGGCCCACCTCGTCCATGACGCGGTGCACATCCAGGACGTCCTTGGCGTCGCGGACGAAGGAGAGCGCCACCATGTCGCAGCCCATGGCCAGGGCGAACTTCAGGTCCTCGATGTCCTTCTCGGACAGCGCCGGGACATTGACCGCGGCACCGGGCAGGTTGATGCCCTTGTGGTCGGAGATGACACCGCCCTCGATGACGATCGTCTTGACCCGCGGGCCGTCGACCTCGGTGACGCGCAGCTCGACATTGCCGTCGTTGATCAGGATCTGGTCGCCCTTGGCGACATCGCCGGGCAGGCCCTTGTAGGTGGTGCCGCAGATCGTCTTGTCGCCGGGCACATCCTCGACGGTGATGGTGAACTCGTCACCGCGCACCAGCTCCACCGGACCGTCCGCAAAGGTCTCCAGGCGGATCTTGGGGCCCTGGAGGTCGGCCAGCACGCCGACCGCGCGGCCGGTCGCCTCGGCCGCCTGGCGCAGCCGGTCGTAGCGGCCCTGGTGCTCCGAGTGAGTCCCGTGGCTCATGTTGAAACGGGCCACATTCATGCCGGCCTCGATCAGCGTCTTCAGCTTCTCGAAGGAGTCGACGGCGGGGCCCAGGGTGCAGACGATTTTGGAACGGCGCATGGGGCGATCCTATCGGTTTGTTTCAGAGCGGAATATTCGAGCTGTGGGAACGTACGGCGGAACGTACGGCGAACAGTGCGGGGATCAGGCCTTGACCAGGGCGTACACCTGGGTGGCGATCTCCAGCTCCTCGTCGGTGGGCACCACGGCCACGGCGACCCGGGCGTGCGCGGGCGAGATCAGCCGGGCCGAGTCGCCGCGCTCGGCGTTGAGGCCGGCGTCCACCGCCAGGCCCAGCTCCTCCAGACCGGCGATCGCGGCCTCGCGCACCGGCGCCGCGTTCTCGCCCACGCCGGCGGTGAAGGCCACCGCATCCACCCGGCCGAGCACCGCGTAGTAGGCGCCGATGTACTTCTTCAGCCGGTGCACATAGATGTCGAAGGCGAGCTTGGCCTGCTGGTCGCCCTCGTCGATACGCCGGCGGATCTCGCGCATGTCGTTGTCGCCGCACAGTCCGATCAGACCGCTCTTCTTGTTGAGGAGCGAGTCGATCTCGTCCACCGACATCGCGGCGTTACGGGCCAGGTGGAAGATCACCGCCGGGTCGATATCACCGGAGCGGGTGCCCATCACCAGGCCCTCCAGCGGGGTCAGGCCCATGGAGGTGTCCACACAGCGGCCGCCGGCCACCGCCGTGGCGGAGGCGCCGTTGCCCAGGTGCAGCACGATCACATTGGCCTCGGCGGGGTCCTTGCCCAGCAGCTCGGCCGTCTTGCGGGAGACATAGGCGTGCGAGGTGCCATGGAAGCCATAGCGGCGGATCCGGTGCGCGTCGGCCGTCGCCACATCGATGGCGTAGCGGGCGGCCGGCTCCGGCATGGTGGTGTGGAAGGCGGTGTCGAACACGGCCACCTGCGGCAGGTCGGGGCGCAGCGCCCGGGCGGTGCGGATGCCGGTGACATTGGCCGGGTTGTGCAGCGGTGCGATGGGGATCAGCCGCTCGATGTGCTCGAGCACCTCATCGGTGACCAGGGTGGGCTCGGTGAACTCGCTGCCGCCGTGCACCACCCGGTGGCCGATGGCGGCCAGCTCGGGGGAGTCCAGGCCGAGCCCGTCCGCGGCCAGCTCGTCGGCGACGGCCCGCAGGGCGGCGTCATGGTCGGCGATGGGCCCCTCCTGCTCGCGCTTGGCGCCGCCGCCGGCCAGCGGGGTGTGCACCAGCCGCGAGGTCTCCTCGCCGATCCGCTCCACCAGGCCAACGGCCAGCCGGGCGCCGTCCGCCATGTCGAGCAGCTGGTACTTCACCGACGAGGAGCCGGAGTTGAGGACGAGGACTCGGGTGCCGTTGGCAGTCATAAGGGGCTTTCCGTGTAAGGCGGTTACGGGGAGGGAGGACGGTCCGGGCCCACGGCGCCGCTGCCGTGGGCCCGTTGGGCATCAGGGCTCGACGCGCTCGCCGCGCTGCTCGCCCTGGGCCTGGATGGCCGTGATGGCCACGGTGTTGACGATGTCCTGCACCAGCGCACCGCGCGAGAGGTCGTTGACCGGCTTGCGCAGACCCTGCAGGACGGGGCCGACCGCGACCGCTCCGGCGGAGCGCTGGACGGCCTTATAGGTGTTGTTGCCGGTGTTGAGGTCGGGGAAGACCAGCACGGTGGCCTGGCCGGCGACCTCGGAGCCGGGCAGCTTGGTGGCGGCGACCGCCGCGTCCACCGCGGCGTCGTACTGGATGGGGCCCTCCACCAGCAGATCCGGGCGGCGCTCGCGGACCAGCTCGGTGGCCCGGCGGACCTTGTCGACATCGGCGCCGGAGCCCGAGGTGCCGGTGGAGTAGGACAGCATGGCGATCCGCGGCTGCACCCCGAACTGGGTGGCGGTGGCGGCGGACTGGATGGCGATGTCCGCCAGCTGCTCGGCGTTGGGGTCGGGGTTGACCGCGCAGTCGCCGTACACCAGCACCCGGTCGGCCAGGCACATAAAGAACACCGAGGACACGATCTGGGCGCCCGGCGCGGTCTTGATGATCTCGAAGGCGGGGCGGATGGTGGCGGCGGTGGAGTGCACCGCACCGGAGACCATGCCGTCGGCCAGGCCCTCCTGGACCATCAGGGTGCCGAAGTAGGAGACATCGGCGACCACATCATGGGCCAGCTCCACCGTCATGCCCTTGTGCGCACGGGCCTTGGCGTAGATCTCGGCGAAGCGCTCGCGCAGCGGGGAGGTCTGCGGGTCGATCAGCTGCGCCTCGCCCAGGTCGATGCCCAGGTCGGCGGCGCGCTTGCGGATGATGTCCGCCTCGCCCAGCAGGGTCAGGTCACAGACGTCACGGCGCAGCAGCACATCCGCGGCGCGCAGCACCCGGTCCTCGGTGCCCTCGGGCAGCACCACCCGGCGGCGGGCGGAGCGGGAGCGCTCGATCAGCTCGTGCTCGAACATCATGGGGGTGACCCGGACGGAGCGGGCCACCGAGATCCGGTCGGTCAGCTCGGCGGTGTCCACATGCCGTTCGAACAGGCCCAGGGCGGTCTCGGCCTTGCGCGGCGAGCTGCCGTCCAGCTTGCCCTCGATGGCGAACAGCTCGGCGGCGGTGGGGAAGGAACCCTCCGGCACCAGCGCCACCGGAGTGCCGGGGGCCAGCCGGCCGGCCAGCGCCAGGATCTCCGGGCCGGGCTTCTGGTCCAGGGTCAGCAGCACACCGGCGATGGGCGGGGCGCCGGCGCTGTGCGCGGCCAGCGCGCCGATGACCAGGTCGACCCGGTCGCCGGGGGTGACCACCAGGCAGCCATCGGTCAGGGCGGGCAGGAAGACGGGCAGCATGGCGCCGCCGAAGACAAAGTCCTTGGCGTCCCGGGCCAGCCCGGCGTCGTCACCGAGCAGCACCTCGGCGCCCAGCTTGCGGACGATCTGGGCCACGGTGGGCGCGGAGAGCGTGGTGTCCTCGGGCAGTGCGTAGCAGGGCACCGGCAGGCTCGCGGCCAGCGGCTCGGCTATCGCCTCGCGGTCGGCGGGGGCGACCCGGTTGACCACCAGGGCCACCACATCGCAGTCCAGCGCCCGGTAGGCGCGGTAGGCGTTGCGTGCCTCGGCCCGCACCGACTCGGCGGTCTGGTCCTGGCCGCCCACCACGGTGATCACCGAGGCGCCGAACTCATTGGCCAGCCGGGCGTTGAGGGCCAGCTCGTCGGGGAGGTTGGAGCCCACATAGTCGGTGCCCAGCACCAGTACGTACTCATACTCCCGGGCCACCGCCAGATAGCGCTCGACCAGGCAGGAGACCAACTCGTCGGTGCCGCGCTCGGCCTGCAGGGCGGATGCCTCGGCATAGCTGAGGCCATAGACGCTTTCGGGGGACTGGGCCAGGCGGTAGCGGGACCGCAGCAGGTCGAACAGACGGTCGGGACCGTCACCGTGGACCAGCGGCCTGAAGACCCCCACCCGGTCGACGTGGCGGGTCAGAAGCTCCATGACTCCCAGCTCGATGACCTGGCGGCCGTCTCCCCGGTCGGTCCCGGTCACGTACACGCTGCGCGTCACGCGTGCTCTCCTCGTTCCATGGCTGTCGTGATGCCTGAGCCTGATGCCTGAGCTTGGCTGCCCGAGCCGGCTCGGCCCGTGAAATTACCCGATAGGGTGGCCTTGCCCTCTTGACAATACCTGCGACCGTGGATAAGGCGCGCGTCAGGCGGGTGACCGTGGATGCGGCAGCACCGGCGGGCCCATGGAACAATCGGGTCCGGCTCACAGGTACCAGTAGCGAGCAGGAGACACAGCACGATGCGCATCGGAGTCCTCACCGCGGGCGGCGACTGCCCTGGCCTGAACGCTGTTATCCGCTCGGTGGTGCACCGGGCGCTGGTGGAGCACGGCGACGAGGTCATCGGCTTCGAGGACGGCTTCAAGGGCCTGCTCGAAGGACGCTTCCGCAAGCTCGACCTGGACGCGGTCAGCGGCATCCTGGCCCGTGGCGGCACCATCCTGGGCTCGGCCCGGCTGGAGCGCGACCGGCTGCGCGAGGCCTGCGAGACCGCCAAGGACTTCTCCCGCGAGTACGGGATCGACGCTCTGATCCCGATCGGCGGCGAGGGCACCCTGACCGCGGCCCGGATGCTCTCCGAGGCGGGCCTGCCCGTGGTGGGCGTGCCCAAGACCATTGACAACGACATCTCCTCCACCGACCGCACCTTCGGCTTCGACACGGCCGTCGGCGTCGCCACCGAGGCCATCGACCGGCTGAAGACCACCGCCGAGTCCCACCAGCGGGTGATGGTCGTCGAGGTCATGGGCCGCCACGCCGGCTGGATCGCCCTGGAGTCCGGCATGGCCGGCGGTGCCCATGGCATCTGTCTGCCGGAGCGGCCCTTCAACCCGGCCGACCTGGTGTCGATGGTCGAGGAACGCTTCGCCCGGGGCAAGAAGTTCGCCGTGATCTGTGTGGCCGAGGGCGCGCACCCGGCCGAGGGCACCATGGACTACGCCAAGGGCGCCATAGACCAGTTCGGCCATGAGCGGTTCGCCGGCATCGGCACCAAGCTGGCCGGTGAGCTGGAGCGCCGCCTGGGCAAGGAGGCCCGCCCGGTCATCCTGGGGCATGTCCAGCGCGGTGGCACCCCCACCGCCTATGACCGCGTCCTGGCCACCCGCTTCGGCTGGCACGCCGTGGAGGCCGCGCACCGCGGCGAGTTCGGCAAGATGACCGCCCTGCGCGGCACCCACATCACCATGGTGCCGCTGGCGGACGCGATCACCGAGCTCAAGCGGGTACCGGAGGACCGCATGGACGAGGCGGAGTCCGTCTTCTAGCCCCGAAGCTCAACTCCCTTACGCCCCGGCCGGGTTACCGGTCGGGGCGGATGTCTGCCCGCAGGGCCGCCAGCAACGCCCGGGCATGGGGCCGCACCCGGTGGCCGGCGGGGGTGGCCACCCCGATCCAGCGGGCGGGACACGGCTGGGCGAGCGGGACGACGGCCAGCTCCTCGGCGGACGGGTCCAGGGCGACGCTGGGAATCAGCGAGACGCCCACCCCGGCCGAGACCAGGGTCTGGGCGAAGAAGTAGTCGGTGGTCGCGGCGGCGATCCGCAGTTCACGGCCGGCCAGGGCGGCGTACCGGGCCAGGAACGCCTGGGTCTTCATACACCCCAACACCCAGCGTTCCTCGAAGAGTTCGGCCATCTCCAGCATGTCCCGGCCGGCCAGGCGGTGCCCGCGCGGCAGGACGGCCGACAGCGGATCCGCCGTCAGCGGCGTCCACTCCAGCCCGGCCCGCACCGGTAGCGGGCCGTCGAAGTGATAGGCCAGCGCCAGATCGGCCCGGCCCTCGCGGACCAGCGGCAGGCTGTCCTCCGGTTCCCGCTGGAGCACGGTCAGTTCCACCCCGGGGTGCTCGGTGACAAACCGGGTCAGCGCCGGGGGCAGCAGCCGCCGGCCGCCGCTGGCGAAGGTGGCCACGGTCAGCCCGGTGCTGCCCGCGGCCAGCCGGTCGATCCGCCGCCGGGCCTGGTTCAGCTCGGCGTCCACCGTCTCCGCCGTCTCCACCAGCAGCCGCCCGGGATCGGTGAGGGTCACGCCCCGGGTGCTGCGGTGCACCACCGGGGTGCCCAAGCTCCGTTCCAGGGCGGCTATTTGCTGGGACACGGCGGAGGGGGTCAGCAACAGGGCGGCGGCCGCCCGGTTGAAACTGCCGTGCCGGGCCACCTCGCGGAGGGTGCGCAGCCGCTGGACATCGATCATCAGTTTTCCTAACGACGGATTAAGCAAGTCCCCACTTCTGCTGGTGATCGTATTCCGGCAGGCTCAAGGCATCCAAAGGGACTGAAGGGGAATGTGATGCGTGAGGTGGCCGTCATCGGGGGCAGCCGGTATTTCGGCAGGGAAGTGGTGCGGCGGCTGCGGGACGCGGGCGCCAAGGTCACCGTGATCAACCGTGGTTCGGCCCCGGCCCCGCCGGGCACGGCCCAACTGGTCGCCGACCGTGACGACGCCCGGGGCCTGGCCGCCGCACTGGGTGACCGCACCTTTGACGTGGTCATCGACCAGGTCTGCTACACGCCGAAGCAGGCGGCCGTGGCGCGCGAGGTCTTCGGCGGGCGTACGGCGCGCTATGTGATGACCTCGACCATCGAGGTCTACGACCCGGCGGACCGCCCGGCGGCGGTCCGCGGCGGCGAGGTCCCGCTCACCGAGGACGCGGTGGACCCGTCCCGCCAGGAGGTGCGTACCGAACTCCCCTGGGAGGACCCGGAGTTCCGTGGCCGCCACTACGCTGAGGGCAAGCGGCAGGCCGAGGCGGTGCTGTCGCGTGACCCCGTCTTTGCGTTCGCCGCCGTCCGGTCCGCGCATGTCCTGGGCGGCGGGGGCGCCGACTTCACGGGGCGGCTGCGGCACTATCTGGAACGGGTGGGCGCGGGGCGGCCGGTGGACGTCCATCCGGTGAACCACCCCTCGTCCTTCACCAACGCCCATGAGATCGCGGACTTCCTGGTGTGGGCGGCGGGCGCGGACTTCACCGGTGCGGTCAATGCCTGCTCCCATGGCGCGCTCTCGGTGACCGGCCTGTGCGAGCTCATTGGCGCCCGGGCCGGCCGCCCGCCGGTCTACCGCGAGGTGGCGGCGGATGCCGCCCAGGCGTCGCCCTTCGCCTTCGACCGCTACTACGCCATGGACAACTCCCGTGCGGAGCGGCTCGGTTACCGCTTCTCCCACACCGAGGACTGGCTGCCGGGCCTGATCGCCCAAGAACTCCCGGAAGGTATCTGATATGCGTCAGCGCGGAATCGGTGAGGTCACGGTAGGCGCGATCGGACTGGGCGCCATGCCGCTGTCCATCGAGGGGCGCCCGGACGAGGCACGCGCCATCGCCACCGTCCATGCCGCCCTGGACGCCGGGGTCACCCTGATCGACACGGCCGACTCCTACCACCTGCTGCCCGGGGAGACCGGACACAATGAGTCGCTGGTCGCCCGGGCGCTGGCGAGCTACCCGGGCGACAAGGACGGGGTGCTGATCGCCACCAAGGGCGGCCGGGGACGGCCCGGCGACGGATCCTGGACGGTCACCGGCACCCCGGAACACCTCAAGCGGGCCTGCGAGGGCTCGCTCCGGCGGCTCGGCGTCGAGGCCATCGGCCTCTACCAGCTGCACAAGCCGGACCCCTCGGTGCCGTGGGCGGAGTCGGTAGGCGCCCTCGCGGAGCTGGCGGCGGAGGGCAAGATCCGGGCGGCCGGGATCTCCAATGTCAACACCGCCCAGATCGAGGAGGCTTCCCGGATCCTCGGCGACCGGCTGGTGTCCGTCCAGAACCGGTTCTCCCCGGCGGTGCGGGACGCCGAGGCCGAACTGCGATTGTGCGAACGCCTGGGGCTGGCCTTCCTGCCGTGGAGCCCGCTGGGCGGGATTTCGCGCAGTGCGCTGGACGGGCCGGGAGAGGCGGGGCTCGCCCTCCCGGAGTTCCACCGGGTGGCCCGGGAACATGGCGTCAGCCCGCAACAGGTCTGCCTGGCCTGGCTGTTGGCACTGTCCCCGGTGGTAGTGCCGATTCCGGGTGCGTCGCGCCCGGAATCGATCCGGGATTCGGCGGGGGCGGGGGACCTGGAGCTGTCGGCGGAGGAGGTCGCGAGGCTGTTGTGAGCGCCCGCGCCCCATACTCTCCCGCGCCGGCCGTGCGCCATCCTCAAATCCGGGGATGCCGCGGCCCGTTCCCCATCCCCTAGCTTCGAGGGAAAGCGGGGAAAGGGGAGCGGGTATGAATACAACTGCCGGACAGCGCCTCCTGGTGTCCATGGGGGCGGTGACACTGGGGATCGTGATGGCGCAGTCCGCGCCGGCCGCCGGAGCCGAGCGGCCGGCGGCAGGTCCCCCGTATGAGCAGCTCATCAATGCCAACAGCCGTAAATGCGCCGACGTTCCGGGCTTCAGCACCCAGGACAAGACACGCGTGGAGCAGTACACCTGCAATGGCGGCGCCAACCAGCGGTGGACATTCCGTTATCTCGGCGATCTCCTCTATACGGTCTCCAATGTCAACAGCGGCAAATGCCTGGATGTTCCGGGCTTCAGCAGCCAGGACAAGACGGCCATCGAGCAGTACCCGTGCAATGGCGGCACCAACCAGCAGTGGCGGCTCCGCCCCCTCGGCAACGGTTACTGGGAAATGGTGAATGTGAGCAGCGGCAAGTGCCTTGATGTGCCGGGCTTCAGTACCCAGGACAAGACGGTCCTGGAGCAGTACACCTGCAACGCCGGCACCAATCAGCAGTGGACTCTGATCTGATCCCGTCCCCGGTCAACCGCGCAGCAGCTCCACCAGGCCCGAAATATCTTCCGCGCCATGCCCGTCGGCGACCCGCCGCTTCATCAGGTCGCGAAGGGCCGTGAAGAGGACGGGCCGGATGCCCTGGTCCTCCGCCGTGTGCAGCAGGTTGTCGAAGGCCGCCGCCTGCATGCCGATGCCGGAGACCACGCCCTGCGTATAGTCGCCGGACTCGATCTGCCGCGCATGGTGCGGGATGCTGCCCGCCATGGCCCCGATCCACTCACCGAGCATGGGGGCGAACCCGGTGACGGACGCCCCCTCCTGGGAGTTCACCAGCGCCAAGGCGTGCAGCACCCCGCTGAACAGCCCGTACATCCCGCTGAGCAGCGCGATGTCGTACAGCGCGGCCAGGCCGGGGTCCTCCCCGGCGAAGTGGGCGGCGCCCAGCCGCTCCAGGGCCGGGCGGTGGGCCTCGAAGACGCCCCCGGGGCCGCTGTAGAGAACGAATGCCTGGTCCGTGCCGATACCCGGCGGGATGGCCATGATCCCGCCGTCCAGATAGGAAATGCCGTGCGCGGCGGCCCAGCCGGCCATCTCGCGCGCCTGGCGCGGAGTGCCATTGGTGAGGTTGACCAGGGTCCGGCCCTTGAGGGCGTCGGTGGCGGGCGCCAGCGCCTGGTACACCGAGTCATAGTCCAGCAGACAGACGACCACCAGCTCACCGGCCGCCGCCGCCCCGGCCACGTCGTCCGCGCGCATGGCGCCCAACGCGACCAGCGGGGCGGCCTTCTCCGGGGTGCGGTTCCATACCGTCGTCGGATGGCCGTTGGTGACAAAGGCGGTGGCCAGCGCCTTGCCCATGGCGCCCAGGCCGAGGACGGTGACAGGGGAGTTGCTCATGGTGTAAGTGCTCCAGAAGTACGGGGAGTTCGCTCGCACCAGGCTCGGCCACCCGCCACCGCCGCTCAAGTACGCACTTAATAGTGCGCACTTACCTCAAGGTGAGGGTCCGGCTCGCTCATTGGGCGCTTCCGCACCCGATCACGGCCTTCCTCGAGCGCTTTGGAGGTTCGCTTCGCGTACCTTCCTGCTCAGTTCGCTGCGCCGGTTGTCCGTCCCGTTGCTGAGTCTCATGACGCCGAAGGACACGGAAGTCGGACCGTGAGGGTGGGTTCGTTCTGGAATTTCCAGGGCGAGGGCCACGGCTTGGCAGCCGACTGCTCGGCGCATGCCGCATCCGGTGCATGGCGTCATGCCGTCCGCTGCGGTGCATGCCATATCGGTGTGGCGGCAATTGGAGTCATCTGCCAAGCGGTTGGCGGATGAGATGACCGTCATCCGTGGGCCGCCCGCAGATGCCGCCCCATCGCCACGGTCATGGTTTCGGCCACCCGGACATCGTTCCTCCGGTCGGCCTCGCGCCACATTTCCTTGATCTTCGTGCACTGGGTGCAGCGTACTGCCGTGGAGTGACTTGATGTGTCTGCCGGACCGTTGGCCTGGTCGCGCATCGAACCTTCTGCTCACATCAGGGGTGAGATGTCGTCGCCTCGGCGAGGGCTTGTCCGGTAGCAGCACCGGTGAACCACGCGCCGGGGCCGTTCTGATCCCGCGCATGGGCATGACGCGAGAGCCTGCCCTGAGGCCGCTCGAACCACGGCTCACCGGCAGGGTGACCGCGAAGTTACTCGCAGTGTTTCTGTGAGTCAAGAAACTCTGCGACTGGCCCTGTTGCTCGCGTTCTGAGAGCCTTGGTGCGACTTGAGAGGAGAAGGAACATGGCCGGAGGCTTCGGTCTTGTCGTGCGCTTCAAGCTGCTTGACTCACAAGCTGCCGCCGCCTTCGACGAGTTGGTGTCCCGGATGCTGGGCGGGATCCGGCGGTACGAGCCGGGGACCGTGGTGTATACGGTCCACCGAGTACCGGACGAGCCGGATGTGCGTGTCTTCTACGAGCTGTACGAGGACCGCGAAGCGTTCGACGCACACGAACGGCAGGCACACACCAGGCAATTCCTCGAAGAGCGCGAGAGGTTCGTGTCCAGCACCGAGGTGACCTTCCTGGAGCGCCTCGACGGAAAGGCGTGAGCGCGACGGTGACTGCGGAAGGGCGCCGTGCGTTCGGCGCACGGGTGGCCGAGTTGCGCGCACGGCGTGGGCTGACCCAACGGGAACTGGCCGGCGAGATCGGGCGGACAACGAGCTGGCTCTCTCAGGTGGAGCGTGGTGTTCAACCGGTCAACCGGCTGGATGTTCTGCGTCTGCTGGCTGACGGGCTTGGCGTCCCCCTGCATGTGTTGCGCCCCGACGCTCCTCAGCCGGTGCCGGCGGATGGCGAATTCGACCCGCAGCCGAACGACCTCGACCAGGCGCGGCTCCTGCTCTCCGGCCACCTGGCGCTGGACGCCCTGCTCGCACCCAAGGCCGCACGCCCCGGATCTTCTTTCGCCGGTCTGCGCAGGGCGGTTGAAGATGCCTGGGTCCTGGCTCATGAAGACCGGTTCGCGGAGCTGAGCGCATCGCTGACTTCGCTCCTGCCTGAACTGGAGCACGCGGTCCGGTCGGTCGGCGAACGCGACCGTCCACGCGTCTATCGCCTCCTCGCTCGGACGTACCAGGCGCTATCCGCTGCCTTCGCACGGCAGAACGAAGCGGACGCCGCCTGGGTGGCGGCGGATCGTGCCATCGCCGCCGCCGAGATGTCCGGACAGGTCCTGGAGGTCTTCGCCGGGACCTTCCGGCTCGCGCATGCCTGCATCCGGCTCAAGCGGTATGACCAGGCGGAACACGTGGCTCGCTCCGCGGTGAGTGCCCTCGATCGGCACATCGACTCCGCCGAGCCGACCCCCGAGGTCCTGTCCCTCCTGGGCTCCTTGCACTTGGCGCTGGCAGTGGCGCACGCCCGGACCGATGACCGTGCCGGTGCCCGGCGCGAGATGGAGCAAGCCCGTCGGGTGGCCCGTCAACTGGGGGAGAACCGCAATGATTTCAACCTTGAGTTCGGACCTCTCAACGTAGAGATCCAGGCGGTCTCCGTGGCGGTCGACCTCGGCGACGCCGGCGAGGCCCTTGAGGTCGGCGGTCGGCTGGACCCCTCGGCTCTGTCCGTCGAGCGCCAGGCCAGACTCGCCCTCGACATGGGGCGGGCACATGCGCAGCTTCGCCGACTGGACGATGCCGTCGAGTCCTTCGGCGAGGCTGAACGACTGGCCCCTGAAATGGTCCGTTCGCACGTCGAGGCTCGCTCGGCCATCCGGGACCTGGTGCTGGTGGCGGGCCGGTCTGCCTCATCCGAGCTACGGGGGCTTGCGCAGCGGACGGATGCCATGTCGTAAAGAAGCGCGTTCACGGGCAAGTTGCCCGTAGGCCAAGGGCCCCCGCCCCTCAGGTACGCACCGAACATCAGGTGCCTGCCCGGAGGCGAGGGCCCGGCCCGTGACGCGTACCGTCACTGCGCCCCGATGGACTCCAGAACATCCAGCCGCGCCGCCCGCCGGGCCGGCCACACCGCGGCCAGTACGCCCACCGCCAGGGCGATCAGCAGGAAGACGCCGATCCGTCCCCAGGGCACCACCATTTGGTACTCGGGGAAGGAGGACCGCAGCAGATGCCCGCCGGACCAGGCCAGGAAGATGCCGGCGCCGATCCCCAGCACCGCGCCGAACAGGGCGATGGCCACCGACTCCAGCCGCACCATCCGCTTCACCCCGGAGCGGTCCAGGCCGACCGCCCGCAGCAGCCCTATCTCCCGGGTGCGCTCGAAGACCGACATGGCAAGGGTGTTGACCACGCCGATGACCGCGATCACCACGGCCATGCCCAGCAGCCCGTACATCAGGTAGAGGATGGAGTCGATGTCGCCGGCCGCCGAGCGGCGCAGGTCCTCGCGGTTCTCCACCTTGATGACCGGGTTGCCGCCCAGGGACTTGCGGAGCTCGGCGGGGAGGCCGTCCGCCCGGCCGGGTGCGGCCTTGATCAGGACCTGGTCGTCGCGCACCTTGTCCAGGTGCGGGTCGACGAAGGACGGGGCGGCGGTGACCGAGCCCAGTACGTCATTGGCGGCGTAGACGGCGGCCACCTTCGCGGTGGCCCGTTTGCCGTCGTAGAACTCCATGGGCAGGGCGGAGCCGACCTGGAGGCCGTGCTGCCGGGCGTAGTCCTGGGACACCGCCACCGAGGCGCCGCGCACGCCGGACAGGGAGCCGGCGGTCACCTTGAGGCGGACCACCTTGGTGATGGCGGAAGGATCGGTGGCGTCCAGGCTCGCCGGTACGCCCCGGGACTGGAAGCCGGTGCTGCGCACGGGCACCGCCGCCTCGACGCCCGGCTGCCCGGCCAGGGTGCGGGCGATATCGGGGGACAGCCCGCGGAACGCGGAGGAGCTGACCTTGAGGTCGGCGGTCAGGTCCTGGCTGCCCATCCGGTCCATGCCCCGGTCGGCGGAGACCGCGCCCACGGTCAGACCGGTGATCAGGGTCAGCCCGATCATCAGCGCCGAGGCGGTGGCGGCGGTACGGCGCGGGTTGCGCAGCGCGTTCTGGGTGGCCAGCTTGCCGGGGACGCCGGACAGCCGGACGGCGGCCCGGCCGAAGAGGGTGACAAAGGGGCGGGACAGCAGCGGGGCCAGCACGATGACACCGGCCAGGGTCAGCGCCGAACCGGCCATGGCGGGAACCAGGCCGCCGCTGTCGCGCAGGGTGCTGACATGGATCATCACCGCCACGCCCAGCGAAGTGAGCACGGCGCCCAGGGAGTTGCGCAGCACCAGGGAGCGGGGCGCGGCGGGCTGGTCCACGGCGGCCAGCGCCTCCACGGGCGCGATCTTCGCCGCCCGGCGGGAGGGCAGCCAGGCGGCCAGCACGGTCACCAGGACGCCCACCGCCAGCGCGGACAGCGCGGCCGAGGGGGTGATCACCAGAGGGCCGTCCGGCAGGCTCGCACCGGTGGCCTGGAGCACCGGGCGCAGGCCGAGCGCGATCCCCAGCCCCAGGACAAAGCCCAGCACGGAGGAGACCAGCCCCAGCAGGCCCGCCTCGGTCAGCACCGAGCGCACCACCTGGCGGCGGGACGCCCCCACCGCCCGCAGCAGGGCGATCTCCCGGCCGCGCTGGGCAATAAGCATGGTGAAGGTGTTGGCGATGATGAACACACCGACGAACAAGGAGATTCCGGCGAACACCAGGAAGGTCTTGCGGATCGAGCTGGTCTGCTGGTCGATCATCTTGGACTGCTCGGCCGCCAGTTCGGCGCCGCTGCGGGCCTCCAGGCCGGCCGGCAGGGCGGCACGGACCCGGGCCGTCAGCGCCGTCCGGTCGGCGCCCGGCGCGGCGGAGACCACCAGCTCGCTGAACTCGCCCGGCTTGCCCAGGAGTTGCTGGGCGGTGGCGGTGTCGAACAGGGCCAGGCTGGCGCCGGACTCCACCCTGGGGTCGGCGGACCGCACGATGCCGACCAGCTTCTTGGTGAGCACCGGGCCGTCCACGGCCAGCCGCACGGTGCCGCCGAGCCTGGCGCCGGTCCGGCCGGCGGTGCGCTCGTCCAGGGCGATCTCGCCGGCGGAGGCGGGGCCGCGCCCCTTCAGCAGCGGGTAGCGGTCGTCCCGGCCGTCCTTGCCGGGTGCGTAGTTGATGCCGTCGCCGCCCCACTCCCGGCCCGCCGGTTTGCCGTCCCGGTCGGCCACCGTGACGGTGCCGGTGACGGAGGTGCGTACGGCGCCGACGCCCGGCAGGGCGCGGACCCGGTCCGCCAGCCGGGAGTCCAGGACGGCGGGCGAGGAGCCGGTGCGCGGGCCGCCGGGCGTCACCGAGACGGCCACGCCGTCCAGGCTGCGGGCCGTCTTGTTGCGGTAGGCGGAGCCGACGGTGTCGCTGAAGACCAGGGTGCCGGAGACAAAGGCGGTGCCCAGCAGCACCGCCAGGGCGGTCATCAGCAGCCGGGTCTTGTGCGCGAGCAGATTGCGCAGGGCGGTTCGGAACAAGGGGAAGTCCTGGGTCGGGGGGGTTCGGTCGGGAGGGGGCGCCCCGTCAGGGGCGCGGGGCGGTAGTTTTATGCGGCTCCGCCGCGTGGGCGCGATCAGCCACCAACAGCCCGCAGTTGAAAAATGACGTCAGGCGGGACGCCCCTTCGCATCGAACGCCTTCATCCGGTCCAGCACCGCCCGGGCCGTCGGTGACCACAGTTCGTCCACGATCCGGCCGTCGGCCAGGAAGAGCACCCGGTCCGCGTAGGAGGCGGCCACCGGGTCATGGGTGACCATCACCACGGTCTGCTCCAGGGCCCGTACCGACTCACAGAGGAATCCCAGGAGTTCGGCGCCGGAGCGGGAGTCCAGATTGCCGGTCGGCTCATCGGCGAAGATGATCTCGGGGCGGGCGGTGAGCGCCCGGGCCACCGCCACCCGCTGCTGCTGGCCGCCGGAGAGCTGGGCGGGCCGGTGGGCCAGCCGCTCGGTCAGGCCCAGGGTGGTGACGATCTGCCGCAGCCACTCGGGATCCGGCCGGCGGCCGGCGATGTCCAGCGGCAGGGTGATGTTCTCCAGCGCGGAGAGGGTGGGCAGCAGATTGAAGGCCTGGAAGACAAAGCCCACCTTGTCCCGGCGCAGCCGGGTCAGCTCGCGGTCGCCCAGTGAGGACAGCTCCGTCTCACCGATCCGGGCCGAACCGGAGGTGGGGGTGTCCAGCCCGGCCATGCAGTGCATCAGGGTGGACTTGCCGGAGCCGGACGGGCCCATGATCGCGGTGAACTCGGCCCGGCGGAACTCCACCCCGACCGCGTCCAGTGCCGTCACCCGGGTCTCACCCTGGCCATAGACCTTGGTCAGTCCGGTGGCTCGGGCGACAACGGTGCCGGTACAGGGGGTGGTCAGCACGGGTTCCTCCGGGGATGGCGCGGATTCGGCGCATTCCATTCTTGGCGGCGCGGAGGGCCCTTCCGTCAGTCCAAGGACCGGAATATGGCATCGCACTTTTGGGCGGCGGAACGCCCGGGGCGTAGTCCCTGAGACGGACCAACGTCATCCCGCGGGCCCATCGGGGCTATCCCTTCACCGCCCCGCCCAGCGCGAAGCCGCCCGTCAGCCGGCGGGAGATCAGTGCGTAGAGCAGCACCACGGGGGTGGAGTAGAGGATGGAGAAGGCGGCCAGCTGGCCGTAGGCGATCTGGCCATAGCTGCCGAAGAAGGTGAACACCGTGACCGAGGCGGGGAGTTGGTCGGGGGAGAGCAGCAGCAGAAAGGGGACGAAGAAGTTCCCCCACATCAGGGCGAAGCAGTAGATGGCCACCACCGTCACCCCGGGTCCCATCAGGGGCAGCACCACCCGGGTCAGGGTCTGCAGCCAGCCCGCGCCGTCCGTCCAGGCCGCCTCCTCCAGCGAGGTGGGCACCGAGTCCATAAAGTTCTTCATCAGCCAGATGGCGAAGGGGAGTTGGGCGGCGGCCATGAACAGCGCGGTGCCGTACACGGTGTCGATCAGGTTGATCCGGACGAACAGCCCATACACCGGCACCATGATCGCCGTGATCGGCAGACAGGTGGAGAACAGGATGGCCAGCAGATAGGGCCGGTTGAAGCGGGAGGGGAAGCGGGACAGCGGATAGGCGGCCAGCGCGGCGCAGCCCACGGTGAGGGCGGTGGCGCCGCCGCACAGCAGCAGGCTGTTGAGCATCGGCCGGAAGGTGGTGTCCTCGGTCAGCACCGCGGAGAAGTTCCCGGTGCCGGGGGAGTCGGGCCAGCGGACGCTCAGCCGTGCCCCGGGATCCAGTGAGGCCAGCAGCAGCCACAGCAGGGGGAGCGCGAAGGCGGCCGCCACCAGCAGCAGCGCGGCGTCGGCGGCCAGCCGCTGGCGGGTGCGGCGGTGGAGGAACGGGGGCACGGCACCTCCGTACGCTGACGCGAGCTACCGCCCGGAGCGTAGCGCCGGGGCGGCGGGGCCGGAAGGGCGCGTGGGCGGGGCCACGGCGTCAGCCGGGTCCCGGCGTGGGCCGGGCGAGGCCGTCGGCTGGGCGCCGGTGGCAACCGGGGCACCGGCGTCAGCCCGGCCCCGACGCCGGCCGAGCGCCGGCTGTCGGCCCGGCCGAGCACAAGCCGTCAGCCCGGCCGCCGTCAGCCCGGCCAGGCCGCCAGGGCCAGGTCCACCGCCCGGCCCAGCTCCCCCGCGTCCGCGCCGCCGGCCGCCTGGACCGCGACGCCGTAGGAGATCAGACAGATATAGCGGGCCAGATCGGCCGCATCGGTGCCGGAGGGCAAGTCACCCTCCTCGCAGGCCCGTTGGAAGCGTTCGGCGAGCGCCGCCTCCCCGGCCCGCCGTCGGGCGATCACTTCCTCGCGGACCGGGCCGGCCTGGGCGCTGGTGGCCAGTGCGCCCTGGATCATCAGACAGCCCGGGCCCTCCTCGCGGGTGGTCACCCGGATTACTCCGCGCAGTAGATACTCGGCGGCGGCCCGCGCGGTGGGCTGGGTCAGCGCCTCGTGGACATGGCTTGCCGGGCCCTCGCCATAGCGGTCCAGGCACTTGCGGAACAGGGCCTCCTTGTTGCCGTAGGCGGCATAGAGGCTGGGCCGGTTGATGCCCATCGCCGCCGTGAGGTCGGACAGCGCGGTGCCCTCGTAGCCATGTCGCCAGAACACGCGCAGCGCGCGGTCCAGGCCCTCCTCCAGGTCGAACTCGCGTGGGCGTCCGGTCGCCATGGCCTCGCCTTCCGTCCGTGCCGTCCTTGACTTCTGTACTGATCGATATGTTAGCGTCCCAGTTATATACCGAGCGGTACAGATCTTGGGGAGGGCTCTGATGGACAAGGCGCTGGCGGGCAAGGTGGCACTGGTGACCGGTGGTTCCCGGGGCATAGGGGCGGCCACCGCCCGGGCGCTGGCCGAGGCCGGCGCGGATGTGGCGATCAGCTATGCCGCCTCCGAGGACAAGGCGCGGGCGGTGGTGGGGGAGCTGGCGGAGGCGGGGGTGCGCGCCGGTGCGTACCGGGCCGACCAGGCCCGGGCCGCCGAAGTGGCCCAGTTGGTGGCCGCCGTGGCCGAGGACTTCGGACGGCTGGACATCCTGGTGAACAACGCCGGGGTGATCGCGACGGGCGCGGTGGATGACGCCGGGACCGATGCCGCCGCGCTGGAGCGGCAGCTGGCGGTGAATCTCGGCGGGGTGACGGCGGCCATCCGGGCCGCGGCCCCGCTGCTGGCCGAGGGCGGGCGCATCATCACCATCGGCTCCAACCTGGCCCCGCGGCCCGGCCGCCCGGGAGTGGCGGACTACGCGGCCACCAAGGCGGCCGTGGTGGCCTACAGCAAGGGGGCCGCACGGGACCTCGGTCCCCGGGGCATCACCGTCAATGCGGTGCAGTCCGGCTCGGTGGACACCGATATGAACCCGGCGGACGGGCCGGGGGCGGACGCCCAGCGCGCCGGCAACGCGCTGGGCCGCTACGGCCGTCCCGAGGAGATCGCCGCGGGCGTGGTCTTCCTGGCCGGGCCGGGCGCCTCCTTCATCACCGGGGCCACCCTCGACATCGACGGCGGATACCTGGCCTGAGCCGGGGCGGGCGCCGGGTCAGTCGGCGTAGACCCGGCCGGCGAACGCGGCGACCTGGTCCGCCGGCAGATTGCGGGCGACATCCGCCTCGCTGATCATGCCGACCAGCCGCTTGTTCTCGATCACCGGCAGCCGCCGGATGTGGTGGCTGCCCATCTCCTCGACGACCTGCTGCACATCGGCGTTGGCGTCGATCCAGCGCGGGGTGCCCCGGGCCAGGTCCGCCGCGGTGGTGCTGGATGGGTCGCGGCCCTCGGCCACGCACTTGAGCACGATGTCCCGGTCGGTGATGATGCCGCACAGCCGCTCGTCGGCGTCGCTGACCGGGAGCGCTCCCACACCCAGGTCGCGCATCCGCTGGGCGGCGTGCTCCAGGGTCTCGGTGGCCGGGATCCAGTGCGCGCCCGGGTGCATGATGTCCTTCGCGGTGGTCATGGCGTCCCTCCTGAAGGGGTTGCGTGCCTCCTTGCCCATCCTCGCGCCGGTGGCGCGGGAGCGCATGTCGGGGGCGCGGGGGCGGGCGCCGGGCGGCTGTCGGTGGCCGGTGCCAGACTGGGGAGGACGGGACAACGCACCACGGGAAGACATATCTCGAAGGAGCACCCCATCATGCTCAGCACCAACTTCCTCACCGGCTCCCCCTGCTGGATCGACCTGGGCAGCCCGGATGTCGACGCGGCCGCCGTGTTCTACGGCGCCGTCTTCGGCTGGGACTTCGAGTCCACCGGCCCCGAGTCGGGGGGCTTTGGCTTCTGCAAGCAGGACGGCAGGACGGTCGCCGCCATCGGACCGCTCACCGAGAAGGGCGCCTCCTCGGCCTGGACGGTCTACTTCCGGACCCCGGACGCCGATGCCACCGCCAAGGCCGTGGAGCAGGGCGGCGGTTCGGTGCGGATGGCGCCCTCCGATGTGCCGGAGGCCGGGCGGATGGCCGCCTTCACCGACCCGGGCGGCGCCGAGTTCGCCGTATGGCAGGCCGCCGCGGTCAAGGGGTTCGAGCTGGCCTCGGTGGACAACGCCCTGTGCTGGACGGAGCTCCATGTCACCGATGCCACCGCCGCCTATGCCTTCTACCGGGGGCTGTTCGGCTGGCGGGGCGAGGACATGGAGGTGCCGGGGATGGTCTACAAGATCCTCGCCACCGCCGAGGGCGAGCCGGAGACCGCCGCCTTCGGCGGCATCGCACCGCTGCAGGAGGGCGACGCACCGCGCTGGATCCCCTACTTCGCGGTGGCCAGTGCGGACGAGACGGTGGCCAAGGCTCAGCAGCACGGCGGTGCGGTGGTGATGCCCGCCTCGGATGTGCCCGATGTGGGCCGGATCTCCTGGCTGGCCGATCCGGCCGGGGCGGTGTTCGCGGTACTCAAGCCGGCACCTCCGGCATAGGCCGCATTAGCCGTGAACCGGGCGAGGGTTGGGGGTGGCTCAGGCGATTTTGCCTATGCTTTGCTGGATGCCCGGTCTGTGCCGAACGCCCCGTCTCATCCCATCCGTATGGCCGTCGGCCGTGGCCGGCAGCGGCTGTGTGAGCGGAGGCGGGCGTGGGAGGAGGTCCGGCAGAAGACCTGGGCGCCGTACGGGTTGACCCATGAGGTCACCGGGGACGGCGCCGAGGGGGCCGGCTTCGATGGCGCCGAGGGTGGCCGGTCCACCGTCCGGCCGGCGCGGCCCTGGCGAAAGGCCGTCACACTCAAGGGAATTGCCGCACCGGCGGTGAGTGTGCACGGTGTGCCGAAGGGGGTGGCGCCATCTGCCGGAACATCTGCCGAGGCAGGGTGAACGAGGAGAAGAGAGCTCAGGGAAAGCCCGGCTATGTCTCCTGTGCCGCACCGTCCCCGACTCTGGAAGTTGGCTGACGTTACGTCAAAAACCAAAAATCCTCGTCGGATAACGGGCGAGGGTTTCCTGCCGTTGATGGCGGCCGTGGGGTGCCGCCGGTTGCCCGGATAACGCGGAGCGTGGCAACTGCCGCCTGATTATCGCCAGTTGGCGCCGCCTGTCCGCGACGGTCATAGGGCGCATCCTGCCTCCTTTGCGCCGCTGTTCTCGCTCTCGGCGACGGACCGCCCGCGGATTCGCTCTCCCCCGTGGAGTAAACCCGCAGGCCGTCGCCGGTCCCGGCCAGCGAACGGCCGGTAGCCAGATGATGCAGGAGGGATGCGATCATTACTGTGGGGAACTTTTCCCTGGAAAAATTCCCCACGTTATTCCACTTCCCCCATGGGGGGGCGCCATGATAGGGGGAAACCGGAATGGATAAGCAGGCGTTGCAGGCCCTGCTGCGGGAGAGCAGAGCGCTCATCGACCCGGGTGCCTATGGCTTGTTCAGGTCATTACGGCAGGGTCGGCGGGCGCCGGGGCTGACCCAGTCGCAGATGGACCAGTTGTTGCATCGTGCACAGGGTACCTACAACCGCCTCGAAACCGGCAACTACCCCAATCCCTCCGAGGACTTATTGCGGGATGTCGCCCGGCTGCTGGCGTTCACCGAACATGAGTGGACCCTGCTGTGGCGCTATACCCTGCGCCGTGATCCGCCAACCCCGCTCGACCCCGGCTCCGGTCAGGAGGTCGTCGAGGCCTGGCGCGAAGTCGTGCACGGTATATCCCATATGGCCTATGTGGCCGACCAGTCCTGGCGGGTGCTCGACTACAACCAGGCCTTCGCCGATATGTTCCCGGACCGCAAGGTGCCCGAGAACAGCATGCTCTGGATGGCCAACCACACCGACGCCCGGCGGATCCTGGACCGCTGGGAGGAGTGCTGGCTGCCGCTGATCCTGCCCCAGCTCCGCTCGGCGCAGGCCGCCATGCCGGACGACCCGACCTTGGCGGAGATCAAGGAGGTGGTGCTGGCCGACCCGGTCACCGGACCGATGTTCCGGGCCGGCGGTGTCTCGCCCGGCGCTCAGGCCTACCGCTATGAACGCCCGATGCTGCACCCGCTCAAGGGGCCCGGCTGGGTGCATATGTGCCCGGCCCAGCCGCTGGACACCCCGGGCATCCGGTTGATGATCATCGTCTTCCACCAGGGTGCGGAGCGCCCCGGCGACTCCCGGCTCAGAGCGCGCCCCACCGGGGGCTGACCCCATCCGGGGGCCGCCCCCGGCGGGAGCCTCACAACTCCTCGCGCAGCAGCCGTAGATACACCACCGAGAACAGGGCGCCCACCAGCAGCAGAAGCAGCGCCACCGCGGTGCCGTAGCCAATCAGGGACTTCAGGAACGCCTGGTCGTACATGAAGACCGGGAGCGTCTGGCTGCGCCGGCCCGGCCCGCCCCGGGTCATGGCCCAGATCAGCCCGAACACCGAGAGCGTCTGCAGGGTGTTGAGCATCAGATTGGTGCCGATGGAACGGCGCAGCATGGGCAGGGTGATGTGCCAGAACCGGCGCAGTCCCCCGGCGCCGTCCACCTCGGCGGCCTCGGTGATGTCCTGGGGGATGTCGGCCAGGGCCGCGGAGTAGACCAGCATGGAGAAGGCGGTGCCGCGCCAGACATTGGCGAAGGAGACGGCCAGGATGGGCAGGGTGAACAGCCAGTTCTGGGTGGGCAGATGAAGCTGTGCCAGCAGCGCGTCCAGGGTGCCTCGGCGGTTGAAGAAGGTGTAGAGCAGAAAGCCCGCCACGATCTCCGGCAGCACCCAGGCGGCGATCACCACCGAGCCGGTGACCGCGCGCACCGGCCGGGAGGCCCGGCGCATCAGCGCGGCCAGCGCGAAGCCCAGGCCGTTCTGGCCGATCAGTGAGGACAGCACGGTGAACACCAGGGTGAGCAGCACCGCGTTGCGGAAGCCGTCGTCCGCGAAGGCCCGGCGGAAGTTGGCCAGTCCAATGAAGGAGGCGGACTCCTGGCCGGTCAACTGGGTGTCGGTGAAGGCCAGATAGACGCAGTAGGCGATGGGCCCGGCCAGGAAGAGCAGCATCAGAACGGTGGCCGGGACCAGGGGCAGCCGGCGGGTGAGGCGGCGCACGGTCACTGTCCCCGGGCGATCGAGCGGACCTGGTCGTCATAGCGCCGGGCGGCCCGGGTCACGGTGGCGTCGCCGGTGGTCACCGACTCCATGGCCTCCCCGATGGCGCTGGAGATCTGCGGGTAGAGCGGCAGCGCGGGGCGGTAGTGGGTGTCCTTGACCAGGCCGGTGAAGAAGCTCACGGCCGGCATGGAGTCCAGGTACCGGCGGTCGGCGGCGATGTCGTCGCGGACCGCGATCTGGGCGTCATTGACGCACCACCGCAGGGCGTTGGCACGGTTCTGCAGGGTCGCGATGGCCTGCCAGGCCAGCTCGGCCTTGCCGGACTTGGCGGCGATCGCCCAGGTCCAGCCGCCGGAGAGGCTGACCCGGCCCGGGGCGGCGCCGTGCTGGGTGGGGAAGGCGGCCTGACCCAGCACGGCGGACCAGCGCGGCCAGGGGCGGCTGCCGGTGGGCAGCCAGCTCTGGCCCAGCCAGGAGCCGTCCAGATCGATGGCCAGCTTGCCGGAGGGCAGCCACTCGTTCACCACCCGGGTGCTGACATTGGGGTCCAGGGCGTCGGAGGGGTCGGGGCCGAGCTTCTCGCGGTAGACGGTGTGCACGAAGTCCAGCGCGTCCTTGAAGCCCTGGCCGCCGGTCACCCATTCCCTGGCGCGGGGCCGGTAGAGCGGGTCGGCGCCGGTGCCGTAGAGCAGCATCTCGAAGCCCTGCATCACCGCGCCCTCGCCCGGGCCCTTGCCGGTGTAGACATTCAGCGGAATCACCCCCGGCACCCGGGCCTTGACGGTGCGGGCCGCGTCCAGCACCTCCTGCCAGTCACGGGGACGCCAGTCGGCGGGCAGCCCGGCCCTGGCGAAGATCTCCTTGTTGAACCACAGGCCCCGGGTGTCGGTGCCGTCCGGCACCCCATAGGTCTTCCCGTCCTCGGCCCGGGCCGACGCCTTGGCGGTGGGGAGGTAGTGGCTCCACTCGGACCAGGAGGCCAGCTTGTCGTCCAGCGGTCTCAGATAGCCGCTCCGGATATCGGAGTTGATCAGGAAGGTGTCCTCGCGGACCACATCCGGTGCGGTCCTGGGGGAGCGCATCATCTGCTGGAGCTTGGTGTAGTAGTCGTTCTCGGCCGCCTGGACGGGAACCAGCTTGAGTTTCTTGCCGGGGTGGTCCCGCTCGAACTCCTTTTTCACCACGGCCAGATAGTCATCCAGGATGCGGACCTTGTTGTCCGTGCTGCGCTGGTAGGCGATGCGCACGGTGTCGGGGCCGCCGCCGGATCCGCTGCCGCAGGCGCTGAGCGAGGCGAGGACCAGGGTGGTGGCGAGCAGGGCGGGGGTGGTGGGGCGCACTTGAGGGCCTCCTGTTGTCGGCACCTTGCTGCCCTGGTACGTTCCCGGGCCGGCCCGCCCGCACGCGTCAGCGGCTCCCGGCCAGCCAGCGGTAGCGCAGCTCGGGGCGGCCCACCTGCCCGTACTGCGGGGCCCGGGCGGCGCGGCCGGTGTCCACCAGGTGCTCCAGGTAACGCCGGGCGGTGATCCGGGAGATGCCCACCGCGCTCCCGGCGGCGCCCGAGGCGACACCCTGGTCACCGGCCGCGCGCAGCACCTCGGTGATGGCGCGCAGGGTGGCCGGGCTCAGCCCCTTGGGCAGGCCGGCCGTCCGGGGCGAGCGCAGCACCGCCAGCGCGCGGTCCACCTCGTCCTGGTCACTGGCCTCCCCGGCGGTGGCCCGGAACTCGGCGTAGCGCAGCAGCCGGTCGCGCAGGGTGGTGAAGGTGAAGGGCTTGAGGACGTACTGGACGACGCCCAGTGAGACGCCCTCCCGGACCACCGCCAGGTCACGGGCCGAGGTCACCGCGATCACATGGGCGCCATGGCCCGCGGAGCGCAGCGAGCGCAGAAAGCGCAGGCCGTGCCCGTCGGGCAGATAGAAGTCCAGCAACAGCAGGTCGACCGGGGCGCGTTTGAGGAACTGGGCGGCGTCCGCCACCGAGCGCACCACCCCGGTCACCGTGAAGCCGGGCACCCGGCTGACATAGAGGGCGTGGGCGTCGGCGGCCACCGGGTCGTCCTCGACCACCAGCACCCGGATCGGCGGGCCCTGGCCGGTCATGCCCGGCTCCCGGCGGGCAGCCGCAGCGGCAGCCGCACCGTGAACTCGGCGCCACCACCGGGGGCTTGGCCCAGTTCCACGGTGCCGCCGTTGCGCCGGGCGGCCTGGCGCACCAGGGCCAGGCCCAGGCCGCGGCCGGGCGCCTTGCTGGAGACGCCCCGGTGGAAGAGCTCCTCGGCCCGCTCCGGCGGCACGCCCGGGCCGCAGTCGCCGACCCGCAGCAGCAGTTCGCCGCCGTCCGCCCGCATGGTGACGGTGATCTTCGGCCGGGGGGTGGCCGCCACCGCGTCCATGGCGTTGTCGATCAGGTTGCCCAGCACGGTGACCAGGTCGCGGGTGGGCAGATGGTCCGGCAGCAGGCCGTCGTCCAGCCGGGAGTCCTCGGTCAGCAGCAGTTCCACGCCGCGCTCGCCGGCCTGGGCGGCCTTGCCCAGCAGCAGGGCGGCCAGCACCGGTTCCGCGACGGCGTCCACCACCCGGTCGGTGAGTGCCTGGGCCAGCTGGAGTTCGGCGGTGGCGAAGCCCACCGCCTCCTCGGCGCGGCCCAGTTCGATCAGCGACACCACGGTGTGCAGCCGGTTGGCCGCCTCGTGCGCCTGTGAGCGCAGCGCCTCGGCGAAGCCGCGCACCGAGTCCAACTCGCCGGTGAGCGCCTGGAGTTCGGTGTGGTCGCGGAGGGTGGCCACGGTGCCGTGGTGCTCGCCGGAGGAGACCGGGGAGGTGTTGAGGACCACGATCCGCTCATCGGTCAGATGCACCTCGTCCACCCTGGACTCGCCGGCCAGCAGGGCCTGGGTGAGACCGGGCGGCAGGCGCAGGTCGCGGACGCGGCGGCCGATCACCGCCCGGCCGCGCAGCCCCAGCAGCTCCCGCCCGCCGTCATTGACCAGGGCCACCCGCCCCTGCCCGTCCAGGATCAGCAGCCCCTCGCGCACCGCGTGCAGGGTGGCCTGGTGGTAGTCGTGCATCCGGGCCAGCTCCTCCGCGTTCATCCCATGGGTGTGGCGGCGCAGCCGGGCGTTGAGCAGGTAGGTCCCGGCGCCGCCCAGGCCCAGCGCGGCCACCGCCACCGCCAGCAGCGCCGCCACCTGGCCGCTCAGCCGCGCGCTGATCTGCTTCACCGTGATGCCCGCGCTCACCAGGGCGGTGACCCGGCCCCGGTCGTCGTGCACCGGGGCGACCGCACGCACCGAGGGGCCCAGGGTGCCGGTGTAGGTCTCGGCGAAGGTGCGGCCGTGCAGCGCCGGGCCGGTGTGGCCCAGGAAGCGTTCGCCGATCCTGGCCGGATCGGGGTGGGTCCAGCGGACGCCCGCCGGGCTCATGATGGTCACAAAGTCGACTCCGGTGTCCTTGCGGACCTGCTCGGCGTAGGGCTGGAGGGCATGGGCCGGGTCCGCCGCGGCGGCCGCCTGGCGCACCGCCGGGGAGGCGGCCACCGCGGCGGCGGTGGCGGTCACCGTACGGCGGGCGGAGTCCTCGGCCGCGGACCGGTCGGAGAACCAGGCGAACGCGGCGCAGCCGGTCACCACGGCGGCGACCAGCACGATCTGCACGGTGAACAGCCGGCCGGCCAGGCTGCGGGGTCTGCGCATGGCGGACAGTGTGCCCTGCGGTTCATTCGTGAACGTAATGCACTTAAGGGTGACCGCCGTCACAGCCGGCGTGCATAGTCCTCGGGACGAGCCGCGAGAACGAGGAGGCAGCGTGGCATCCCTCAGCGAGGACGGGCGGCGGGACCGTACCCACTATCTCTATCCCGCGGTGATCGCGGCGGTGCTCGCCGGGATCGTCCTGGGCCTGGCCGCGCCGGGCTTCGCCGTGGAACTCAAGCCGCTGGGCACCGGGTTCGTCAATCTGATCAAGATGATGATCTCGCCCGTGATCTTCTGCACCCTGGTGCTGGGCATCGGTTCGGTGCGCAAGGCCGCCAAGGTGGGTGTGGTGGGCGGGCTGGCGCTGGGCTACTTCCTGGTGATGTCCACCGTGGCGCTGGCCATCGGCCTGGTGGTGGGCAATGTGCTGGAGCCCGGCAGCGGGCTGCATCTCACCGAGAGCCTGCGGCACGCGGGGGCGGCACAGGCCAAGGGGGCCCATGAGTCCACCGCCGGCTTCCTGCTGGGGATGATCCCCACCACCCTGGTCTCCGCCTTCACCGGCGGACAGGTGCTCCAGACACTGTTGGTGGCGCTGCTGAGCGGGTTTGCGCTGCAGGCCATGGGGCCGGCCGGGGAGCCGGTGCTGCGGGGGATCGGCCACCTCCAGAAGCTGGTCTTCCGGATCCTTGCCATGATCATGTGGGCTGCTCCGGCAGGGGCGTTCGGGGCCATCGCGGCACTGGTCGGGGCGACCGGCACCGATGCCCTGAAGTCGCTGGCCGTCATCATGATCGGCTTCTATCTGACCTGTGTGCTGTTTGTGGTGGTGGTGCTGGGGGCGCTGCTGCGGCTGGTGGCGGGGGTGAGCATCTTCGCGCTGCTGCGGTATCTGGGGCGGGAGTTCCTGCTGATCCTCTCCACCTCCTCCTCGGAGTCCGCGCTGCCCCGGCTGATCGCCAAGATGGAACACCTGGGAGTGAGCCGGCCGGTGGTGGGTGTCACGGTGCCCGCCGGCTACTCCTTCAACCTGGACGGCACCGCCATCTACCTCACCATGTCCGCCCTGTTCATCGCGGAGGCGATGGGCCGCCCGCTGGCCCTGGGACAGCAGATCTCGCTGCTGCTCTTCATGGTCGTCGCCTCCAAGGGCGCGGCCGGGGTGACCGGCGCCGGACTGGCCACGCTGGCCGGCGGGTTGCAGTCGCACCGTCCGGAACTGGTGGACGGCGTGGGGCTGATCGTGGGCATCGACCGCTTTATGAGCGAGGCCCGGGCGATGACCAACTTCGCCGGCAACGCGGTGGCCACGGTGCTGATCGGCACCTGGATGAAGGAGACCGACCGGGCCCGGATGGCCGAAGTCCTGGCCGGGCGGCTGCCGTTCGAGGAACCGAGGCAGCCGGACCGGGCGCCGGACGGCGAGGCGGTGGCCGTCTAGCGGCCCGTCCCCAGACCACCCCCACGGCGGAGCCGGGCCCCACCCCGGCTCAGGTCCATCACCCGGCACCGCGGGGCCGACGCCGTGGGGGTTCCCCGCTCAGCGGGCCCGGTCCGGCCGGCGCTGCCGGCCGCGTCCGGCGCGAGGGTCCCCGCCCTGTGGTTCCAGGGCGGCGCCCACCGCGCGTACCAGCCAGGCATTGACCGACTGGCCCTCCCGCCCGGCGGCCTCCTCGGCCCGGGCCTTGAGGCCGCCGGGCAGCCGGAGGCTGATCCGGGCGGTGGCGCCGTCCTCGCCCTCGGCCGTGGCGGCCGGCCGGGTGCCGCCGGGGGAGGGCGGGACGGCGTCCCGCATGACGCCGGAGGCGATGTCATGGCGCGGCGGGGGTGCCAGGGCGAACTCGGGGTCCAGCCCGCGCAGCCGCACCTCCACCGATCCCGGGGCAAGCTCCCGGGTGATCTCGTCGGCGGCCGCGGACAGGGCGTTGAGCAGGGTCAGCCGGGCCGCCGATGACAGCGGTGCGGCCAGCCGCCCGGCGAGCGCCCGGGCCTCGGGGCCACCGGCCTCGGCCGCGACCGCGAGTTCCCGGCGAAGGGCGTCGACATACGGCGCGAGGTCCATGGCGTGATCATGGTGCCGTCCATTGCGTCATCGCAAGGGCGAGTGGCCGGGGTCCATGGCCCGGCGCAGCCGGGTGACCAGCCGGTCGGCCTCCGCGGCCGGCACACCCGCCGCCGCCAGCACCGTGACGGCCGCCGAGCGGCCGGCCTCCCCGGGTTCCAGCAGTCCGTCGTTGACGGCCTGCATCAGACCGAAGAGCACCTGCTCATGAACGTAGGCCAGGGCCGCGGCGGGCAGCGGGGAGGTGAACCGCCCGGAGTCCAGGCCGCGTTGGAGCAGTGCCTCGCCCTCCCGGCGCACCGGCTCCAGCCGGCGCAGGATGCCCTCCACGGTGACGCTGCGCTGGGCCAGGGAGATCAGCAGCCGGTAGCCGTCGGCGATCTCCCACATGGCGAGCACGGCCCGAGCCAGTGCCTCGGCGGCGTCCTCGGGGTCGTCCGGTGACTCCAGCGCGGCCGCGCGGGCCGCGCCGACCGCCACCGCGGCATCGTCCACCAGGGCGGCGATCAGGGCGTCCCGGCTGGGGAAGTGCCCATAGACGGTGCGCCGGACCACGCCGGCGGCGCGGGCGATCTGCTCCATGCTGGCGTCCGGGTCGCGCAGCAGCTCCGCCAGGGCGACGCCCAGGATGCGGCGGCGATTGACATCCGCTCGGCCGGCCATCGCACCTCTTCTCACTCGGTGCCCTCATTTTGCCCAGTCGCCGGGCGGCGGCGTAAATTGCACACCGCTGTGTAAGTGCACAGTGGTGTGCAAAGTGAGGGGAGACAGTGCGATGCCGCTCGGCATGCGGACACCGGCCCAGGAGATGGAAGGGCCCTACCGGCGGCGATGGTGGGCGCTGGGGGTGCTGTGCATCAGCCTGCTGATCATCGTCATGGCCAACACCTCGTTGACCGTGGCGGCGCCCGACATGGTCAAGGACCTCGGTCTGGGCAGCGCCGACCTGCAGTGGGTGATCGACGGCTACACCGTGCCCTATGCGGCGCTGATGCTGATCCTGGGCGCGGTCGGTGACAAGTACAGCCGCCGTGGCGCCCTGGTGCTGGGCCTGCTGGTGTTCGCCGGCGCCTCGGTCGCCGGTTCGCTGGTGCACAGCGCCGCCGGAGTGATCACCGCCCGGGCGGTGATGGGTGTGGGCGCCGCCATGATCATGCCGGCCACCCTCTCCCTGCTGGCCGCGACCTTCCCGCGCGCCGAGCGCGCCAAGGCCATCACCATCTGGACGGCCACCGCAGGCCTGGCCATCGCGGTCGGCCCGCTGGTGGCCGGCGCGCTGCTGGAGCACCACGGCTGGGCCTCCACCTTCCTGATCAATGTGCCGGTGGCGCTGCTGGGTGTCATCGGCGCCCTGCTGCTGGTCCCGCCGTCCAAGGCCGAGGGCGTGGAGAGCATCGACTATGTCGGCGGCCTGCTGTCCGTGATCTGGGTGGGCTCGCTGATCTACATGATCATCGAGGGGCCGCACTTCGGCTGGGGTGCCAAGGCCATCGGCGCCGCGGTGGCCGCCGGCGTGGGCCTGGTCTGCTTTGTGCTGTGGGAGCTGCGCCACCCGCGCCCGGTGCTGGACGTACGCCGCTTCACCCGCCGGGCCTTCGCCGGCTCCACGCTGGCCGTCGCCCTGTTCTTCCTGGCCGTCTTCGGCGCGTTCTACTACCTCACCCAGCACCTGCAGTTCGTCCTCGGCTACTCCGCCCTGGACACCGGTGTGCGGATGCTGCCGCTGGCCGGCGCGGTGTTCGTGGGCGGCGCGCTGACCGCCTTCCTCACCCCGAAGTTCGGCATGAAGGTCACCGTGGCGCTGGGCATGACCGTCGGTACGGTCGCCATCGCCCTGCTGACCAGGGTGGACGCCTCCTCCACCTATGACGACTTCGTGCTCCCGCTGGCCGTCCTGGGCCTGGCCATCGGCCTGTCGCTGTCCCCGTGCACCAACGCCATCATGGGCTCCTTCCCGGAGACCCAGCTCGGCGTGGGCGGCGCGGTCAACAGCACCTCCATCGAGATGGGCGGCTCGCTGGGCATCGCCATCCTGGGCACGGTGCTGGCCAAGACCTACTCGTCCAACCTGGCCGACGCCGCCCACCGGGCCGCCGCGGCCGGCGGCCCCAAGCTCCCGGCCAAGGCGCTCTCCGCCGCCCAGGACTCGGTGGGCGCGGGCCTGTATGTGGCCAAGGAGGCCGGCAAGCAGGTGGCCGCCCAGGCCGCCCCCAAGCTGGGCCCGGAGAAGGCGGCCGCCCTCGGCGCCCAGCAGGCGCAGCAGGTGGTGGACGCCGTCCATAAGTCCTTCGCGGACGCGGTGGCCCACACCAGCGTGATCGGCGCGGTGGTGCTGGGCATCGGCACGGTGGTGGTCGCCCTGCTGCTCCCGGGCCGTGGCGCGGCCCCGGCCCGGCCCGAGCCGGCCCCCGCGGCGCGGGAGTCCGAGCGGGTCTGACCCGAACGGTCATCCGCCGGGCGGCGGCGCGCCGCCCGGCTCCGGCGGGACGGGCAGGGCGGCCGGCTGAGGAGCGCCGGTCCCCGGCATGACAAAGCGGCTGTGCGTCAGCAGCCGGCGCGTCCCGCCCGTCGGCTGCTGCGGGAGCCGGATGCCGTCCGGGGCGCCCCCGCCGGAGGCGGCGGCCTCGGCGGCCTCCCGTCTCCGCAGCAGCGCAGCCGCGTTCTCCTGCTGTCCGCCGGCGCGCAACTGCTCGGCCAGGGCGCGGACATCGGCCGGTCCCCGGTCCTGGGCGGCGGTGATCAGGAGCCACTCGGCATCCTCGGACCGGCCGACGCGGTGCAGGGCCGCCGTCAGGGACGGGACGAGTGCCACCGCGCGCTGTCGCGCGGCGGCCAGCAGCACACCATAGGCATCGGGGAACCGCTCTTCGGCCCGCAGCGCGGACACCACCTCCAGCAGCCGCTCGGCGGACGCCGAACGCCCCAGCGCGGACTTGATCCACATCGCGTCCGGCTCCCGCCACGCGCCCAGATGGGCCAGCAGCGGGGGGACCCGGGTGGCCGGACGGTCCATGGCCGCGGCCGCCAGCACCCGTTCCGCGTCCTCCGCCAGGCCGAGGGCGCGCAGAAAGGCCAGCAGCCGCCGGATGTGCTCGGGGGCGCCCGTGAAACCGGCGGCGGCCGCCATGCGCAGCGCCGCGTTCGCATCACCCGCCGCCCGGGCGTCCCGCACCGAATGGGCCGCCTGCCGGGCGGAGTTGTGCGGCCGGGGCCGGCGCCCGGCGGCGGGCAGGCCCGGGTTGTCCGGCCGGACGGCCGTGATCAGACCGGTGCTTGTCCGGTTGTCCGGGGACGGGCGCGGCGACCGGCCGCCGAATGCCGGTCCGGCCGCCCGCTCCGGCCGGACAACCGGCATCACGCCCGTGGACCGGCCGCCGGAGCGCTGACGGCGCATCCGCTCCAACTCCCGGGTGAGGGAGGCTATTTCCGCCACGGCGCGGGTGGCCCGCCCCTCCGCCCGGTCCCGGGCGTCCAGGGCCAGGCGCAACCTCAGCTCCGCCTCGGCCCGCTGGGCACCGGCGTCCGCCGCCTCGCGCTGGAACCGGCCCACCAGTTGCAGCGACATCGCGGCCAGCTGTAAGGCGTTGCGATGCTCCCGGTCCAGTTCCGCGATCCGGCCGGCCGCCCGCCGGTCGGTGCGCTGCCGGCCGGCCAGTTGCAGCCGATCCCAGTGCGGACGGGCGTCCGACAGCCGCCGGTCCCGCTGCCCGGCGTCCCGCGAACACACATCGGCCACCGCCTCGATGAAGTCCCACTGCGGATTCACCCCGGCCAGCCGGTCCGACACCGTGGTGCGGGCCGGCACCCGGAGATCGCGGAAGTGCTCGGGCCGCAGCCGCCCGGTCAGATCCCGCAGGCGCAGCCCCGCCTCGTCCAGCCAGTCGCGTAACAGCGTCGCCAGGGCGTTGGCGTGCTCGGAAGCACCTCGTACAGGTCCCCACGGCCGGGTGCGCCGCCCGCCAATGCCCAACGCCCTTCTCCTTACCTTCACTTAAGACCTTCGCAAGAGCAATGTGCTTGTCCGTGCTTGTCCGCCCGGCGGGGCGGACTAGTGGACCGGGCGATTCCGGCGGGCGAACCTCGGTGGGGTCGAGGTGCCCGCGGCGTCACCCGGGCGACCTCGCACCGGGCGGCACGCTCGCGCCCGCTCCTGACACGGCCGACCCGGGGAGCCCGGATGGATGTACCCAAGAATGCATGGAGCTGCGGCGCACCGTCCGGTGAAAGTCCCAACTCGCTGCGGAAACCGGCTCTTTATCCGATTGCTGTTCTACCTCTGGGCGTGACGCCCGCGCCTGGACGGCACCTGCCCGGCGAATTGCCCGCCCCGGCCCCTGCACATTCCGGCACGCCACGGCGCTGTTACGGATGGAGGCGGCAACCCTCCGGCGCCGCACGGGGGCTGCCCGGCGTCCCCTGTACCACCTCTCATGTATCTCGGAGGCGACACGTGCATTGTGACAACGCGGCGCAGTGGATGGAAACCGCCCTGGCCGTGCGGGTGTTCGGCCCGGATGCGTCCCGGCTGCTGCGCCGGCTGCTCACCGCCGGGGTGCGCATCGGCATCACCGGTCTCGGCGCCGTCTCCCGGGGAGACACCGGCTCCCGGTGTCAGCACGGGAGCCACCATGACTGACGGCGTGGAGCCGGGCGGCACCGTCGATGTGCCCGGGGAGAGCGGCGAGCCGGGGCCCATGGAGCGGTGGCCGGATGCCGACCGGCTGGCGTACTGGGCCTTTCACGCCGGCCGGAGAAGGGGCTATATGCGCTTCGCATATGTGCAGTTGGGATCGGACGCGGACGCGGAGGAGGCCGTGGACGCGGCCTTCGACGCCATCATGGGCAACTGGCCCCGGATGCTGCGCATGGAGCGCCTGGAGCGCTACGCCTGGACGGTCCTCAAACACCGCATCGCCGACCAGCGGCGCCGGCGCAGGCGCCGGGCCGAGCCCATGGACATCGCGGCATTCGAGGCCGGCCTGCCCGACGGCTCCGCCGACCCCTATGAAGTGCTCGCCGATTCCATACAGTTGTACGGAGCCATCCGTCACCTGAGTGAGCGGCAACGGGACGCGGTTGTGCTGCGCTACACCATTGGCTACACCACCTCGGAAGCGGCCGAGCTGATGGGCGTCGAGGAAGCGACCGTCCGTTCCCACCTCAGCCAGGCATACCGGAGGCTGGCCGGCCTCCTGGTGGCCGACGACGTCGTCGCCACCACCTCGCGGGAGGAGAGCCCATGACCGACGACCGTGTTCCGCGGATTTCCCCGCCGGCGACCAGGCTGGAGGAACTGCTCTCCCGGGCCAGGGTCAGGGACCGCTACGCCGACTACGACCTGGCGGCCGCCGAACTGCGCCTGCGGCGGCGGCTGTCCGCGCGTGGCGCATGCGCCTGCCGCGACACCCACGGCACACAGGGCACCACCACCGCTCCGCCGCCGGCCTGGACCGAACCCGCGCCCGGAGCGCACGATGCCGGCCGGGCCCTGCGGGACCTCACCGTGGTCAGCCTCGCCGTGCTGCACGCCCCGGACGCCGCCCGCGACCTGGAGCGGTTCATCCGCGCCCGGAGCGCCGACCAGGGCAGCGCCCGGGTGTTCGCCTGTCTGCTGCACTTCGCGGACCACCGCGACGGCGCCCGCTTCTGGTGGCAGTTCGCCGCCGGTGCGGGCGACGGCACGGCGGAGTACTGCCTCTTCCTCGACCACTCCTGCCATGGGGAGTACCAGGACGCCGACTTCTGGAGCAGCCGGCTGCGGCACCACGACTTCGCCCCGGCCCGGGTGTGGGGCGACCGCGCCGCGGCCCCGGCAGCGGTACGGAGGCCGCCGCGCCGGGCGGCGGCCGGCTGTATCACCGAGCGGCACCATCCGGACCTCGGTGCCATTCCCCTGCCCGAGGCGCCGCTGGTCGAGGAACTCCGTGAACTGACGGCCGTCCAGCCCGCCTAGGGCACCGGCCGCAGCCACACCGTCGCCAGCGGCGGCAGCGTCAGCTGGACGCTGGCCGGGCGGCCGTGCCGGCGTACCGGTTCCGCCTTCAACGGGTCCGGGTGGCCGACGCCCCCGCCGCCGTAGCGCGTGCCATCGGTGTTCAGGCACTCCTCCCAGAGCGGGAAGCCGGCCGGCACCCCCAGCCGGTAGCCCTGCCGCACCACCGGGGAGAAGTGGCTGACCACCAGCAACGGCGTGCCGTCGGCGGCGAACCGCAGAAAGGCGAGGACATTGTCCTCGGCGGCGTCGCCGTCCACCCAGGAGAAGCCGGCCGGGTCGGTGTCCCGTTCCCACAGCGCGGGCAACTCGCGGTAGCGGGCGTTGAGGTCGCGTACCAGGTCCCGGACGCCCCGGTGGTCGGCCTCCGCCGCGTACGAGGGGTCCAGCAGCCACCAGTCGGGGCCATGGCCCTCCGACCACTCCGCGCCCTGGGCGAACTCCTGCCCCATGAACAGCAGTTGTTTGCCGGGGTGGGACCACATAAAGCCCAGGAACGCCCGGTGGGTGGCGCGCCGCTGCCACCAGTCGCCGGGCATCTTGGAGACCAGCGACCGCTTGCCGTGCACCACCTCGTCGTGCGAGATGGGCAGGACGTAGTTCTCGCTGTACGCGTAGACCATGGCGAAGGTCATCTCGCCGTGGTGGTACTTGCGGTGGACGGGCTCCTTGGCCACGTACTCCAGGGAGTCGTGCATCCAGCCCATGTTCCACTTCAGCCCGAAACCCAGCCCGCCGAAGCCGCCCGGCCCCGTCAGATGGGTGGGCCGGGTGACGCCGTCCCAGGCGGTGGACTCCTCGGCGATGGTGACCACGCCCGGGCAGCGGCGGTAGACGGTGGCGTTCATCTCCTGGAGGAACGCCACCGCGTCCAGGTTCTCCCGGCCGCCACGGTCGTTGGGCGTCCACTGGCCGGGCTGACGGGAGTAGTCGAGGTAGAGCATGGAGGCCACCGCGTCCACCCGGAGGCCGTCGATATGGAACTCCTCGCACCAGTAGACCGCGTTGGCCACCAGGAAGTTGCGCACCTCGGTGCGGCCGAAGTCGAACTCCAGCGTCCCCCAGTCCGGATGGGCCGCCCGCAGGGGATCCTGCGGCTCGTACAGCGGACGGCCGTCGAACTCCGCCAACGCCCAGTCGTCACGGGGGAAATGGGCGGGCACCCAGTCCATGATGACCCCGATGCCCGCCCGGTGCAGGGCGTCCACCAGGTACTTGAAGTCATCGGGCGTGCCCAGCCGGGCGGTCGGGGCGTAGAAGCCGGTGATCTGGTAGCCCCAGGAGCCGCCGAAGGGATGCTCGGCGACCGGCATGAACTCGACATGGGTGAAGCCCAGGTCGGACACATAGGCGGGCAGCTGCTCGGCAAGCTGGCGGTAGCCCAGCCCGGGCCGCCAGGACGGCAGGTGCACCTCATAGACCGAGAACGGGGCCTGGTGGACGGGCGGTTCGCCCCGCCGGGCCAGCCACTCCCCGTCCCGCCACTCATGGTGCGAGGCGTGCACCACGGAGGCGGTGGCGGGCGGGGCCTCGGTGCGGCGGGCCATCGGGTCGGCACGCATGGTGTGCGAGCCGTCGGGCCGGGTGAGCTGGAACTTGTAGAGCTGCCCCTCGCCGACACCGGGGACAAACAGTTCCCACACCCCGGTGGCGCCCAGCGAGCGCATCGGGTGCCCGGTGCCGTCCCAGTGGTTGAAGTCGCCCACCACACGCACCCCTTGGGCATGGGGCGCCCAGACGCTGAACCGGGTGCCGTACACCCCCTGGTGCTCCATCGGCAGGGCACCCAGCGCCCGCCACAGCTCCTCGTGCCGGCCCTCGCCGATCAGATGCAGATCCAGATCGCCCAGCGCGGGCAGGAAACGGTAGGGGTCATCGGCCTCGGTCTCCGCCTCGGTGTCCGGGTAGGCCACCAGCAGCCGGTAGGCGGGGATCTCCGCCAGCGGCAGCACCGCCGCGAACAGCCCGTCCCCCTCGTCGATCAGCTCCGCGCGCAGCCCCCTGGCGGTGACCGTCACCGACCGGGCGAACGGCCGCAGCACCCGGAAGGCCACCCCGCCGGGGGCGTGGTGCGCCCCCAGCAGGGCGTGCGGATCGTGGTGGGCGCCGCGCAGCAGCCGCTCGCGCTCGGCGGCCTCCAGCGGGCGCGCGGGCCGCACCCCATGCCGGCCGGGGGCGGGCGCGGTGCGCGGTGCCGGGGTGCGCGCGGGCCGGGCGGGGCCGGGCAGGAAGGTGGCCGGGATATGCCCGGGATCGGGGTCCCGGCGGGGCGGCGGGCCGGACGGCGGTCGTGCGGTCACGGGGTGGTCCTCCCAGGGGGGTGGTCGGGGTGCGGGGTGTCGGAGCATCAGGGGGCGGTGGCGGCGCCCCGCGGCCGGCGCGCGCCGTCGGCCCGCGCGGCCAGCCGGCGGACCGCGGACATCGGGACCGGAAGCCAGTCCGGCCGGTTGCGGGCTTCATAGAGGACCTCGTAGACGGCCTTGTCCGTCTCATGCGCCCGCAGCAGGCGCGGGTCCTCGCGGGGATCGGTGTGCACCCGGGCATAGCCCTCGCAGAACGCCTCCCGGGAGCGCCGGGCCCAGCCGGAGCCCTCGGCCCGGCCCACCGCCGCCGCGTAGTCGAAGGAGCGCAGCATGCCGGCGATGTCCCGGGCCACCGGCTGCGGCTGGCGGCGCTCGGCCAGCGGACGGGCCGGCTCGCCCTCGAAGTCGATCAGGGACCAGCGGCCGTCGGCCGGGGTGCGCAGCGCCTGCCCCAGGTGCAGGTCGCCATGGATGCGCTGGGCGCGCCAGGCGGACCGGCCGGGGCCGGGCAGGGTCAGTTCGTCATAGGCGGCGCACAGCGCCGAGCGGTAGGGGCGCAGCTCGGGGACGGCGTCGGCGGTGGCATCCAGCCGCTGGGACATGGCGGCGGCCAGCCGGCGCAGCTGGGCGGGGCCCATCACCGTGGTGGGCAGGGCGGTGGCCAGCGCCCGGTGCACCTCGGCGGTGGCCTGGCCCAGGGCGCGGGCACAGGCGGCGAAGTCGGCGGCCACCGCCAGTGCGCCCAGGGCCAGTTGCCAGCCGTCGGCGGAGCCGCGAAGGTAGGGCTGGAGCACCCCGAGGGTGGCCAACTCCTTGGGTTCCTCCGGGAGTTCGGCCTCGAACCAGGCGGCCGGCGGGGGTACCCGGAGGCAGCCCGTACGGGCCAGGGCGCGGGGCAGTTCCAGGTCCGGATTGATGCCCGGGGCGATCCGCCGGTAGAGCTTGAGGATAAAGGCGTCCCCGTAGACCACCGAGGAGTTGGACTGCTCCGCGCCCAGCGGGCGGGGGGCGAGCCCGGCGGGGATCTCGCTCCGGTCCTCCCGGCTGAAGCGCAGTGGCCCCAGACGGCCCGGCAGTCGCAGCCGTTCCAGCAGCAGGGTTGCCAGGCGCGGGTCGGCGAGGGCGTCATGGATGGCGCGGCCGCGCAGCGGCCCGGTGGCGGGGCGGCCGATGAGCGCGGGGCCCAGGCGGGCGGGCGGGGAGTCCTGGGCGCCGAGCAGCAGTTGATAGCAGTCTCCGGGCTGCGCCCCGTCCTGCCGCACCCGCAGCAGCAGATGCAGCAGGCTGCCGTCCGGCAGCAGTTCGGTGACGGCCACCGGGGACAGCCCGGTGATCGGGCGGCCCTTGCCGGCGAACCAGCGCTGCCGGGGCAGCCATGGGGTGAGCAGGGGTACGAGCGAGGCGAGCGGTTCCGCCGTGGTGTCCGCATGGGGCGGTGCAGCGTCCGACATGCGTCGCGTCCTTTCCCCGGGGCACACGACAGATTCCGGCAAAGTGTCCCGGATTGCGGCTTTGAGCGGTGCGCGGTGCGGGACGTGTCGGGCGAGGATCGTCCGTACGGAAGGGAACCGCGACGGAACCGATCGGCTGGGCCCGGCTCGTGTGTAGTAGGGAGGGTTTCCCGGGGACGGCCCGCGAAACGTGGCCCCTGCGCGGGGGCACCGGGCCCCCGCGCGGACGGCCGCGCCTAGTGGTCCCGGCGCAGCCGGAACCAGTAGAACCCGTGCCCGGCCAGGGTCAGCAGATAGGGCAGTTCACCGATGGCGGGGAAGCGCACCCCGCCGATCAGCTCCACCGGATGCCGGGTGGCGAACGCCCGCAGGTCCAGCTCGGTGGGCTGGGCGAAGCGGGAGAAGTTGTTGACACACAGGACGAGGTCGTCTTTGTACTCACGCAGGAACGCCAGCACCGCCGGGTTGCTGGACGTCAGTTCGGTGTAGGTACCCAGCCCGAAGGCCGGGTTCTGCTTGCGGATCTCGATCATCCGCCGGGTCCAGTGCAGCAGCGAGGACGGACTGCTCATCGCCGCCTCGACATTGGTGACCTGGTACCCGTAGACCGGGTCCATGATGGTCGGCAGATACAGCCGCCCCGGATCGCAGGAGGAGAAGCCGGCGTTGCGGTCCGGCGTCCACTGCATGGGGGTGCGCACCCCGTCCCGGTCACCCAGCCAGATGTTGTCGCCCATGCCGATCTCGTCGCCGTAGTACAGGATCGGCGAGCCGGGCAGCGACAGCAGCAGCGCGGTGAACAGCTCGATCTGGTTGCGGTCGTTGTCCAGCAGCGGTGCCAGCCTTCGCCGGATGCCGATATTGGCCCGCATCCGCGGATCCTTGGCGTACTCGGCGTACATATAGTCGCGCTCTTCGTCGGTGACCATCTCCAGCGTCAGCTCGTCGTGGTTGCGCAGGAAGATGCCCCACTGGCAACGGGACGGAATCTCCGGGGTCTTGGCCAGCACCTCGGAGACCGGATAGCGCGACTCCCGGCGCACCGCCATAAAGATCCGTGGCATCACCGGGAAGTGGAAGGCCATATGGCACTCGTCGCCGCCCCGGGCGAAGTCACCGAAGTAGTCGACCACATCCTCCGGCCACTGGTTGGCCTCGGCCAGCAGCACGGTGTCCGGGTAGTGCGCGTCGATCTCCGCCCGCACCCGCTTGAGGAAGGCATGAGTGGCGGGCAGGTTCTCGCAGTTGGTGCCCTCCTCGGCGAACAGATAGGGCACCGCGTCCAGCCGGAAGCCGTCGATGCCCAGGTCCAGCCAGAACCGCAGCGCGGCCAGGATCTCCTCCTGCACCGCCGGGTTCTCGTAGTTGAGATCCGGCTGGTGGGAGAAGAAGCGGTGCCAGTAGTACTGCTTGCGCACGGGGTCGAAGGTCCAGTTCGAGGTCTCCGTGTCCACGAAGATGATCCGTGCGTCCTGGTACAGCTTGTCGTCGTCGGCCCAGACGTAGTAATCGCCGTACGGGCCCTCGGGATCGGTGCGCGACTGCTGGAACCAGTCGTGCTGATCGCTCGTATGGTTCATGACAAAGTCGATGATGACGCGCATGCCGCGCTGGTGCGCCGCGTCCACGAACTCCACGAAGTCGGCCAGGTCACCGAACTCCGGCAGCACCGAGGTGTAGTCGGAGACGTCATAGCCGCCGTCCCGCAGCGGGGACTGGAAGAACGGCGGCAGCCACAGGCAGTCCACGCCCAGCCACTGCAGATAGTCCAGCTTGGCGGTCAGCCCCTTGAGGTCGCCGATGCCGTCGCCGTCACTGTCCTGGAAGGAACGTACGAGGACCTCGTAGAACACCGCGCGTTTGAACCAGTCGGGATCGCGGTCCTTGGCGGGAGTGTCCTCGAATGTGTCCGGTACGGGCTCGTTGACGCTCATGGTGTGGGTGACCCTCCGATCGGTGAGGACGGTCGCAGCGAGAACACATGCGCGGGCGCCGGGGAACGGCCCGGCTCCAGGCGCACATAGTTGTCCCTGCCCCAGTGGTAGGTCTCGCCGGTGAGCTCGTCGCGCACCGGGACGGAGTCATGCCAGTCCAGGCCGAGCTCCGGCATGTCCAACGAGACCGTCGCCTCCTGGGTGTGGTGGGGGTCGAGGTTGACGACCACCAGCACACAGGAGGAGCCGGAGCGCTTGGAGAAGGCGATCACCGCGTCGTTGTCGGCGTGGTGGAAGCGCAGGTTGCGCAGCCGGCGCAGCGCCGGCTGGCGCCGCCGCAGCCGGTTGAGCGCGGTGATCAGCGGGGCCAGGCTGCGCCCCTCGCGCTCCGCCGACTCCCAGTCCCGGGGCCGCAGTTGGTACTTCTCCGAGTTCAGGTACTCCTCGCTGCCGGGGTGTGCCGGCACGTTCTCGCACAGCTCGTACCCGGCGTAGACGCCCCAGGACGGGGAGAGCGTGGCCGCCAGCACCGCCCGTACCTCGAAGGCGGGCCGGCCGCCGTCCTGGAGATAGGCGTGCAGGATGTCCGGGGTGTTGACGAACAGATTGGGGCGCATCACCGCCGCCGTGTCCCGGCTGAGCTCGGTGAGGTAATCGGTCAGCTCCTGCTTGGTGTTGCGCCAGGTGAAATAGGTGTAGGACTGCTGGAAGCCGATGGCGGCCAGGGTGCGCATCATGGCGGGGCGGGTGAAGGCCTCGGCCAGGAAGATCACATCGGGGTCGGTGCGGCCGATCTCGGCGATCACCTTCTCCCAGAAGGACACCGGCTTGGTGTGCGGGTTGTCCACCCGGAAGATCCGCACCCCATGGTCCATCCACAGCCGCAGCAGCCGCAGCGTCTCACGGACCAGTCCGTCGAAGTCCGCGTCAAAGGCCAGCGGATAGATGTCCTGGTACTTCTTGGGCGGGTTCTCCGCATGGGCGATGGAGCCGTCCGCGCGGTGCTGGAACCACTCCGGGTGCTTGTCCACCCAGGGGTGGTCCGGCGAGCACTGCAGCGCGAAGTCCAGCGCCACCTCCATCCGCAGCTCACGGGCCCGGGTCACAAAGCGGTCAAAGTCCTCGAAGGTGCCCAGCTCCGGGTGGATGGCGTCATGACCGCCCTCGGCGGAGCCGATCGCCCAGGGGCTGCCCACGTCATAACGGCCCGCGGTCAGCGCATTGTTGGGGCCCTTGCGATAAGAGGTGCCAATGGGGTGGACGGGCGGGAGATAGACCACATCGAAGCCCATCGCCGCGACGGCATCCAGCCGCTTGGCCGCGGTGTTGAAGTCCCCGCCGCGCACCGGCCCGCCCTCCCTGGTCACCACCGCCCCCTCCGAGCGCGGGAACAGCTCGTACCAGGAGCCGAACAGCGCCCGCTCCCGCTCCACCAGCAAGGGCAGCGGGCGGGTGGCGGTGACCAGTTCACGCAGCGGGTGGCCGGTCAGCGCCCGGACGGCCGCCGGGACCAGGGCGGCCGCCAGCCGGTCGGCCGGCCGCAGCCGCTCGTCGCGCAGCGTGTCGACGGCCCGCAGCACCGCCTCCCGGCCGTCGTTCTTGGGCACCCCGGCGGCGGCCCGCTCATAGAGCCGGGCGCCCTCCTCCAGCACCAGTTCGGTGTCGATCCCGGCGGGCACCTTGATCCTGGCGGTGTGCCACCAACTGCTCACCGGGTCGCTCCACGCCTCCACCGCATAGGTCCAGCGGCCCTCGGAGTCGGGGGTCACCTCGGCGCCCCAGCGGTCGGTGCCGGGCGCCAACTCCCGCATGGGAGCCCAGGGTCCGCTGCGGCCCGCCGCATCCCGGAGCACCACATTGGCCCCCACGGCATCATGGCCCTCGCGGAACACCGTGGCGGTGACCTCGAAGCTCTCACCGACCACGGCCTTCGCCGGTCTGCGGCCGCAGTCGACGAGCGGGGCGAGGTCCAGGACGGGAATACGGCCGATCATGGAATCACCTGGGGGTTCGACGGAGGGCGGAGGAAGTGGGCCCGGAAACGGCGGGTTCTGCTCTTTCTATCCGCTCGGCCGGCAGCCGGCTGGCTTCGGGCATGGCTGCTCCTGTCCGCTTTCACTCGGGTGGGCGGCGGAAGATGGACCAGAAAGAAGCGGAATCCGGACCATGGTCGGCAAGGACGGAAGCGCGTTTCTGTATACCGGGTGAGCTTTCCCAGCAGGCCCGGGCAAGCATGCCCGTACCGTGCGAACTACCGGTGCGTAGTTCCCCTGGCGCCGCCTGGGACGGCCCCCCGGCTCCGTCACTCGTACGGAGTCTGCTACCCGGGTCGACCGGCTGCAATGCGAGAAAACGGGGCGGCCGAGGGCCGGCTGGCGCAGCGCCGCCCAGGCCCGAACTTCGAAGGTCGCAGCGACTTCTGGCCTTGGAATACCCCAGGCGGACACCGGGCGTATTTCTGGGTCGTACCAGCGCATCAACCGGTGGCCGTCTCCTGGCGGTCGTCAACTACGCGTTCCTCGGCGGAGGTTCGCAGCAGCGAGCCCAGCAGCCGCAGCGCCGCCTCGGAGGGCGAGCCGGGCTCCGCGCTGTAGGCCAGCAGCCCCTGTCCGCCCGAGCCCGGCAGCCGCAGCATCTGGAACGACAGCAGCATCGGCCCCACCAGGGGATGGTGGAACTCCTTGACGCCCTCGGTGCAGTCCCGCACCGGATGCCTGGCCCACAGCGCCGCGAACTCCTCGCTGCGTACGGCCAGTTCACCGACCAGCTGGGCCAGCAGCCGGTCCTCGGGATGCTGCCCCGCCACCAGCCGCAGCGCGGCCACCGCCCGCCGGGCATCCTGCTCCCAGCGGGGGTACAGCTCCCTGCGGTGCGGGTCCAGGAACAACAGCCGCATGGCGTTGGGCCGCTCGGCCGGACGGTCCACCGCGTCCGCCGCCACGCCCTGGGCGATCAGCGCATGCCCCAGCGGATTCCAGGCCAGCACCTCATAGCGGTGATCCAGCACCAGGGCCGGCACCCCGTCCATCGCCGCCACCAACTGCCGCGTCACCGGGCTCGCCATGGACGGCCGGGGCGCGCCGCGCCGCGCGGGCCGGGCCGGACGCGCCAGGTTGAGCAGATGGGCACGTTCGTCGGCGCTCAGCCGCAGCGCCCCCGCGATGGCCTCCAGCACCGCGTCCGAGGCGTTCGCCGACTGCCCCTGCTCCAGCCGCGTGTAGTACGCCACGCTCACCCCGGCCAGCTGGGCCAGCTCCTCCCGGCGCAGCCCCGGCACCCGGCGCCGGCCGCCATACGGAACCAGGCCGACGTCCTCGGGGCGCAGTGCCGCACGTCGGGTACGCAGGAATCGGCCCAGTTCCTGGGCGGGAGTGTCCATGGGGACCAGTCAACCCCGGCCGGGTGCGGTGTGCCTGCCCCTGTCAGGGTCAGGCATGGCACGGGGGACCGGCGTCAGGCATAAGGAGGCACTTGCCCGCTTGAGCCCAACCGGCGGGTGCCGCGCCGCTACCGTCGTGCGGGTGAAGGCCATTCGTCGATTCAGCGTGCGCCCCGTCCTTCCGGAGCCCCTACGACCGCTCAGTGAGCTGGCGCGCAATCTGCGCTGGTCCTGGCATCCCGAAACCCGCGAACTGTTCCAGACCCTGGATCCCGAGGGCTGGCGGGCCGCCGGCGGCGACCCGCTGCGGCTGCTCGGCTCGGTCTCCGCCGAGCGGCTGGCCGCCCTCTCCGAGGACCGGCGGTTCCGGCGCCGGCTGGCGGCCGCGGCCGATGACCTGCAGGACTACCTGACCGGCCGCCGTTGGTACCAGGAGCGTCCCCCGGGGCTGCCCGCGGCCATCGCCTACTTCTCGCCGGAGTTCGGCATCACCGCGGCCCTCCCGCAGTACAGCGGCGGCCTGGGCATCCTCGCCGGTGATCATCTGAAGTCGGCCAGCGACCTGGGGGTGCCGCTGATCGGCGTCGGACTGCTCTACCGGCACGGCTACTTCCGGCAGTCCCTCTCCCGTGAGGGCTGGCAGCAGGAGCACTATCCGCTGCTGGACCCCAATGAACTCCCGCTGTCCATGCTCCGCGAGGCCGATGGCAGCCCCAGCCGGGTCGCCCTCGCCCTGCCCGGCGGCCGCCGTCTGCTGGCCCATGTCTGGCGGGCCCAGGTGGGCCGGGTGCCCCTGCTGCTGCTGGACTCCGATGTGGAGGAGAACGACCACGGCGAACGCGATATCACCGACCGGCTCTATGGCGGCGGCAGCGAACACCGCCTGTTGCAGGAGATGTTGCTGGGCATCGGCGGGGTACGCGCGGTGCGCACCTACTGCCGGCTCACCGGGCACCCCGCCCCCGAGGTCTTCCACACCAACGAGGGCCATGCCGGCTTTCTGGGGCTGGAGCGGATCCGTGAACTGGCCGGGCAGGGCGTGGAGTTCGATGCCGCGCTGGAGAGCGTACGAGCCGGGGCCGTCTTCACCACCCACACCCCCGTCCCGGCCGGCATCGACCGCTTCGACCGCGAACTGGTCGCCCGCCACTTCGGGGAGGACGCCGAACTCCCCGGCCTGGACACCGGACGCGTCCTCGACCTGGGCACCGAGAGCTATCCCGGCGGCGACCCGGCGCTGTTCAACATGGCCGTGATGGGGCTGCGGCTGGCCCAGCGCGCCAATGGCGTCTCCACCCTGCACGGGCAGGTCAGCCGGGAGATGTTCCGCGGGCTGTGGCCCGGCTTCGACGCCGAGGACGTGCCCATCACCTCCATCACCAACGGGGTGCACGCCCCCACCTGGGTCGCCCCCGAGGTCTTCCGCCTGGGGTCCCGGCAGATCGGGGTGAGCCGGGCCGAGGACGCCCTGACCCTGGGCGGCTCCGAGCGCTGGGACTCGGTCGCCGAGATCCCGGACGCCGATATCTGGGAACTCCGCCGCACCCTGCGCGAACAGCTGGTGGAGGAGGTACGCGAGCGGCTGCGCGCCGCCTGGCGCGAGCGCGGCGCGGGCACCGCCGAACTCGGCTGGATCGACGGGGTGCTGGACCCGGACGTCCTCACCATCGGCTTCGCCCGGCGCGTCCCCTCCTACAAGCGCCTGACCCTGATGCTCCGGGACCGCGAGCGCCTCACCCAGCTGCTGCTCGACCCCGAGCGGCCCATCCAGATCGTGGTGGCCGGCAAGGCCCACCCGGCCGATGACAGCGGCAAGCGCCTGGTCCAGGAGCTGGTCCGGTTCGCCGACGACCCCCGGGTGCGGCACCGGATCGTCTTTCTGCCCGACTACGGCATGGGCATGGCGCAGAAGCTCTACCCGGGCTGTGATGTCTGGCTCAACAACCCGCTCCGTCCGCTGGAGGCCTGTGGTACCTCCGGAATGAAGGCCGCCCTCAATGGCTGCCTCAACCTCTCGGTGCTGGACGGCTGGTGGGACGAGTGGTACGAGCCCGACTTCGGCTGGGCCATCCCCACCGCCGACGGATCCGGCACGGACGAGGAGCGCCGCGACGATCTGGAGGCCGCCGCCCTCTATGAGCTGCTCACCCGTCAGGTGGCGCCGCGCTTCTACGACCGGGGACCGGACCAGTTGCCCGGCCGCTGGATCGAGATGGTCCGCCGGACCCTGGCCACCCTGGGGCCCAAGGTGCTGGCGGGCCGGATGGTGCGCGAGTATGTGGAACGGCTCTATGGCCCAGCGGCCGCGGCACAGCGGGCGCTCACCCCGGACGCGGCGCGGGAGCTCGCCGAGTGGAAGGCGCGGGTGACGGCCGCCTGGCCGGCCGTCGCGGTGGACCATGTGGAGGCCGCCTCGGACGGTCCGCTCAACGGCACCGCCGAGCTGGGCTCCACCCTCTCGCTGAGAGTCAGCGTCCGCCTGGGCGAGCTGGACCCCTCCGATGTGGAGGTACAGGCCGTCACCGGCCGGGTGGACACGGCGGACCGTCTCACCGCCACCACCGCCTTCCCGCTGAAGCCCGCCGCCGCCCCCGCCCTGGACGGCCGCCGCCTCTACGAGGGCCCCCTCACCCTCGACCGCACCGGCCCCTTCGGCTACACCGTCCGCATCCTGCCCACCCACCGGCTGCTGGCCCATGGGGCGGAGCTGGGGCTGGTGGCGACACCGGCGGAGGTTTCGGGGGAGGCGGCGGGGGTGCTGATGCGCTGAGCGGTCCCGTATGGGGTCAACGATTGGCCACAAAGTGGTCAAGGTGCCATATGGATTCCATATGCGCCTGTCGCCATGCGGGGGGAATTGCGTGACTGCGGTGCTTTGTCCTGTGCCTACGATGTGCGCCGAACTCTGTTGGGGAAGGAAGAGGTGCATGGGGGAGCGACCGCAGTCGCGCATCCTCGACTACTACGACGAGGCGGGCGCGGAGAAAAAGCAGGACGACGGGCTGTCCTATTCCACCCCGGTATTCGTCCCGGCCCATCCCCGCTATCCGGCGGCGGACGGCGAAGAGCCGTTGATCGCCTTCGAGTTGCTGGAGCATCCCGCCGGCCCCGCGGTACCGGTCGCCTTCACCACGCTGGAGAAACTGGTGGCGGCCCTGGGCCCGGCCCAGCCGTGGATCGCCTCGTCCATCGGCCCGTTCACCGAGGCCATGCGGGACGCCGGTCTCCCGATGGTGCACCTGGATCCCGCGATCGAGCCCGGGCACCGGAACTGGACGCTTGACGACCTTGAGGAATACGCCCGGAAGGTGAGCTGATGGCCGACCACGCAGCCAAGTACGAGGCTCTGGAGACGATGTACAACACCTTTCACCGAGAGGGCGGGAATTTCCGGGGACTGGCTCCGAAGATCAGCCCGGCGGTGGCGGGATCCGGGGACGCGGCACTCGACCACTCGATCAATGCCGTCTCAACCCTGATCAAGGAATTGCATGATGCCCTCGCCACCCGGATCGAGGATCACGGCAAGAAGGTCCAGTACGCCACCAACTCCTTCCGCAACAACGACGCCAATGAGGCAGAGGTCTACGAGGACCTGACCGACGACAAACACAAAGCCTGGTAAGCAAGCACAACGGCACGGAACGGAACGGGTACGGGGGAACAGCGATGGCAGACAGCTGGGTTGGCGGCGATATCGCGGGACTGGCGGCCATGGGCCTCGCCTACACCGACGCGGAGAAGGACCTCAACGGTCCGCTCAAACCCCTTGGCGCGTCGGTGGATTCCTTGGTGAAGACCATGGGCTGGCAGGGCGAATCCGCCACCGCCTTCCTGGCCAAGTGGAGCACCGACGCCATGACGGCGGGCGCCTTCAGCGCCTTTGTCAGCTCGGTGGGCAAGGTCCTCACCGACCTTTCCCATGACCTCAAGACCGCGGAGAGCTCGCTGCACAACGCGGAGGACGTGGCGGTGCGGGCGGGGGTGACCATGCGCGGCCAGGGCCAGTCCATGGATCCGCCGGCCGGTGCCGACGACAAGGTTGTCCAGGCCAGGAAGGACTATGAGACGGCGCGCGCCGAGTGCCTGCATGTGGCCCAGAAGGCCAGGGTCGACGCGGCGCAGAAGCTCAACGCGCTCTATGGCCAGGTCACGGCCTCCTCGCCGGATCTCCAGACCGGCGACAAGATCACGCTCGCGGACTATCTGCGCGGTCTCTACGCGATCGACGCGGAGGCCCACCGGGCGCGGGGCGACAAGGCGGCGGCCCAACTGGACTCTGCCAAGAAGGAGATGGAGGCGTCCAAGGCGGCCATGCAGGCCGAGGTCGATGCCCTGACCAAGGAAGGCAAGGAGCTCCCCGCCGAGTTCCCGGCCAAGTCCGCCTACGCGGACGCGGTCAAGCAGGTCATGCAGCTGGACTCGACCATCAAGGCCGCGGATTCGGGGCGGCTGCCGGCCGACGGACCGCTGAACGTCAAGGTCGCCGATGCCGCCGAGGCGCTCAAGCTGGGCCGCGGCCTGGAGGCGCTGCCCAAGTTCCTGCGCGAGATCCCGGTGGTGGATGTGGCGGCGGCCGGCGCCTGCGGCGTTCTGGGTGCCCAGGCCGACCACGACAAGGGAATGTCCTGGAAACGCGCCGTGGTGATCAACGGCGCCTCCAACTTCGGCGGGCTGGCCGCCGGCACCGCGGTGACCGCGCTCGCCCTGGCCGACGCACCGGTGGCGGTGGCGGCCGGAGTCGGCGGTGTGGTGGTGATCGGGGGCACCATGCTCATCGACAACGCGCTGCATGAGCACTGGAAAGAGGACATCCACGACCATGGGGTGATCGGCGGCCTCGCCTTCGGCAGCAAGCATGTGGCCTCGGAGACCGTGCATGACGGCTGGAACCTGGTCAAGGGCGCGGGAAAGGGCGTATGGCATGGCCTCAAGAGCATCTTCTGACCCTTCCGCCCCCGCCGAACTCCCCGGCCTGGGCACCAGCTGGCACCGCCGCGGACTCGGCTACTGGGTGCGCCGGGTGGCCGGCCCCGCCGGGAAGCTGCTGGTCTACCTGGCCGTCGGCGGCTTCGCCTTCGGCGTCTACCGGCTCGCGGTGGCCTCCCTGCCCTCCTGGGCGCGGACGGCCTGCCTGGTGCTGCTGTCCGCCGCCTGCCTGACCGGCCTGGCACTGGGCTGGCGCTCGGCCCGTAAGGTGCTCAGGGAGCGGCTGCTGGATCCCCCCACCCCTGAACAGACCTGGGAGGAACACCGGTCCGGCCGCCGCCGCGGCGTCTCCGCCGCTCTGTCGGGCCGGTTCGCCGCCCTGCTCGCTCTGCCCCTGCTGCCCGCGCTGGCGGCGTACGGGGTGGGAATGGTGTGCGCCAACGCCTTTGTCCGCGAACTGCCGGCCGAGGCCGGGGCCCGGCGGGCGCTCGGGCAGCGGTCGTGACGGTCAGACCGCGGACGGTCATCCCCGAAGGAACGGTGCGACCACCGGGCGTCAGGCCCCGCTGGGGAACTCGCCTCGCCGGCCTGCTGGTTGTGCTGATCTCGCTCTTCGGTGGCGCCTACGGCGTGCGTTCCCTGCCCTATGCGCTGGGCTGGGCCGGTACCCATGGCACCCTCACCGTCGAGTGGAAATCGTGCAGCCGCGGCAGCCGCGGCGGATGCAACTGGACCTCCGAAGGCATCTTCCAGTCCGATGACGGAAAGGTGCTCGACAACAGGGCGCAGCTCGACTCGGGCTATGAGATCGGGCAGAAGGTCCCGGTCTCCTGGGACAGGCACACCTACTACACCGCCAACTGGTCCGCGGTCCTCGGCTGGTTCACCGGTCTGTGCCTCGCCCTCTTCGGCCTGAGCCTGGGCGCTCCGGCCCTGGTGTACGGAATGCGGCTGAACATCTATGACCACCCACGGCTCCGCCGCTGGGTGACGCTGTGGATGAGGACCTCGCTGTGGTCCGCGCTCGCCTTCGGCGTGGGTGCGCTGATCCTCGACAAGTCCCTTGCCTAGGCGATGACGGATCATCTGGCGTTCCGGGTCGGCGATGTGCTGTCCCTCGCCTGTCAGTTCACCGGCACGCGAGTGGTGGACCTGAAGTGGGATTCGCTGTTGCTGCGTTGGCCGTGGTGGCGGCCCGACCCCGACAGCGAGTTCTTCCACTGGAACGGCATCGTGGGGCTGGGGATCGATGCGCGCACTCATGCCTGGGACGAGGAAGAACTGTTCCGCACCGAGCCGCCGCCGGAGCACCTGTCGCCCGGCGGTCCATGCCGCGTCGGCATACCGCCGACGGTGGTCCATGTGACCGCCGTCGGCCACTTCGACCCTCCACCGGAAACGGGCTGGCTGCCCCGCCCGCACCTGGCCGTCGCGGTGCTTCCCCGGGGCCGCTCCTACCGCGAGGTCCCGGCGGACAGCCATGTCAATGGCACCGGCTATGAGATACACCCCGGAGACGGCACACCGTTCACCTTCGACCTGCTGTTCAGGCCCTACGCCTTCCTGCACCCGGGAGACGAGGTCGCGGACGCCGCGGGGCGGGCCTGGCGGTTCGACGGCCCATGGGACTGGTACGCGTTCGACGGCACCCGGACCTCCGAGGGCCCCGCATGGCCGCTGGCACTGCTGACCCGTGGCGGAACACCGCGTACCCCGGAGCACGCCCGGGCTGTCGCCGGCGCCACGGTGACCGGCTCCCACCAGGAGACCCTGCGGCGCTGGAGCCGCCTCACGGAGGCCGCTCCCACACCGCTGGGCACGATTGTCCCGCGGCTTCAGTAGGCCGCCTTTTGCCGTTCAGGCGTCCACCGCGGCCCGGGCCCGGGCAATGATCCGGTGAGCCGCCGGGCCGTGGACCGCGAGTTGCTCATAGTGCTCCCAAAGACGTAGATAGAGGTCCACATCCAGCGGGTCTTTGAGCTCCATCTCGGCGTTGACCGTCTCCACGGTGACGCGCCGGTCGTCATGAATCCAGAACCCGTGCTTGGGCGTCAGATCCAGCACGGCCGAGAAGGGCACGATGCCGAAGGAAACGGTGTCCAGGCCCACCACACCGGCCAGCCGGTCGAGCTGACCGCGCATGACGGCGGCACCGCCGACGCCGGCGTGGAGCACGGCCTCCCAGACGATGACCTGGTACTTCCGGCCTCGCTGGTACAGGACTTCCTGACGGCGCATGCGTGCTCGCACCGCGTCCTCCACATCCCGGGGAGACCGGTGGAGGCGCGCGCCATGAGTGAAGAGGTGGCGAGCGTAGTCCGGGGTCTGGAGGATGCCGGGCACCACGGACGTCTCATAGACGCGGATGCTCTTGGTGCGCTGTTCCTGAGCGAGGAGCGCCTCCTGAATGCCCTTGTGACCGCTGGCGAGTTGCCGCCGCCAGGAGCGGTACTGGGTCTCAAGGCGTCGCAGACCGGCCTTCAACTCCACTGCGGCCTCGGGGAATCCCGCTGCCTGACACCAGACGGTGAGGTCGGTGGCTGTCGCCGTCTGCCGGCCCGTCTCCAGCTTCGAGATCTTGGAGTGCGCCCAGCCAACGGCCTGAGCCAACTGCCGTTGAGTGAGTCCGGCCTCGGTACGCAGCTCGCGCAGCCGCGCACCGAGGGCCTCTCTGGCGCGCTGGAAGTCGGTGCTCACACACCGGACGGTACAAGCTCGCCGATCCGTGCGTAGGGGACGGCGTAGTGCCAGGCCGCATCACGGATCTGGCAGTACGCGAGGACCCGGACGGGGTCTTCGACGACCTCCAGCCCGATGGCGCGGTCGCCCTCGTAGTGGAAGCGGGCGGCGTACCGGCTGTCGAAGAGCCAGAAGTCCTCCAGGGGAAGCCCGAGTTGACCGGCGCGAGAACGAGGCAGGTAGCGGACGTCCTCGCCGGCCTCCAGGGCGGCGGGTACGCCCGTCAGGCCGTAACGCTGGTAGGCCGTCGGCGGATCGTCGATGAGGCGGACGCGCTCGACGCGCTTGCCCAGGGAGGTCTGCTTGCGCATATTGGCCAGCCAGGGGCGATCGGGATCCCGGGCGGGGTCCTCACCACGGAGGAACCGCTGGTAGGGCTCGCTCTCGTAGTCGACCTGGTAGGCCCGGCGGGGCTCCAGACGCCAGGCGGTGTGCTCGAATCCCACGCGGAAGAACCGGTCGATCTCGCCACTGTTGAGCAGCTCGGGCAAGGTCTACTCCTTGGGCGAGAAGCGAGTCAGCAGGGCGCGGGGGACGACGACGAAGGTCTCGCCGGGAAGAACGTGGCGCAGCTGGGCGAGAGCCTCCTGATCGGTGAGTGCATGGCCTTGGACGACGATGTCGCCGGTCTCCGTCTCATACAGCGTTGGGCACTGACCGTCGTCGGATGTGCTGCCGATGAACGTGAGCTTCATACCGGCCCCCTCCGGTTGGTGTCACCGATCCTGCTCGGAGCGTAGTGGGGTGACCGGCGGAGCAGCAGAACTCCAGCGAAGCGGCGGGAGAAGCGGTCCGAAGCGGCACCAGCTGATCAAGAAGCAGGAAGAAGCGCGGAGTGGAAGCCGCCTCTGCCGGCCGTACCGTCCTGAGTCATCCAAAGCCCGCTGCGACAAGGAGGTCTCCATGCCAGCCGCTGAACCCACTACGCCGGAAGTCGGTGCCTTGGCCATGGACACCAGGACCGATCGTGTCGGCATCGTCATGGCCAAGGAAGGCGGCCTGTTCCAACTGCGGCCCCTACGGGGCGGGCTGGAGTGGGACGTGCCGCCGGGCCTCCTCAGGCCGGTGGTGGCGGAGGGGCCAAGCCCCTCCGCTCGCCCGGCTACTTGACGTTCACCGCGTCCCAGGCGTGCTGAACGGCCTTGTACTGCGTGCTCTTGGTGCCGTACAGATCCCGCGCCGCCTTGAGGGTCGCGCTGCGGGCGCCGTGGTAGTCGGTGGTGGAGGTCATGTGCTCGGTGAGCGCCTTGTACCAGATCTTCACCGCGGCGTCCCGGCCGATGCCGGCGACCGGCTTGTGGTCATAGGTGGGGCTGTCGTAGTGGACGCCGTTGATGGTCTTCTTTCCGCTGCCCTCGGACAGCAGATAGAAGAAGTGGTTGCCGATGCCGGAGGTGAAGTGCATGTCCTCACTGCCGATGCCGGGCTTCCAGTAGTCGGCCGACGGGGGCCAGCCCTCGGCGCGGTTGGCCTCGGCGTCCCGGCTGGGGCGGTCCATATAGCGCAGCGGCTGGCCATTGCCCAGCAGGTTGACCTGCTCGCCGATCAGGTAGTTGCCCGGGTTCTTGGGGTTCTTGGCGTAGAACTCCACGGCGGTGCCCAGGATGTCGGAGGTCGCCTCGTTGAGGCCGCCGCTCTCCGACTGGGTGTAGCGCAGCTTGGCGGTGGCGGAGGTGACGCCATGCGTCATCTCATGGGCGGCGATGTCCAGCGAGGTGACGGGGGTCTTGTTGTCCAGCCCGTCGCCGTAGTGCATACAGAAGCAGCTGTCCAGCCAGAAGGCGTTGGCCTGGTTGGTGTCGTAGTGCACATACAGCTTGGGCGCCTTGCCGTCGCCCTTGATGCCATTGCGGTGCAGGACCTTCTTGTAGAAGTCCCAGGCCACGGCGGCGCCGTACTCGGCATCCACGGCGGCGGTCTGCGCCATGGTGGACTTGCCGTTGCCCCAGACGTCCTTGGCGTTCCGGAAGGCGGGGGCGCCGTCCTCGGCGAGGCCGCCGCGCATGTTGAAGACCTGCATATTGCCGCGGGCCTGGTCGCGCAGCACCCACTGGCCGCCGATCTTGACCGAGCCCACCTTGACCCGGCCGTTGTACATGCTGTTGCCCTCGCCGGTCTCCACGGCCTGCCAGTCGGCGAGCTTCTTGCCGGTGGTGGCGTCGGTGACCACATGCAGTTCGCTGGGGGCGCCGCCGGGCTGGGTGCCGCCGATGACGGTCTCATAGGCGAGGACCGGCTTGCCGTCCGCGGCCCAGATCACCTTGCGCGGGGCGCGGTCCTGCACGACCGGGCTGCCGCCGCCCTGTGCGGCGGGGGCCAGCGACTCGGCGGAGCGGCGCGCGGCCGGCGGCGTCACCTTCGCCTTGGTGGTGGGCACCTTGATGGTGGCCTCGGTGGCCTTGTCGACGTCCTCGACCTTGCCGTCCTTGGTCTGCTGGACGACCAGATCGCCGCCGATGACCGGCAGTCCGTCATAGGTGCGCTCATAGCGGGCGTGCACGGTGCCGTCGGGCGCCGTGATGGTGCCCTGCGGAATCAGCTTCTCCTTGGGGCCCAGGTGCAGGGCCTTGGCCGGGTCGTCGGTTCCGGTGTCTGCCTGCGCGGGGACGGCGCTGAAGCCGCCGGCGAGCAGGGCCGCCGCGATGGCGGCCGCGCCGGTGGCGACGGCCGGCCGGCGGGCACCGGAGCGGGCTATTCGGGACGTGCGCACACGAACTCCTGATCTGCTGACTCATCGGTCGAAGACCGCGACCGACCGGGTCAGTTTGATCGAACTCGCGTGCGTCTGAGTGTGAAAAGTGGGGCTGGCGATGCACAAGTTACATAAATATTACGTCAAGTGGTGCTGTGGGTTTGGTAATAGCGGATGAATGGTGCATTTCGCCGGTTGGGGGATATGGTGCGGCGCCGCCCGGGGGAGTGGAACTCACCCCGGACGGCGCCTGGTTCACAGGGCTCAGCCGGTATCAGAAGGTGAGCCGCCACTTGGTGAGGTAGCCGGAGTCACCGGCGTACACATCCTGCACCTTGAGCTTCCAGGTGCCCTTGGCGCTCACCGCGGAGGCGTCCACGGTGTAGGTGGCGTTGACGTCCGCGGCCGAGTCCCAGGAGTCGGAGTTCTTCAGCCGCCAGGTCTTGCCGTTCGGCGCCACCAGGTCGATCACCAGGTCACCGCGGTAGGTGTGCTTGATGGCCACATCCACCTTGAGGGCCTTGGCGCCGTTGCCGGACCGGGTCACCGTGATCGGTGAGGTGACGGCCGCACCGGCGTCCGGGATGTCCAGCCGGCTGCCGTTCTCGAAGACGCTGCCGCCGCCGTCGGTGTTGACGGTCCACTTGAAGGAGGCCGAACTGCTCTTCCCGGTCGCGTCCTTGGCCGTCACCGTGACATCGCTGGTGCCGGTGGTGGTCGGAGTTCCGGAGATCAGGCCGGTCGAGGAGCCGATGGACAGGCCCGCGGGCAGTCCGGTGGCCGAGTAGCTGACCGCACCGGTGGCCCCGGTGGCGTTGAGCTGGACGGAGACGGCCGTGTTGACCACGCTGGTCTGGTCGCCGGGGCTGGCGAGGGCGATCCCGGTGGTGGCCCGGCTGCCGACGTTGATGGCGGCCCAGGCGTTGGCCGCGTTGTTGTAGGTGTCGCTGCCGACGCCGAACAGCTCACCGGCCGCCCACAGGGTGGCGTCCCGCGCGCCCGCGTAGTCGGTGTTGGACCGCATCCGCTCGGTCAGCGCCTTGAACCAGATCTTGGCCGCGTTGTCCCGGCCGATGCCGGTGACCGGCTGGCCGTCGTAGGTGGGGCTGTCGTAGTGGACGCCGTTGATGTCCTTGGGGCCACTGCCCTCGGAGGCCAGGTAGAACCAGTGGTTGGCCGGCCCGGAGGAGTAGTGCACATCGATGCCGCCCAGGCCCGAGTCCCAACTGTCCTTGGACGCGCCGTCCTTGCTGGGCTTGTCCATATAACGCAGCGGGGTGCCGTCGCCATTGATGTCGATCTTGGCGCCGATGCGGTAGTCGCCGGGGTCCTGGGGGTTGTGCGCCCAGAACTTGACCGCGGTGGACATGATGTCGGAGGTCGCCTCGTTGAGACCGCCGGACTCACCGCTGTAGTTGAGGTTGGCGGTGGCCGCGGTGACGCCATGGGTCATCTCATGCGCCGCCACATCGATGGAGGTCAGCGGCTTGGCGTCGCCCTGGCCATCGCCATAGGTCATGCAGAAGCAGGTGTCGTCCCAGAAGGCGTTGACATAGCCGGTGCCGTAGTGGGTCCTGCTGTACGCGCCCACGCCGTCGCCGCGGATGCCGCTGCGGCCGTGCACGGTCTTGTAGTAGTCCCAGGTCAGCTGGGCGCCATAGGCCGCGTCCGCGCCGGCCGTGGACGGGTCGTTGACGGTGCCGTCGCCCCAGACGTCGGTGGAGTTGGTGAACAGCGAGCCGGTGCCGTTCGTGCCATGCGCCAGGTTGTAGGTCTTGTGGCCGCCGCGGGTGCCGTCGGTGAGTGTGAACTGGCCGCCGGACTGCGTGGATTCCAGGTTGACCTGGCCGCTGTACTGGGTGTTGCCGGTGGCGGTCTCGATGCCCTGGTACTCGAAGAGCTTCTTCCCGGTCCTGGCGTCGGTGATGACATGCAGCTGGTTGGGCGTTCCATCGTCCTGCAGCCCGCCGACCACGGTCTCGTACGCCAGCACCGGAGTGCCCTTGGCCGCCCAGATCACCTTGCGCGGGGCCTTGTCGGCCTTCCGGGCCTTGGCGCCGTGCGACCGGGCGGAGGCGACCGCATCCCGCTCGGCCCTGGCGGCGGAGAAGGACGGGGTGGTGGAGGCGACGGCCAGCCGCGCCTTGGTGGCCTTGGCCACGCTCTTGACGGTGCCGTTCCTGGCGGCGTCCACGACCAGGTCGCCGCCGAGCACCGGCAGACCGTCGTAGGTGCGCTCATAACGGGTGTGCACCGTACCGTTGTTGTCCTTGACGGTGTCCTTGACCACCAGCTGTTCCCTGGAGCTCAGCCCCAGGTCCCTGGCGGTCTTCGCCTTGGTCGCGTTGGCCTGGCGGATCAGCTCCGCGCGCTGTGAGGGGGACAGCTTGGCGGGCTGGGCGCCGGGGTCCGCCTTGGCTATGCGCTGCTGGGGGGCGGACCGTTTCGCCTGCTCCGTACCGGAGTTGGCGGCCGCACTCTGCACGCCCACGGCGAGCAGGGCGGTGACCGCCACCAAGGCACTGCCGGCTACGGCGCGTTGACGGCTGGGGGAGCGCCGGGAGGTGGGTCTCACACTGACTCCTTCTGCGGTGGCCGCGCAGGGGGATGCGGGCCAAGGCCGATGTGAGGGGGTGGGGGTGTGGGGGGATGGGGGGTGTGGGGGGTCCGACGTCGGTTGTGGTGCAGAGTGTCCACCGGTCTCATGGACATGTCAGGAGCGAATCCGCAACTTGGCCGGAAAATGTCCGTTGGCCAAAGACCTGTGTCCGCATAGCGGGCGCGGATAGCATCGCGCCGTCCCGCACCACCGGCGTCGAGAAAGGCTTTGAGGCAGTGGCCGTTGAACGTATAGCCCCGCCGTTGACCGGCGGAGAACGCGAAACCCTGCGCGGCTTCCTGGACTTCCACCGCGCCACGCTCGCCATGAAGTGCGAGGGGCTCTCCGACGAGCAGCTGCGCCGCAAGGCCGGCCCGCCCTCCGGGCTGTCACTGCTGGGGCTGGTGCGTCATATGGCCGAAGTGGAACGGGCCTGGTTCCGCCGGGTGATCAACAAGGAGGAGGTGCCCTGGGTCTGGTCGGAGACGGGCGACTTCCAGGAGGCCTTCGACGCCACCACCTCCACCAGGGCCGAGGTGTTCGCCGCCTGGGAGCACGAGATCGCGCACGCCCGGCGGATCGAGGAGGCGGCCGAGTCCCTGGAGGTGACCGGTTATCAGCCGCGCTGGGACAAGGAGGTGTCTCTGCGGCTGGTGATGCTGCACCTGATCCATGAGTACGCCCGGCACAACGGGCATGCGGATCTGCTGCGCGAGGCCATTGACGGTGCGGTGGGGGCCTGAGGGCGGGCCGGGCTCGGGTGCCGCGCCCTCGCCGGGTGCGGCTGCTGCTTGTGAGGCAGCCGGCACCTCCCATGCCCCGTGGGGTTTCAGGTGCGGGCTGTGCGTGGCTGGTCGCGCCCACGCGGCGGAGCCGCAGGACACCGCAGCCCCGTGCCCCTTATGGGGCGCCCCGGTCAGCTCATGGTGAGCACCATCCGGAAGCGGGCGGAGCCGGACAGCATCCGCTGGTACGCGGCGTCGGCCTCGTCCAGCGGCACTGTCTCGATCATCGGACGGATGCCCCGCAGGGCGCTGAAGGCCATGGTGTCCTCGACGTCCTGGGCGGCGCCGGAGGGATGGCCACGGATCACCGTGCCGCCCATCAGCAGCTGGTTGGGGCTGATGCCCAGCGGTTCGACATCCGCCCCGATGACCACCAGCTCGCCCCGGGGGCGCAGCCCGTCCACGGTGGAGGCGATGGCGGACGAGCTGGCGGCGGTGGCCAGCACCACCTGGGCGCCGCCCAGCGCCTGCAGGGCCTCGGCGACCGGAGTGCCCGAGGTGCTGTCGAGGTAGTGATGGGCGCCCAACTCCTGGGCGAACGCGGACTTTTCCGCGCCACGGGCGATGGCCACCGTCTCAAAGCCCATCGCGGCCGCGTACCGCACGCCCAGGTGGCCCAGGCCGCCCAGGCCCAGCACCGCCACCAGGTCGCCCGGCCGGGCCGAGCTGCGCCGCAGCCCGTTGTAGGTGGTCACCCCGGCGCAGGCCATGGGCGCGGCATCGGCGGCCGGCAGGGCGTCGGGGATCCGGGCCAGCGCATCGGCGGGCACGATCACCGACTCGGCGAAACCGCCGTCATAGGCCCAGCCCGGGACCTTGAGGTTCTCGCAGACGATGAAGTCGCCCCGCCGGCAGGAGGGACAGTGGCCACAGCTGCCGCCGAACCAGCCCACCGCCACCCGGTCGCCCACCCGCCAGTCGCCCGGGGTGTTCTCCCCCAGCTCCGCCACCCGCCCGGCGATCTCATGGCCGGGCACCAGCGGGAAGCGCACCCCGGGCAGCAGGGCATTGACGAAGAGGGCGTCGCTGTGACAGATCCCGCAGGCCTCCACGGTCACCCGTACCCGGCCGGGCCCGGGCCCGGCCAGGTCCCGCTCGACGATCTCCAGGGGCGCCCCCACGGCGCCCACCTGCGCGACTCGGTAGCTGCTGCTCATCTGGATCACTCCGGGATGCGAGACCACGCCCCCCGTCCTCCAGCACAGCAGGTCCGCGCCGATCGCGCGCGTCGAGGCCGGGACGGGCGCCTCAGCGGCCGGGCACCACCCGCACGATCCGGCCGGATGCCTCGGTGACGAACAGGGCGTGCTGCCGGTCGTGCTCCCCGAAGCCATGGGCCACCCGGACGCTGGTGGGCATATGCAGCCCGGACACCAGCACACAGGAGCGGCCGGTGGCCGGTTCCACCCGGATCAGCTCGCCGGCCCGGAAGGAGACGACGACCAGGGCGCCGTCGTCCACGGCCGTCAGATCGTCCAGCAGCTTGAGGTCCAGCGGGTTGGGGCTGAGCTCGGCCACGGTGGTGTGGTGCGCCGGGTCGTCCAGGGGGACCCGCACCACCGGGGAGGAAGTGCTGGTGATGACGCTGGCGTACAGCTGGTCGCCCACGATCTCCAGGCCGTTGGTGCCGAAGACGTCGGCTGCCCGGGTCCAGCGCTCGTCCCGGGTGCCGTCCGGGCGCACCTTGAGGATGCCGGTGGCCAGTTCCCGGCTGAGGTAGAAGTTGCCCTGGGCGTCGATGGCCAGGCCGTTGATACCGGGGGTGTGGTGGAAGACCCGCTGCGGACGGGGGACGGCGGCCGTCGGGTCGAAGCGCAGCACACCGCCGTCCGAAGCCAGCGGATACACCCCGAAGTTGACGTACATCATCCCGTCCGGGCCGCGCCGGATGGCGCCCGGCCCGTCCACCGGAAAGCTGGTGCGCAGGGATCCGTCGGGGGCGTAGCCCTCCACCCGGTGCTTGCCGCTGTGCGAGACCCAGAGCGTGCCCCGGCCGTCGAACTCCAGGTTCTCCCGCCAGTCCAGCAGCGGTATGCCGCCCCGGTGGAACACAGTGGTCCGGGCCTGCCGCGGGCAGGAGGCGATGGACGCCCGGGGTGCGGCGGCCGCCGGGGCGGCCGTACCGCCGGCCAGCAGCGCGGCCGCCAGGCCCACGGCCAGGGCCGCTCCGGGCAGACGGCGTCTTGTCCGATGGTTCACTGGTTCCCCTTCCGGTTGCCGGATGGTAACTGCGCCTGTGGGTGGGCGAGTTGGCGGTGCCGGTAGGAAAGCTAGACCACCGCCTCCGGTGGCGAAGGCGGGAAATGGGCTGGTGCGGCGGATGCGCGAGCCGCGTGCGGCGGGCATCCCCGCCCGGGCCGGGCCGCCACGGCCGGCCGCTGCCGCCGGCTGTGGAGTCGTGGAACCCGGCACGGGACCAGGACCGTTGGCTGCGGTCCCGTCCCGGCGGCGGCTCCGGCCCACCGGCATACCGCGCCCGGGGAAGCGGTGCGCCGGTGCGGATCGACCGGCGGCATCCGCACCGGCTTTAGGCCCGAAATCGCCGTGGCGTCCGGGGGCCGGGTGGGTCGCCCCGTCAGGGGCGCGGGTCGCCCATGTCCTGCGGCTCCGCCGCGTGGGCGCGACCAGCCGCGGACGGCCCGCACATGCAACGCACCCCGCACATGCAAAGTCCGCTCAGTCGGCAGCGACGCCAAACCACTTGGGCAAGTGGCCGAGCAGATCCTCCTGGTCCTCGCCGGCCCACACCACATGCCCGTCCGGCCGCAACAGCACCGCCGGCACGTCCAGTTCCTCGCTGACGTCCACGATGTGGTCGACCCGGTCCGCCCAGCCCGCCACCGAGAGCCGGCCGGTCTGGTCGAGCAGCAGCCCCCGGCCGCCGCGCATCAGCTCATAGAGGCGGCCCCGCTTCAGCTTTACGTCCCGCAGCCGGCTGCCGAGCAGCTCATGGCCCTTGCCGAAGTCATAGCGGATCGCAATCGCGAGGATCTTCTCGGTCAGGTACCGGTTGACCTCCTCGAAGTCCGCCAGCTCCGACACCAGCCGGCGCACCGCCCGGGCACCCGGCTCGGTGGACATCAGCTCCATCTGGGCGCGGGTGTTGTCCAGCACCTCGGCGGCCACCGGGTGCCGTTCGGCGTGGTAGCTGTCCAGCAGCCCGTCCGGGGCCCAGCCGTTGATCTCGGCGGCCAGTTTCCAGCCGAGGTTGAACGCGTCCTGCAGGCCGAGGTTGAGGCCCTGGCCGCCGGTCGGCGGGTGGATATGGGCCGCGTCGCCGGCCAGCAGCACCCGGCCCACCCGGTAGCGCTCGGCCTGCCGGGTGGCGTCGCCGAAGCGGGAGAGCCGGCGCGGTGAGTGCACGCCGAAGTCGGTGCCCGCGACCGCCCGCAGCTGCTGCTTGAACTCCTCCAGCGTCGGCGGGACCGTGCGGTCCTCGGCCAGCCCCTCGGCGGGTACCACGACGCGGTATCCGCCGTCCCCGAGGGGCCCGATGCCGAACCGCAACTGCGTCTTGCGGACCTCGGCCATCGCGGTGGCTATGGTCTCCGGCGGTGCGGTCACCTCCATCTCGCCCAGCAGCGTCTCGGTCCTGGTGGGCTCGCCGGGGAAGCCGACGCCGAGCAGCTTGCGCACCGTGCTGCGGCCCCCGTCACAGCCGACGAGGTAGCGCGAGCGCAGCCGCGTGCCGTCCGACAGCTCTGCGGTCACCCCTTGATCGTCCTGGCTCAGCCCGACCAGGGCGCAGCCGCGCCGGACCTCGGTGCCGAGCTCGGCGGCCCGCTCGGCGAGCAGGCGGTCGGTGACGGGCTGCGGGATGCCCAGGACATACCCGTGCGCGGTGTCCAGCCCGGCGGGCGACGGCTTGCTGATGGCGGCGAAGAAGCCACCGACCGGGTACTTCTTGCCCTGCGCGAGGAACCGCTCCAGCAGGCCGCGCTGGTCCAGCAGCTCGATGCTGCGCGCATGCAGGCCGAGCGCCCGGACAAAGGTGACCGGCTCCGCCTCCTTCTCCAGCACCACCACCCGCACACCATGCAGCCGCAACTCGGCGGCCAGCATCAGACCGGTCGGTCCGCCGCCGGCCACGATTACGTCGATCATCAAGTCCCCCATGTGGTAAACCCGCAGGTCCTGGCCTCGGCCGACGATTCTGCGCTACCACCGGGGCCTTGCCGCAAGGCCCCCCATGCGCTATATGTTGAGAGTGGCAAGGAGTGGGTGAACTCCTTGCCTTTCCTTTTGCTCCTTCACTTCTGGGCCGGGTGCCCGCTAGACCAGGCTCTCCCGCCAGGCCCGGTGCAGCTCGGAGAACCGCCCGGTGCCCGCGATCAGTTCGGCCGGGGTGCCGTCCTCGACGATCCGGCCCCGGGACATCACCAGCACCCGGTCGGCGATCTCCACCGTGGACAGCCGGTGCGCGATGATCACGGCGGTACGGCCGCGCAGCACTGTGTGCATGGCGCGCTGGACGGCCCGTTCACCGGGGATGTCCAGCGAGGAGGTGGCCTCGTCCAGGATCAGCACGGCCGGGTCGGCCAGCAACGCCCGGGCGAAGGAGACCAGTTGGCGCTGGCCCGCCGAGATGCGGCCGCCGCGCTTGCGGACGTCGGTGTCATAGCCGTCCGGCATGGCGGTGATGAAGTCATGGGCGCCGATCGCCTTGGCCGCCTGCTCGATATCCGCCCGGGTGGCGTCGGGACGGCCGATGGCGATGTTGTCGGCGATGGTGCCGGAGAACAGGAACGCCTCCTGGGTGACCATCACCACCCCGCGGCGCAGTTCCGGACCGGACAGCTCGCGCAGCGGCACCCCGTCCAGCAGGACCTCGCCCTCGCTGGGGTCGTAGAACCGGGCCAGCAGCTTGGCCAGGGTGGACTTGCCCGCCCCGGTGGAACCCACCACGGCCACCGTCTGCCCGGCGGGCAGGGTGAGGTCGAAGCGGGGCAGCACCTCGCCGCCGGTGCGATAGGCGAAACTCACGCCCTGGAAGGCCACTTCACGCCCCGGCTGCTCGGCGGGGCGCCGCGGCAGCGGCCGGGGCGCGGCGGGCTCCGGAACCGAGGGGCGCTGGGCCAGCAGGCCGGCGATCTTCTCCAGGGAAGCGGCCGCGGACTGGTAGGAGTTGAGGAACATCCCCAGCTGGTCCACCGGGTCGTAGAGGCGGCGCAGATACAGCACCGCGGCGGCCAGCACGCCCAGGCCCAGTTCCCCGTCCGCCACCCGGTAGGCGCCCCACACCACAATCCCGGCCAGCGAGATATTGCAGACCAGCCGGGAGGCCATCACATACTGGCCCATGGCCACCATGGCCGCCCGGTTGGTCTGCTGGTGACGGGCGTTGAGCCGGTCGAAGTCCGCGTCGTTGACCCGTTCCCGCCGGAACGCCTGTACCGGGCGGATGCCGTTCATGGTCTCGGTGAACTTCACGATCACCGCGGCGATGGCGGTGGACTTGTCGCGGTGGACCACCAGAGAGCGGCGCCCGTACCAGCGGACCAGCAGCCACAGCGGGGTGAAGGACAGCAGCGCCACCACTCCCATCTCCCAGTCCAGCCACAGCAGGGTGACCGAGACCAGGGCCAACGAGGCGATGATGCCCATGAGTTCCTGCAGACCGTCGTTGAGCAGCTCGCGCAGGGACTCGATGTCGGTGGTGGCCCGGGAGATCAGCCGGCCCGAGGTGTAGCGCTCATGGAAGTCCACGCTCAGCGTCTGGGCGTGCCGGAAGATCCGGCCGCGCAGGTCCAGCAGGGCGTTCTGGCCCACCCGGGCGGAGATCTGGATGTAGGCGTGCATCAGCAGGCCGGAGGCCAGGGCGCAGAGCAGATAGGCGGTGCCCACGGCGATCAGCGGGCCGTGGTCATGGCGGCGGACGGCCGGCACACACCGGTCGATGGCATAGGCGACCAGCAACGGGCCGGCCTGTACGGCCGCTTGCTGGAGCAGCAGGACCACCACGGTCAGCCAGACCCGGCCCCGGGCGGGGGCCAGCAGCGACCGCAGCAGGGCGAGCGAGGCGCCCTTGGGGACGTCCAGGACGTCCTGGCCGACGGGGTCGTCGGGGGTGGCCGCCGGGGCCGGCCGGGTGTGATCGTCAGTGGCGGAGGGCTGGTCGGAGACGGAAGTGGTCATGGTCAGACGTCTCCTTCGGCTTCTGGCAGGTGCTCCTGTCCGGACATGAGCTGGGCGTACTCCCGGTTACTGTGCAGCAATTCCTGGTGTGTGCCCACCGCGGTGATGCGCCCTTCGGAGAGCAGGGCGACCCGGTCGGCGAGCAGCACGGTGGACGGACGGTGTGCGACCACCAGGGCGGTGGTGGTGGCCAGCACCTCGCGCAGGGCCTGTTCCACCAGCGCCTCGGTGTGCACATCGAGGGCGGACAGCGGGTCGTCCAGGATCAGGAAACGGGGCCTGCCCACCACCGCCCGGGCCAGCGCCAGGCGTTGGCGCTGGCCGCCGGACAGGCTCAGCCCCTGCTCGCCGACCTGGGTGCGGTGCCCCTCGGGCAGGTCATGGACAAACCCGGCCTGGGCGACCGCCAACGCCCGTATCAGGTCTTCCTCCTGGGCCGACTCGGCCGAATCGGTGCCCATCAGGACGTTCTCGCCGGCGGTGGCGGAGAACAGGGTGGGCTCCTCGAAGGCCACCGACACCAGGCGGCGCAGCCGCTCCCGGGGGAGGGCGGCGATGTCCTGGCCGTCCAGGGTGATCCGGCCGGCGGTGGCCTCGTGCAGCCGGGGGATCAGCGCGGTCAGGGTGGTCTTCCCGCTGCCGGTGGCGCCGACCAGGGCCATGGTCTCGCCGGGCCGGATATGCAGATCGATGCCGCACAGCACCGGCTTGGCGTCCGGTGGGGCGTCGGCGTAGCGGAACTCCACGCCCTCCAGGCGCAGTCCGTCCCGGGCCGGCGGCTCGCCGCCGGCGGTGGACGGGGCCGGATCGGCCGGCGGCAGGGGGGCGTCCATCACCTGGGTCCAGCGGTCGGTGGCGGCCGCCGCGTCATTGGAGATGGCCAGCAGGAAGCCGATGGACTCGATCGGCCAGCGCAGCGCCAGCGCGGTGGACAGAAAGGCCACCAGTGCCCCGGCGGTCAGCCGGTCGTCGGCGACCTGCTCCACGCCCAGCACCAGGGCCGCCCCGATGGCCACCTCCGGCAGCGCCATGATCAGGCCCCAGAGGAAGCCCAGCAGCCGGGCCTTGTGCAGCTCGGTGCCGCGCAGCCGGCCGGAGAGCGCGGCGAACGCCCGCTCCTGGCCGCGGTGCTGGCCGAATCCCTTGATGACCCGGATGCCCAGCACGCTCTCCTCGACCACCGTGGTCAGATCGCCGACCTGGTCCTGGGCGGTGCGCGCGGCCAGCGAGTAACGGACCTCGAAGTAGCGGCAGAGGAACACCAGCGGCACCACAGGGGCCAGCAGCACCAGGCCCAGCAGCCACTGCTGGAGCAGCAGGATGACAAAACCCAGCACAATGGTCAGCCCGTTGACCACCAGGAAGGTCACCCCGAAGGCCAGGAAGATGCGCAGCAGCATCAGATCGGTGGTGCCCCGGGAGAGCAGCTGGCCGGAGGGCCACTGATCGTGGAAGGAGACCGGCAGCCGTTGCAGCCGGCGGTAGAGGGCGGCACGCATCCGGGCCTCCACCCCGGTCAGCGGGCCGGCCACCATCATCCGGCGGACGCCGAACAGCCCCGCCTCCAGCACGCCCAGCAGCAGCAGGGCCAGCCCGCCGAGCCACACCCCGGAGGGATCGTGGTCCGCGATCGGCCCGTCCACGATCCACTTCAGGGTCAGCGGGATGACCAGACCCAGGGCGGAGGCCGTGGTCGCCACCGCCATGGCGCCGAGGAACCTGCCGCGCACCGGCCGCACATAGGGCCACAGGCGCAGCAACGAGCGCACGGTGGAACGGCGTTCAGCGGATGGCGTCTCTTCCTCGGTTCCGGTCATCAGTGGCGAGACTACGGTTCGCCACTGACAACGCTCACGTGGTTTTCCCGCCGGAGGCTTCCGGCGGCGGGGCCTGAAGAGCCGACAGCAGCAGCACCGACCTGGGCGGGACCATGGTCCGGGTGCCCGCGCGGCGGCGTACGCCGGGGGGCGTGCGCTGGTCCTCCCGCGAGGTGTCCACCAGCAGTTCATAGCCCTCGGCCCAGGGCGGGCCGGGCAGGGTGAACTCGACCGGCGCGGAACCGGCGTGAAAGACCGCCAGAAAGCTGTCGTCGGTGATCCGGGTGCCGTCCGGGGCCCGCCGGGTGATCTGCCGGCCGGAAAGGTACATGCCCAGGGTGGCCCCGGGTGCGTACCAGTCGGCCTCGGTCATCTCGGTGCCCTCGGTGGTGAACCAGGCCAGGTCGCAGGGACCGTCCTGGTCGGCGGGCCGCCCGGTGAAGAAGGAGTGGCTGCGCAGCACGGGGTGGGCGCGGCGCAGGGCCAGCAGCCGGCTGGTGAGCTCGGCCAGCGGGCGCCAGGCGGGGGTCTCCAGCAGGGACCAGTCCACCCAGCCGGTCTCGTTGTCCTGGCAGTAGGCATTGTTGTTGCCGCCCTGGGTACGGCCCATCTCATCGCCGGCCAGCAGCATGGGCACCCCGGCGGACAGCAGCAGGGTGGCCGTCAGGTTGCGCATCTGGCGCCGGCGCAGGGCGCCCACCCGGGGGTCGTCGGTCTCGCCCTCCACCCCGCAGTTCTGCGAGCGGTTGGCGTCGGTGCCGTCCCGGTTGCCCTCCCCATTGGCCTCGTTGTGCTTGCGCTCGTAGGACACCAGGTCGCGCAGGGTGAAACCGTCGTGCGCGGTGATGAAGTTGACGGAGGCGTAGGGCCGGCGGCCGCCCCAGCCATAGAGGTCGCTGGAGCCGGAGAGCCGGTAGCCCAGGTCGCGTACGTCGGGCAGCGCCCCGCGCCAGAAGTCGCGCACCGCGTCCCGGTAGCGGTCGTTCCACTCCGACCAGGGCGGCGGGAAGCCGCCCAGCCGGTAGCCGCCGGGGCCCAGGTCCCAGGGTTCGGCGATCAGTTTCACGGTGCGCAGCACCGGGTCCTGGGCCAGGGCGGACAGGAAGGGGGAGAGGCCGTCCACGCCATGGGCGGTACGGGCCAGGGCGGAGGCCAGGTCGAAGCGGAAGCCGTCCACTCCCATCTCGGTCACCCAGTAGCGCAGCGAGTCGGTGACCAGCCGCAGCACCTGGGGCTGCGGGACGTCGAGGGTGTTGCCGCAGCCGGTGAAGTCGGCGTAGCGGCGGGCGTCGTCCTGCAGCCGGTAGCAGCGCCGGTTGTCGATGCCGCGCAGCGAGAGGGTGGGCCCCAGTTCGCCGCCCTCGGCGGTGTGGTTGTAGACCACGTCCAGGATGACCTCGATGCCGGCGGTGTGCAGGGTGCGCACCATCCTTTTGAACTCGCCCACTTGCTGGCCCCGGCTGCCGGACGCGGAGTAGGCGGCGTGCGGGGCGAACCAGCCGATGGAGTTGTAGCCCCAGTAGTTGCGCAGCCCGCGCCGCAGCAGGTGGTCCTCGTGGGCGAAGTGGTGGACGGGCAGCAGTTCCACGGCGGTTATGCCTAAACGGTCCAGGTGCTCCACGGTGGCCGGATGGGCGAGGCCGGCATAGGTGCCGCGCAGGGCTTCGGGCAGCTGGGGGTTGAGCCGGGTGAAGCCGCGGACATGCAGCTCGTAGATGACGGTGTCGGCCCAGTCGGTGGCCGGCCGGGTCTCGCAGGCCCGTTCGCCGTCGGCGACCACCACGCCCTTGGGGACGAAGGGGGCGGAGTCGCGTTCGTCGCGGACGGTGTCGGCGATGTGCTGGTGCGGCCAGTCGCGGACGTGGCCATAGACCTGCGGGGGCATGGTGAAGTCGCCGTCCACCGCCCGGGCGTAGGGGTCCAGCAGCAGCTTGGCGGGGTTCCAGCGGGCGCCGGTCCAGGGGTCCCAGCGGCCGTGCACCCGGTAGCCGTAGCGCTGCCCGGGCAGTACCCCGGGCAGGAAGCCGTGCCACACCTCATGGGTCAACTCCCGCAGTTCATGGCGGGTTTCCCGCAGGGCGCCGGACTCGTCCTCGGTGAACAGGCAGAGTTCGACGGCCTCCGCGCCGCCCGCCCAGAGGGCGAAGTTGGTGCCGGCCACCTGGCCGGGCCCCACCGTGAAGCGGGCGCCCAGCGGTTCGGGCGAGCCCGGCCAGGCGGTGGTGTCCGGGGGCCGGACCCGTCCATTGACCTCGGCCGGGCTGCCGGGATGGGGTTGCGCCGTTCCGGTGGTGAAGATGACGCTCTGCTCCATGTGTTGCTCGGATGCGCTGGGCACGTGTCGCCTCCGGGCGGCTTTCGGGTGGCACGCCGCGATGTCGCCTGTCCCCCCTTTCTTCCCACTCCAGCGCGAGAGTGCGCATGCGCTCACACGTGTGACCGGTTGCAGCAAGGGAGTGCAGCGACGTTTCCCGGGAGGAAACGTGTCGTTGGGACGGTTGTGACACCTTTTGCGCTTCCGCGCGCCCTGCGCGGGCTGTTTGTGCTGGCCGTACTGGCCCTGCTCGGGGGGTGCGCCCCGGGCGCCCCGGGGCGGACGCTCACGGATGACGAACGGCCCGCCGCCGAACTGATCCGGGTCACCCCGGGTGACGGCGCCAAGAACGTCCGGGCCAACGACCCGTTCGAGGTGCGGGTGTCGGAGGGGACGCTGGAGCAGGTGCGGGTCACCGAGATCTGGGACAGCGGGCGGCGCCCGGTGGACGGGCGGATCCTGGACGGCGGGCGCGGCTGGCGGCCGTCGGGCGGGCCGCTGGGGCTGGCCGCCCGCTACACGGTGGACGCCGTGGCCCGGGACGCCAGGGGCCACCGGGCCGCCCGGCACACGGAGTTCCGGACCTATGTGCCGGAGCACCGGTTCATCGGCTATCTGACGCCCGCGCCGCGCTCCACGGTGGGCACCGGCATGATCGTCTCCTTTGGCTTCAGCCGGCCGATCAGCGACCGGGCCGCGGTGGAGCGCGCCATCCAGGTCCGGTCCCGGCCGGCGACCCAGATCGCCGGGCACTGGTTCGGCTCCTCCCGGCTGGACTTCAGGCCGCGCCAGTACTGGAAGCCGGGCACCGTGATCACCGTGGACCTGCGGCTGCGCGATGTGCGGGGGGCGCCCGGGGTGTACGGGGCGCAGCGCAAGACGGTCACCTTCACCGTGGGGCGCGGCCAGGTGAGCACGGTGGACGCGGCGGCGCACACCATGACCGTGGTGCGTGACGGCGCACCGCCGAGGACGCTGCCGGTGACCGCGGGCGGGCGGGCCAACCCCACCTATCTCGGCAAGATGGTGATCAGCGAGAAGTTCGAGGTGACCCGGATGAACGGGGACACGGTGGGCTTCGGCGGCGAGTACGACATCGGCGATGTGCCGCACGCCCTGCGGCTGACCGGCTCCGGCACCTTCCTGCACGGCAACTACTGGGCCAAGCCGGGGGTGTTCGGCACCCAGAACACCAGCCATGGCTGTATCGGGCTGCGCGATGCGCAGGGCGGCGGCCGGGACACCCCGGCGGCCTGGTTCTACGACAGCTCATTGGTCGGCGATGTGGTGGAGGTGGTCAACTCGGGCGGCCGGCCGGTGACCGCGGACAACGGACTGGGCGGCTGGAACCTGTCCTGGCCGGCCTGGCGGGCGGGTTCGGCGCTGCGCGAGCTGGACTGAGGCGGTACGCCGGAGTGCTCCGTGTGCCCCGGCCCTTTGGGCGGTTGGGACGGAACAGTGACATTCGCGGGGGCGAATGATGTCCGATGCGTATGGTTATCTAGCGCCATGCGCGCATGGCGCGCTGGCGGCCTCGCCGACTCCCTGGCGCGGGAGGCCGTTTGGGGGGCACCGTGTGGGGGCGGGCCGTGCGAGGGGAGACGACCGTCGTGAACGTGCAGCCGACATCCGACAGCCGTGGGCGCCGCCGTGCGCCGGCCGCACTGCTGCTGGGGACGGCGCTGGCCCTGACCGCCGCGTGCAGCGGGGGCTCGTCCGACACTGGTGGGAAGGCCGGCGGGGACGAGTCCAAGGCGGTGGTGTCGATCATGCCCAAGGACGGTGCCAACGACGTGGGCACCAGCGGGGCGCTGCGGGTCACCGCGCGGCAGGGCAGCCTGACCTCGGTGAAGGTCACCGACGGCAAGGGGCACCCGGTGGAGGGCCGGATATCCGGTGACGGCTCGTCCTGGGAGCCCTCCGGCCATCTGGCCGCCGCCACCAGGTACACGGTGGACGCCATGGCCAAGGACAAGGACGGGCGGCAGTCCGCCAAGCACGCCGCCTTCACCACCCTGACGCCCAAGAACACCTTTGTCGCCTACTTCACCCCGGAGGACGGCAGCGAGGTGGGGGTGGGGATGCCGGTGTCGCTGGACTTCAGCCGGGGCATCACCGACCCCAGGGCGGTGGAGAAGGCGGTCAGGGTCACCGCGGACCCGCCGGTGGAGATCAAGAGCCACTGGTTCGGCAACGACCGGCTGGACTTCCGGCCGGAGAAGTACTGGGCGCCCGGCACCAAGGTGACGCTCAGCATGAATCTGAACGGCGTCCAGGGCCGTGAGAGTGTCTACGGCACCCAGGACAAGACGGTGAAGTTCACCATCGGCCGCAGTCAGATCAGCACGGTGGACACCCGCAGCCATGAGATGACCGTACAGCGGGACGGCAAGGTCATCAGGACCATCCCGATATCGGCCGGAGCCCCCGGACACACCACCTACAACGGCCAGATGGTGATCAGCGAGAAGTACGAGGTGACCCGGATGAACGGGGACACCGTGGGCTTCGGCGGGGAGTACGACATCAAGGACGTGCCGCACGCCATGCGGCTGTCCGCCTCCGGCACCTTCATCCATGGCAACTACTGGTCGGGCGAAGGCACTTTCGGCTCGGAGAACGCCAGCCACGGCTGTGTGGGCCTGTTCGACGAGCGCGGGGGCGGCGACCCGTCCACCCCGGCCGCCTGGTTCTACAAGAACTCGCTGATCGGCGATGTGGTGGTGGTGAAGAACTCTCCCGACCGGACCGTCCAGCCGGACAACGGGCTCAACGGCTGGAACATGCCGTGGTCCCAGTGGACGGCGGGCAACTGAGGGACGAACGGGACCGGTGGTGCCGGTGCGCGTCAAATGCACCGGTTCCGCTGGCTGTTAACGGCAGCTAACCTGCTGCCATGACTGTGCATCTTGAGGTCGCCGAGGGTGTGGGCACCGTCCGGCTGGACCGCCCGCCGATGAACGCGCTGGACATCGCCACCCAGGACCGGCTGCGCGCGGTGGCCGAGGAGCTCTCCCAGCGGGCGGACGTACGGGCCGTGGTGCTGTGGGGCGGGGAGAAGGTGTTCGCGGCCGGCGCGGACATCAAGGAGATGCGGGAGATGGACCACGCGGCCATGGTGGCCCGCTCCCGGGGTCTGCAGGACGCCTTCACCGCGGTGGCCCGCATCCCCAAGCCGGTGGTGGCCGCGGTCACCGGCTATGCGCTGGGCGGCGGTTGTGAGCTGGCGCTGTGCGCGGACTTCCGGATCGCCGCGGAGAACGCCAAGCTGGGCCAGCCGGAGATCCTGCTCGGCCTGATCCCGGGCGCCGGCGGCACCCAGCGGCTGTCCCGGCTGGTCGGCCCGTCCAAGGCCAAGGACCTGATCTTCACCGGCCGTCAGGTCAAGGCGGCGGAGGCGCTGGCCATCGGGCTGGTGGACCGGGTGGTCCCGGCGGAGGAGGTCTACGCCCAGGCGCATGACTGGGCCGCCCGTCTGGCGGCCGGTCCCGCCATCGCGCTGCGTGCCGCCAAGGAGGCGGTGGACGCCGGCCTGGAGACCGATATCGACACCGGGCTGGCCATCGAACGGAACTGGTTCGCCGGGCTGTTCGCCACCGAGGACCGTGAGATCGGTATGCGCAGCTTTGTCGAGGATGGTCCGGGCAAGGCCAAGTTCAGCTGATCCGGCCGGCGTTGACCCCAGGTGGGATACCCCCGGCACCGGCTGGGGGTATACACGTGTGAGGGAATTCCAGGGGACTTCGCACGCCTCTGTGTTGACCTTCTCCCGTCCGCCCCAAGGGCCTTGGCGTCCCATGGTCCGTGCAGGTCACCCCGGAGATTTCCATGATGACGACGCCTCTGGCATATGTCGCGACGGTGCCCTGGAACGGGGTCTTCCGCTCCACTGAATCCCGCCGTTCCCCTTCGCGGCGGCTCTCCGGCGGCCATGATGGAGGGCATGGCGGGCCTGGAGGGAACGGATCGGCCACGGCAGAGGGTGGGTACCGCCCCTGCGCGGTGGACCCCTGTCGTTGAGGATGGACTGGCGCTGAGGGCGCTTGAGCGGTACGGCAATCCGCACCTCGGCGAGGCGCGGCTGCCCTCCTGTCCGGAGTCCACGGTGGCCGCGCGCCGGCTGACCCAGGCGGTGGCGCTGCGCCAGTGGGGACTCTCGCCGCAGCTGACCGAGTACGCCGTGCTGCTGGTGTCCGAGTTGGTGGGCAATGCCATCCGGCACACCGGCGCCCGCTGGTTCGGGCTGCGGATGCTGCGCCGCCGGGGGTGGGTGCGGATGGAGGTGCGGGATCCCTCGCGAGGGCTGCCCTGTCTGCTTCCGGTGCGCGAGACGGATATCAGCGGGCGCGGCCTGTTCCTGGTGGACCGGCTCTCGGACCGCTGGGGGGTCGATCTGCTCACCCGTGGCAAGACCACCTGGTTCGAGATGCGCGTGGTGGACCGCTGAGGCCCCGCCGGTGACGCCCGGTCGCTGATGCCTTGTCGCTGACGCACCGTCGCTGATGCCTTGTCGCTGATGCGCGAAGGGCCCCCATGCGTCCATGTCGGACGGAACGGGGGCCCCTTCGGGACGCCGCGAAGAATTGGGGTGTGTTTCGCGGCGTATGGACGACCTTGCCCGGGTCAATGGGGGTCGCGGCCTCCGACTATGGCAGACGGGACGCGAGGAGCCAAAGCGGCTTTACCGTCACCAGTGGACAAATCCGGCAATGACTCTCGGTAATCAAAGGTGAGATGGAACACTCGCCTTGCTTTCCATGAATAAACCGCACCATGGTTCTTATTTTTATGCATCACCGGCTGAGGTGCTTGCAGGGTGGCGCCGGCCCCGGTGTCATGTCCTCGTCCTACACAGCCTTCGGAGGTCCCCGTGGACGAGACCGAGCACACCTTCCCCGCGACGCCGGAGTCCTATCCGCCCACCCACTGGATACCGGCCAGCAGCGCCAACTTCACGGTCTCCGGCCGGCCCGGCGCCTACCCGGTCGACTTTGTGGTGATCCATGTGACCCAGGAGACCTTTCCGGATGCCATGCGGATCTTCGAGAACCCGCATGCCAGGGTCTCGGCGCACTACATGGTGGCCTCCGCCGACGGCTATATCGGGCAGTTCGTAAGAGAGCGGGACATCGCCTGGCATGCGGGCAACTGGGACTACAACACCCGCAGCATCGGCATCGAGCACGAGGGCTGGATCGACCGGCCCGAGTACTTCACCGAGGAGATGTACCACTCCTCGGCGGCGCTGACGGCCGCCGTCTGTGACCGGTACGGCATCCCCAGAACCCGGGAGCGCATCATCGGCCATGTCGAGGTGCCGGGTTCCACGCATCATGACCCCGGCCCCTACTGGGACTGGGACCGCTATCTGCGCCTGGTGAACGCCGCCTGAGCGGGGCCGGTCAGCGCCCGCCGCGCCGCTGGGCGTTCGCCCGGCGGCGGGCGTCGTTGCACAGCAGGCACCGGCCCCAGCCGGGCGGCAGCGGGTCCTCCTTGTCCCCGTAGAGGGGGTCGACCGCGCCCCTGGGGTGCCGGGCGCAGCCGGTGGCGCCGTGCCCCGCGCCCAGTGCGTGGGCCGCCGCCAGCGCCCGCTGCAGGGCGTCCACCAGTTGCTCGCTCTCCTGGGGCGAGGGGGCGGTGGCATCGAGGGCGAAGGCGATGTCCGAGGCGGTGTGCAGCGCACCGCGGAGTTCGCGCAGGTCTGCGTGGCTCATGTCAAGGAGCCTACGCGTCACCACTGACAACGCCTCCGGCCCGCTGCGGTACGGTCGGCGCCATGCCCGAGGCCATCCAGTACATCGCGGTGACGACCACCACCGACAGCGAGGAGTCGGCCCGCCACCTCGCCGCCACCGCCATCGAACGCCGGCTCGCCGCGTGTGCCCAGATCGACGGGCCGATCACCAGCGTCTACCAGTGGCAGCGCAAGATCCGTACCGACACCGAGTGGCGCCTGCACTACAAGACCACCGAGGCGCGGTACGCGGAGCTGGAGGCGCATCTCAAGGCCGAGCACCCCTATGACGTGCCGGAGATCATCGCCACCCCGATCACGGCCGGCAGCGCGGACTATCTGGCCTGGGTGCGCCGGGAGACCCGCTCCTAGGCGGCTGCGGGGGAGTGGCCGGAGCCGGGCCGTCACGCTTGGGTAAACCTTTGGGTCCTCCGGCGGTGTCGACTCCGCCACGAGCCGGCCATGGGAGGGTCAAATATCGGCCACCGATGCCGGGCAAATTCCGACTTGTCGGGCGGAAAACGGCCGAAAACCAGTCGTGTTGATGCTTGACGGGCAGGTTTGCAGGCGAGCCTCACCTAAGTAAGGTGCGCCTTGCTTCATTGGCTCGGGCAGGTGTCCCGGCACGGCTCGGAGGTCCCCCATGTCTGTCATTTCCCGGCGCTCCGCACGGCGGTGTGCCGCGCTGTCGGTGATGGTCTCGCTGTCGGCCCTGGCGCTGGCCGGATGCGGCGGCTCGCAGGACTCCGGCGACTCCTCGGCCGCGTCCGGCGGTTCGCTCAAGGGGCAGACCATCACCGTCTACAGCGGCCAGCACGAGCAGACCGTCAGCGCGCTGGTGAAGGACTTCAAGGCACGGACCGGGATCACCGCCAAGGTCCGCTCGGGCGACGAGGCGGAACTGGCCAACCAGCTGCTCACCGAGGGCCCGGCCTCCCCGGCGGATGTGTTCTTCGCGGAGAACCCGCCCGCGCTGACCACGCTGGAGGACAAGGGGCTGCTGGCCAAAACCGACACCCCCACCCTGTCCGCCGTGCCGGCCGAGGACAGCTCGGCCAAGGGTGACTGGGTGGGCGTCTCGGCACGCGAGGCCGCGTTCGTCTATGACACCGGCAAGCTCAAGGGCTCCCAAGTCCCGCAGTCCGTCAAGGACTTGGCCGACCCGGCCTGGAAGGGGAAGCTGGGCGTCGCGCCCAGCGAGACCGACTTCACCCCGATCGTCACCAGGATGATCAAGAGCCTGGGCAAGGACGGCGCCAAGAGCTGGCTCGAGGGCCTCAAGGCCAACAGCAAGGTCTACGGCAGCAATGAGGACCTGGTCGCCGCCGTGAACCGGGGCGAGGTCGAGGGCGGAGTCATCGACCACTACTACTGGTACCGGCTGCGCGACGAGCAGGGCGCCGCCAAGACCAGGAGCGCACTGGGCTACTTCAAGCAGGGCGACCCCGGCGCGCTGGTGGACGTCTCCGGCGCCGCGGCCCTCTCCCACAGCAAGCACAAGGCGGCGGCCCAGGCGTTCCTGTCCTACCTGGTCTCCAAGCCGGCCCAGCAGATCATCGCCGGCTCGGAGAGCTATGAGTACCCGCTCCTGGCCGGTGTGAAGAACACCAAGGTCAGCCGGGCGCTGGCGGACTCCGGCCCGGTCGCCCGGGCGGCCGAGCTCGGCGACGGCAAGGACGCGCTGGACCTGCTCAAGTCCACCGGCCTGCTGTGAGGCTCCCGCGCCGGTTCCCCGGCCCGCTGCCCCTGACGGCGGGCCTGATCGCCCTGCTGGTGGCCTCCCCGCTGGCGTTTGTGGCGCTCCAGGCCGCCCAGGCGGGCGGCGACACCCTGCACCGGCTGCTGGCCCGCCCCCTGGTGGGCACCCTGTTGTGGCACACCGTCGCCCTGACCACCATGGTCACCGCCATCACCCTGGTCCTTGGATTCACCGCCGCCTACCTGGTGGAACGCACCGACCTGCCCGGCCGCCGGGCCTGGACCGTGGCCCTGGCGATGCCGCTGGCGGTACCGGAGTTCGTCCACGGCTACTGCTGGGTCTCGCTCTTCCCCCAGGTGCAGGGCTACTGGGGCGCGGTGCTGGTGATGGCCTCCTCGCTCTACCCGCTGGTGTTCCTCCCGGTGGCCGCCGCCCTGCGGCACGGCGACGCCTCCGCCGAGGAGGTGGCCCGCAGCCTGGGCCGCGGCCGGGCGGCCATCCTGTGGCGGGTGACCCTGCCGCTGACCCGCCCCGCGCTGGCCGGCGGCGCCCTGCTGGTGTCGCTCTATCTGCTGGGCGAATACGGGGCGTTCGCCATGCTCCGCTACACCACCTTTGCCACCGCCGTGTTCACCGAGTACCAGACCAGCTTCGACATCGCCTCGGCCAGCCTGCTGACCCTGGTCCTGGTCGCCCTGGCACTGCTGCTCGTCACCCTGGACGCCCGGGCCGCCCGGCGCGGACGCGTGGTGCGCGAGGGCGACACCGGCCGCCGCTGCGCCCCGCTGGCCCTGGGCCGCTGGACGGCCCCCGCCCTGCTGGGGCTGGCCGCCATGGTGGGAGTGACGCTCGGGGTGCCGGTGTACGCCCTGGTCCACTGGCTGCTGGCCGGCAGCTCCAGCACCCTGCCCTCCGCATCCATCCTCGGCGCCACCGCCACCACCCTCGGCTATGCGCTGACCGCGGCGGCCGTGGCCACCGCGGTGGCGGTGCCGGTGGCCCTCTACTCCTGGCGGCGCCCCACCCGCACCGCCCGCGCCGTGGCCCACGCCGCCTATCTGACCCGGGCGCTGCCCGGCATCGCCGTCGCCCTGTCGGTGGTCTACTTCGCCATCCGCTACGCCCAACCCCTCTACCAGCAGCCGCCGTTGCTGGTGGCCGGCTATGTGGTGCTGTTCTTCCCGCTGGCCCTGACCTCGGTGCGCGCCTCACTCGCCCGGGTACCGCGGGGAGTCGAGGAGGCGGCGCGCTCCCTGGGCGTGCGCCGCGCTGCGGTACTGGCCCGGGTCACCCTGCCGCTGATCCTGCCCGGCCTGGGCGCGGCCTGCGCCATGGTCGCCCTGACCGCCAGCACCGAACTGACCGCCACCCTGCTGCTGCGCCCCACCGGCACCGAGACCCTGGCCACCCGCTTCTGGGCCTACACCACCGGCCTGTCCTACGGAGCCGCCGCCCCCTACGCCGCGGTGATGGTCGCCCTGTCGGTGCCCGCCGTGCTGATCCTCACCCGCCGCACCTTCGGCCCCCACCCCGCCAACAGCCACGGAGAGACCAGATGAGCGGCCAGCCGGGCCTGTCGATCGAGCAACTGCACGCGGTCCACGGCCGCACCCCGGTGCTGACCGGCCTCGACCTGACCGTCGAGGACGGGGCGCTGGCCTGTGTGCTGGGACCCTCCGGCTGCGGCAAGAGCACCCTGCTGCGGATCGTCGCCGGCTTCCATCCGGCCACCGGCGGCCGGGTCACCCTGCGCGGCCGGGTCCTGGACGACCAGCGCTCCCGGATCCCCGCCGAGCGCCGGCGCATCGGCTATGTGCCGCAGGACGGGGCGCTGTTCCCGCATCTGACCGTCGCCGCCAACATCGGCTTCGGCCTGCCCCGCCGCCAACGGCCGCAGCGCGTCCGGGAGATGCTGGCCCTGGTCGGGCTCGACGGGCTGGCCGACCGCCACCCGCACCAGCTCTCCGGCGGGCAGCAGCAGCGCGTCGCGCTGGCCCGCGCCCTGGCCCCCGAGCCCCAACTGCTGCTGCTGGACGAGCCCTTCGCCGCCCTGGACGCGGCGCTGCGCACCGAACTGCGCGCCGAGATAGCCGCCACCCTGCGCCGGGCGGGCGCCACCGCCGTCCTGGTCACCCATGATGTGGACGAGGCGCTGGCCTTCGCCGATGTGATCGCCGTGCTGCGGGACGGCCGGGTCGCCCAGGCCGGCACCCCGCACACCCTCTACCACCGGCCGGCCGACGCGGGCATCGCCCAGACCCTGGGCGAGGCCAATCTGCTGCCCGCCGAGTTCGCCGACGGGCACGCCAGCACCGCCTTCGGCCCGCTGCCGCTGACCGAGGAAACCGGCGCCACCGACCGGGGCACCGTGCTGCTGCGCCCCCACCAGCTGCGCCCGGCCGCCGGACCCGGGCCGCACACGGTACGGGCCCGGGTGCTCGCCAGCCGCTTCCGGGGCCATGACCACCGGGTGGAACTGGCCCCGGCCGAGGGCCGGGGCATGCCCGAACGCCTGGTGGTCTATCTGGCCACCACCCCGCCGCAGACCGGCGGTGACATCCACCTGGCCGCCCAGGGGCCGGCCCATCCGGTGGCCGGGGGCGGCGAGCTCAGCACTCGATGACGTTGACGGCCAGGCCGCCGCGCGCCGTCTCCTTGTACTTGACCTTCATATCGGCGCCGGTCTCCTTCATGGTCTTGATGACCTTGTCCAGGGAGACATGGTGGCGGCCGTCGCCGCGCAGGGCCATCCGGGCCGCGGTGACGGCCTTGGCGGCGGCCATGCCATTGCGCTCGATGCACGGGATCTGCACCAGGCCGCCGACCGGGTCGCAGGTCAGGCCCAGGTTGTGCTCCATGCCGATCTCGGCCGCGTTCTCCACCTGCTCCGGGGTGCCGCCGAGCACCTCGGCCAGGCCGCCGGAGGCCATCGAGCAGGCCGAGCCCACCTCGCCCTGGCAGCCGACCTCGGCGCCCGAGATGGAGGCGTTTTCCTTGAAGAGCATGCCGATGGCACCCGCGGCCAGCAGGAAGCGGACGATGCCGTCCTCGTCGGCGCCGGGCACAAAGTTCATGTAGTAGTGCAGCACGGCCGGGATGATGCCGGCGGCGCCATTGGTGGGGGCGGTCACCACCCGGCCGCCGGCCGCGTTCTCCTCGTTGACCGCCATGGCGTAGATGGTGATCCACTCCATGGCACGGGCCTGCGGGTCGCCCTCGGCGCGCAGCTGGCGGGCCGAAGTGGCCGCGCGGCGGCGGACCTTGAGGCCGCCGGGGAGGATGCCCTCGCGGGACATGCCGCGGGTGACACAGGCCTGCATCACGCGCCAGATCTCCAGCAGACCCTCGCGGATCTCGGTCTCGGTGCGCCAGGCCTTCTCGTTCTCCAGCATCAGCGCGGAGATCGACAGGCCGGTCTCCCGGGAGAGCCGCAGCAGCTCGTCACCGGTGCGGAAGGGGTACTTCAGGACGGTGTCGTCCAGGACGATGCGGTCCTGGCCCACCGCGTCCTCGTCGACCACGAAGCCGCCGCCGACCGAGTAGTAGGTCTTCTCCAGCAGGGGCGCGCCGGCCTCGTCGTAGGCGAACAGCGTCATGCCGTTGGCGTGGTACGGCAGGGCGCGGCGGCGGTGCAGGATCAGCTGGGTGGACTCATCGAAGTCGATCTCGTGGGCGGAGCCGATCTCGGTGCCCAGGAGCCGGAGGCGCTTGGTGGTGCGGATGCGCTCCACCTCGTCGTCGGCGGTCTCCACATCGACGGTGCGCGGGGAGTGGCCTTCCAGGCCCAGCAGCACGGCCTTGGGGGTGCCATGGCCGTGGCCGGTGGCGCCCAGCGAGCCGAAGAGCTCGGCGCGCACCGAGGCGGTGTGGGCCAGCAGGCCCTCGTTCTTCAGGCGTCCTACGAACATGCGCGCCGCCCGCATCGGACCCACCGTGTGGGAGCTGGACGGGCCTATGCCGATCGAGAACAGATCGAATACGGAGATGGCCACGGTGGCAGCTCCTTGCGAAATCGGGGGTGGTGCGGGGAGGGGAGGGAGTGCCCGCACTTCAGTGTGCGTGATGCGGGCGGATTTATGCCGTTGGGCGGCCGTGATACGGGGCACCCCGCCCACCTGTCAGTGTGCGTGATGCCCCGTACCGGAGGGTTAACCCGGGGTTACTTCAGGCCGGGGTACAGCGGGTGCTTGTCGGCCAGCGCCGTGACCCGGGCGCGCAGCGCCACCGCGTCATAGGCCGGCTTGAGCGCCTCGGCGATGATGTCGGCGACCTCGCGGAAGTCCTCCGCCTGGAAGCCGCGGGTGGCCAGCGCCGGGGTCCCGATGCGCAGACCCGAGGTGATCATCGGGGGGCGCGGGTCGTTGGGGATGGCGTTGCGGTTGACGGTGATGCCGACCTCGTGGAGGCGGTCCTCCGCCTGCTGGCCGTCCAGCTCGCTGTTGCGCAGGTCGACCAGGACCAGGTGGACGTCGGTGCCGCCGGACAGCACGGAGACGCCGGCCTCCTTGGCGTCGTCCTGGACCAGGCGCTCGGCCAGGATCCGGGCGCCCTCCAGGGTGCGGCGCTGGCGGTCCTTGAACTCCTCGGTGGCCGCGACCTTGAAGGCGACCGCCTTGGCGGCGATCACATGCTCCAGCGGACCACCCTGCTGACCGGGGAAGACCGCGGAGTTGATCTTCTTGGCCAGTTCGGCGGTGGACAGGATCACACCGCCGCGCGGGCCGCCCAGGGTCTTGTGGGTGGTGGTGGTCACCACATGGGCGTGCGGCACCGGGGAGGGGTGCAGCCCGGCGGCCACCAGACCCGCGAAGTGGGCCATGTCCACCATCAGGTAGGCGCCCACCTCGTCCGCGATCCGGCGGAAGGCGGCGAAGTCCAGCTGGCGCGGGTAGGCGGACCAGCCGGCCACGATCAGCTTCGGGCGGTGCTCCTTGGCGAGCCGCTCGACCTCCTCCATGTCGACCAGGTTGGTCTTCTCGTCCACGTGGTAGGCGACCACGTTGTAGAGCTTGCCGGAGAAGTTGATCTTCATGCCATGGGTGAGGTGCCCGCCGTGGGCGAGGTTCAGACCCAGGATGGTGTCACCGGGGGAGAGCAGGGCGAACATGGCGGCCGCGTTGGCCTGGGCGCCGGAGTGCGGCTGGACGTTCGCGTGCTCGGCGCCGAACAGCGCCTTGATCCGGTCGATGGCGATCTGCTCGACGACGTCGACGTGCTCGCAACCGCCGTAGTAGCGGCGGCCCGGGTAGCCCTCGGCGTACTTGTTGGTGAGGACCGAGCCCTGGGCCTCCATGACCGCGACCGGAGCGAAGTTCTCCGAGGCGATCATCTCGAGGGTGGACTGCTGGCGGTGGAGTTCGGCGTCGACAGCGGCGGCGACGTCGGGGTCGAGCTCATGGAGGGAGCTGTTCAGCAGAGACATGAGTTCTTCCTGGACTTCCTGGGCGGGAGGCGGACGGAATCAGCCGGCGAAGTCGGTGTACTCGTCGGCGGAGAGGAGGTCCGCCGGCTCGTCGGTGACCTTCACCTTGAACAGCCAGCCGCCCTCGAAGGGGGCGGAGTTCACCAGCGCCGGGTCGTCCACCACGTCCTGGTTGGCCGCGACCACCTCGCCCGTGACGGGGGAGTAGAGGTCGCTGACCGACTTGGTGGACTCCAGCTCGCCACAGGTCTCGCCCGCGGTGACCGTGTCGCCCACCGCGGGGAGCTGGGCGTAGACCACGTCACCGAGCGAGTTGGCCGCGAACTCGGTGATACCGACCGTGGCGACGCCGTTCTCGTCGGCGGCCGACAGCCACTCGTGCTCCTTGCTGTAGCGCAGCTGCTGGGGGTTGCTCATGGGTTGATTCTCCTGTACGTGCGGGTGTGCTGGTGAACGGGGCTTGGCCTGGGGTCAGCGCGAACGCTTGTAGAAGGGCAGGGCCACCACCTGGTACGGCTCGTGGCTGCCGCGGATGTCCACCGCCACGCCCTCGGTGCCGGGCGCCGCGTGGGCCGCGTCCACATAGGCGATGGCGATGGGCTTGCCGAGGGTGGGGGAGGGGGCGCCGGAGGTCACCTCACCGATGATCTCGCCGCCCGCGACTACCTGATATCCGGCGCGCGGAACGCGGCGGCCGTCCGCCACCAGGCCGACCAGCTTGCGCGGCGGGGCCGTCTCGGCCCGCTCGGCGGCCTCCTGGAGCGCCGCCCTGCCCACGAAGTCGCCGGGCTTGTCGAACTTCACCACCCGGCCCAGGCCCGCGTCGAAGGGCGTGGTGGCGGTGGTCAGCTCATTCCCGTACAGCGGCATGCCCGCCTCCAGGCGCAGGGTGTCCCGGCAGGACAGCCCGCAGGGCGCCAGACCGGCCTCGGCGCCCGCCTCGGTCAGTGCCTGCCAGAGCTTCTCGGCGTCGGCCGGGGAGACAAACAGCTCGAAGCCGTCCTCGCCGGTGTAGCCGGTGCGGGCGATCAGCGCGTCCACGCCCGCCACGGTGCCGGGCAGGCCCGCGTAGTACTTCAGGCCGTCCAGATCGGCGTCGGTGAGCGACTTGACGATGGCGGGGGAGGCCGGGCCCTGGACGGCGATCAGCGCGTAGTTCTCGCGGTCGTCACGGACAGCGGCGTCGAAGCCGGCGGCGCGCTCGGTGAGGGCGTCCAGCACGGTCTGGGCGTTGGAGGCGTTGGCCACCACCATGAACTCCTGCTCGCCCAGGCGGTAGACGATCAGGTCGTCCAGGATGCCGCCGCGCTCGTCGCAGATCATGGTGTAGCGGGCGCGGCCCACGGCCAGCACGGAGAGGTGGCCGACCAGGGCGTGATCCAGGGCCTCGCCGGCCTGCGGGCCGGTGAGGGTGATCTCGCCCATGTGCGAGAGGTCGAAGAGCCCGGCGCGGGTGCGTACCGCCTGGTGCTCATCGCGCTCGCTGCCGTAGCGCAGCGGCATCTCCCAGCCGGCGAAGTCGGTCATGGTGGCGCCCAGCGCGCGGTGCAGCGCGTCAAGGGCAGTGCGGCGGGGGACAGCGGTCATCATCGGGCTCCCGGGCAGACGTCGCGAGGATCGGCCTCCCCATCTGTCATCGGAACCTGAGAGGTTCACCAAGAGCCCGGGGGCCTCGGCTTGCACCTTGGGTGGGGCCGCGCAGGCGGCCCGCTTTTCAGATCTGCCTCATCGCACGCGGTACGGGGCCTGAGAGATTCAAGGGAGGGACTTGCTCCTTCGGCGCCCGGTGCGACCCGGGACTCTCCCGCGCGGATTCGAGCGGCCGGTATGCAGTTGTGCCGGTTGGCGCGCACATCATTGCACGTATGGGTGGCCCATGGATCGTCTGTGCGTTGTGAATTTGGCCGCGGGTGGGTGGGGCCGGCCGCGTCCACGCGGCGGAACCGCATGGTGCAGCCGTCCCGCGCCCCTTGGGGGGCGCGGCATCCGTTATCGTGCGGGCGTCTGAACGCAACAACGCGCACGGGGTGGGACAGCGATGACTTGGCCGGGGAACGAACTGGAGCGGACGTTCGCGGCAGCCGTCGGCGCGCCCGACGCCGGCCCGCGCATCGTCGACGCCCTCGGCCGCGCCCATCTGTGGATACCCCTGCCGGGCGGCGGCGGACCGGACAGCCGTGAACTGGACCTGCCCACCGTGGAACTCGGCGGTGCCGCCTTTGTCCCGGTGTTCAGCTCCGAGCAGGAGTTCCGGCGGGTGGCCGGTGAGCAGATGCCCTATGCGGTCGCCCCCGCCGTGGAGTTCGCCCGCGGGCTGCCCCCGCAGGTCGGCATCGTGGTCAATCACGAGGGAACGGTCACCGTGCCCCTGCCGCCGGCCGCCGTGGCCGAGCTGTGCCGGGCCGGCCGGGTACGGCTGCCCGGCGAGCCCAACGGCGGCCGGGTGCGGCTGCGCGAGCCCGACTGGCAGGAGGAGCCCACCGGCTTCCTGGCCGCCGCCGGGCTGGAGTTCGCCGGCATCCAGATGGTGCGCACCGCCCGCCGGGCGCTGGCCGAGGTCGAGTGCGAGGCGCCCGCGCTGTTCGTCGGCGTCGAACTCGACCTGCCCGACGACGCCTCCCGGGCCGCCGCCCTGGAGGCGGTGGGCCGGGCCCTGGGCGCGGCCCCGGTGCCCTGGCCGGTGCAACTGGTCTTTCTGGATGTGGCCCAGGACCCGGTCGCGGAGTGGCTGCTGGGCCGGGTCCGTCCGTTCTACGACCGTGACCGGTGACCGCGCCACAGGCAGCGCACGCCTCGTAAGCTGGAGGGACTCAACGGCCCGGACGGGGCCGAGGGACCCGGAAACGGCCGGAAGAAGAGGCGGAATCAGGTGAGCGCGGGCGCGGAGGGCGGCGTGGAGCAGGTGCTGCGCCAAGTGGCGCCCGGGCGGTACGAGACCTATGAGGCACTGCTGCACGCCATAGCCGAGGACCGGCTGTGGCTGCTGCTGTGGCACGGCCAGGCCGGCTCCCCGGACGCCCAGTACGGCAACATGGAGGTGGACGGCCTGGGTTACGCCCCCTGTGTCACCTCCGCCGCCGAACTGGCCGCCAGCGGCTGGAACCGCGCCCATGAGGTCGTCCCCGGCCGCCGGCTGGCCGCCTCGCTCTATCCCGGCCACTGGGGCCTGTGGCTCAACCCGCACGCCCCGGGCGGCGGAGTGGGCATCCCCTGGCTCGATCTGCGCCGTATCGCCGGCGGCCTGGACCGGCTGCCCGCCGGGCCGCTGCAGTTGAGCGAACCCACCACCGAGACCGGGGACGCCGGGCGGTTCTACGCCCTGCTCACCCAGCACGCCCAGCGCACCCCGGCGGTGCGGGCGCTGCGCCGCGCCTGGGTGCGTCCGGCGCTGGGCGCCCCGTACCTGGCCATTGGGCTGGATCTGTACGACGGCTCCCAAGCCACCGTGGAAGCCGTGCAGTTGATGATGCGTCAGGCGATTGACGCGGTGCCGGACGGGGTGCCGGTGTCCACCGTGGCGATGTCGGACGACTATGACCCGGTGGTGATGTGGATGCGGGTCAACGCCGCTCCCTTCTACGACCGGCAGGGGCACGGCGGAGCCGTGCCGGTGCCCGGTTATGGCTATCCGCACCAGCCTTCCCACTAGGACTTGTCCGGATAACGGAATCCCCTTCCGCACATCACGGTTGCGCATCCATTGGTTGCCGGGTCTGGCGGGTGATCGCTAACGCGTTGAAGACTCCCGCTCCAAGGACCCGTCGGTCCGGTACGACCTGCTCCGCGTGAACGTCCCGCACTACCGCACCACTTGCACCAGTGATGTGAACCAGCCGCTGTCAGCGGTCAGGCGTGCGCCGGCCCTGCGCCGGTTGAGAGGGGTCCCACGATGACGGCACCGTTGCCCGAGACCAGTCCGGCCGATCCGATGGACGTCGTCGGCGACGCACCCGCCAAGGCCATCGAGGGACGCTCTCCCTGGCGGATCTCCTGGATGCGCCTCAAGCGCGACAAATGGGCGCTGGGTGGCGGGGCGGTGGTCCTGCTGCTGATCCTGTTGGCGGTCTTCGCGCCGGTGATCGTGCATCTGCTGGGGCATCCGCCCAATGACTTCCACGAGGACCGGATCAACGCCTTCGACGGCATGCCCAAGGGCTCCTGGGGCGGTATCAACTCGGACTTCCTGTTCGGAGTTGAGCCCACCAACGGCCGGGATGTGTTCAGCCGGGTGGTCTACGGGGCGCGGGTCTCGCTGCTGGTGGCCTTTCTGTCCGCCGTGGTGGCGGTGGCCATCGGCACCGTCTTCGGCATCATCGCCGGCTACTTCGGCGGCTGGGTCGACTCGCTGATCAGCCGGGTGATGGACGCCCTGCTGGCCTTCCCCCAGCTGCTGTTCATCATCGCGCTGATCTCGGTGGTGCCCAACGAGCTGTGGGGGCTGAGCGGTTCGGGCGTGCGGATGGCCGTACTGATCGCGGTGATCGGTTTCTTCGGCTGGCCCTATGTGGGCCGCATTGTGCGCGGCCAGACCCTCTCGCTGCGGGAGCGCGAGTATGTGGAGGCGGCGCGCAGCCTGGGCGCGGGGCGGCGCTACATCCTCTTCCGGGAGCTGCTGCCCAACCTGGTGGCGCCGATCACCGTGTACGCCACCCTGATGATCCCCACCAATGTGCTCACCGAGGCCGCGCTGAGCTTCCTGGGCGCCGGGGTCAAGGCACCCACCGCCTCCTGGGGGCAGATGCTCTCCCGGGCCGTACAGACCTATGAGGGCGACCCCATGTTCATGATCATCCCGGGGGTCGCCATCTTCGTCACCGTGCTGGCGTTCAACCTCCTCGGCGACGGCATCCGCGATGCCCTGGACCCGAAGGGTTCCCGCTAGCCCCGCTGCGTACCAACTCACCCGTTTCCCCGGCCGATTTGATCGGCCAGGTCACCACGGAGGTCGCGACATCTTGGCAACGCAAGGAAACTCCAGGCGCAGACTGACCGCCACGGCGGCGCTGGTCGCGGCGGCACTGATCGGTGTCGCGGGCTGTGGCGGCGGCAAGGGCGGCAGCAAGAGCGACGGCAAGGCCCCCGGCTTCAACGCGGGCATCAACAAGATCGCCAGCCAGTCCACCAAGAAGGGCGGTGAGCTGAAGTTCATCTCCACCCAGGACGCCGACTCCTGGGACCCGCAGCGCGGCTACTACGGCTTTATGTGGGACTTCGCCCGCTTCTACACCCGCACCCTGATCACCCCCAAGACGGCGCCCGGTGCGGACAGCACCAATCTGGTGCCCGATATGGCCACCGACACCGGACAGGTCTCGGCCGACAAGAAGACCTACACCTTCCACTTGCGTGACGGTCTGACCTGGGAGGACGGCAAGCCCGTCACCGCCCAGGACATCAAGTACGGCATTGAGCGCACCTGGGCCCAGGACAAGATCTCCGGCGGCCCGACCTGGCTGATGCAGGTGCTGGACCCCGGCAAGGAGTACAAGGGGCCCTACAAGGACACCAGCAAGGACAAGCTGGGGCTGAAGCCCGTCGAGACGCCGGACGCCAAGACCGTCATCTTCCATCTGCCCAAGCCCAATGGTGACTTCCTGCAGATGCTGGCCCTGCCGGCGGCCGCGCCGGTGCGGCCGGACATGGACACCGGGGAGAAGTACGGACTGCACCCCTTCTCCAACGGGCCCTACAAGTTCTCCTCCTACCAGCCCAACAAGAACCTGGAGCTGGTCCGCAACGACAAGTGGAACCAGAGCTCCGACCCGCTGCGCAAGGCGCTTCCGGACAAGGTCAGCGTCAAGCTCACCACCAACGCCGATGACATGGACAGCCGTCTGATCAATGGCGAGTACGACCTGGACCTCGCCGCCACCGGCATGGGCTCGGCCGGCCGCCAGAAGGCCATGCAGTCCGACAAGGCCAACCTGGACAACCCGCAGACCGGCTTTATCCGCTTCGCCGCCTTCCCCAAGTCGGTGGCCCCCTTCGACAACGAGCACTGCCGCAAGGCGGTCATCTACGCCGCCGACCACACCTCGCTGCAGACCGCGCGCGGCGGCCCCGAGGCGGGCGGCGACATCGGCACCAGCATGCTGCCGCCGGCCGTCAAGGGCTATGAGGCGAGCTACGACCCGTACAACCTCAAGCAGGGCAAGCCCGATGAGGCCAAGGCCAAGGAGGAGCTCAAGGCCTGCGGCAAGGAGAACGGCTTCAAGACCACCATCGCGGTGCGCAACAACAAACAGCAGGAGATCAACACCGCCGAGTCGATGCAGGCCGCGCTGAAGAAGGTCGGCATCGACGCGCAGATCGACCAGTACGACGGCGCCCAGTCCACCGGCATCGTCGGCTCGCCCAAGAACGTCAAGGCCAAGAACTACGGCATCATCATCTTCGGCTGGGGCTCCGACTTCCCCAGCGGCCAGGGTTTCCTCCAGCCGCTGGCGGACGGCCGGTTCATCGAGCAGAGCGGCAACCAGAACTACCCCGAGCTCGACGACCCCGCGATCAACAAGCTCTTCGACCAGGGCATCGCGGAGAACGACCCGGTCAAGGCCGGGACGATCTACGAAGAGGCCAACAAGAAGGTGATGGAGGGCGCCTGGTACCTGCCCTTCACCTACGAGAAGAACATCATCTGGCGCAGCTCCCGGCTGACCAATGTCTACACGGCCGACTCCTACAACGGCCGCTATGACTATGTCTCGTTGGGCGTCACCAAGTGATCCTCCGTCCGCTCCAGGCGCACCCGCCGCTGAGCCCGAAGGGCAGGTGAGGGCCGAGTGCGGTGGCCCGGGGGGCCGCTCAAGGCACCCCGGGCCCCGCCGGGCCGACCGCAGTGTTCGCTTACATCGTCCGGCGGCTGTTCGCCGTCATCGTGATGCTGCTGGTGGTCACCCTGGTGACCTTCGGCATCTTCTTCGCCATCCCCAAGCTCACCGGATCCGATCCCGCCGCGCTCTATGTGGGCAAGCAGGCCGACCCGGCGACCATCGAGGGCATCCGGCAGAAACTCGGGCTCGGTGACCCGATCCTGGTGCAGTTCTGGCACTTTGTCTCCGGCATCTTCGCCGGCCGGGACTACACCGGCGGCGGGACCAGCGATCACTGCCCGGCTCCCTGCTTCGGCTACTCCTTCCGCACCGAACAGGCCGTCTGGCCGGTGCTCACCGACCGGCTGCCGGTCACCCTCTCGCTGGCCGGCGGCGCCTGTGTGATCTGGCTGCTGGCCGGAGTGAGCGCCGGGGTGGTCTCCGCGCTCAAGCGCGGCACCAAGATCGACCGGGCCGCCATGGTGACCGCGCTGGCCGGGGTCTCGCTGCCCATCTACTTCACCGCGCTGCTGGCGCTCGCCCTCTTCAACAACCAACTCGGCTGGACCAAGGCCGAGTACACCCCCTTCGGCGATGACCCGGGCGCCTGGTTCAGCGGGCTGATCCTGCCCTGGATCACCCTGGCCTTCCTCTATGCCGCCATGTACGCCCGGCTCACCCGGGCCACCATGCTGGAGGTGCTGGGCGAGGACTACATCCGCACCGCCCGCGCCAAGGGCCTCACCGAACGGGTGGTGATCGGCAAGCACGCCATGCGCTCCACCATGACCCCGGTGCTCACCATCCTGGGCATGGACCTGGGCGCCCTGGTCGGCGGCGCCATCCTCACCGAGACCGCCTTCAGCCTGCCGGGCCTGGGCCAGGCGGCGGTCACCGCCATCAGCAACCGGGACCTGCCGCTGATCCTGGGCGTGGTGCTGATCGCGGCCACCGCCGTGGTGGTCGCCAACCTGGTGGTGGACCTGCTGTACGCCGTGATCGACCCCCGAGTGAGGCTCTCGTGACCACGCCCGTGACCGACGCGGCCGAAGCCGCCGCCACCGCCTATCTGGACGTCCGCGACCTGCGCATCCACTTCCCCACCGACGACGGGCTGGTGAAGTCGGTGGACGGGCTCTCCTTCCAGCTGGACAAGGGCCGCACGCTGGGCATCGTCGGTGAGTCCGGCTCCGGGAAGTCGGTCAGCTCGCTGGGCATCATGGGCCTGCACACCGTCGGCCAGTACGGCCGGCGCAAGGCCCGGATCAGCGGTGAAATCCACTTCGACGGGCGGGAGTTGCTCACCGCGGACCCCGACGAGGTGCGGCGGCTGCGCGGCCGCGAGATGGCGATGATCTTCCAGGACCCGCTGTCCGCCATGCACCCCTACTTCACCATCGGCCACCAGATCGCCGAGGCGTACCGCACCCACCACCAGGTGGACAAGAAGGCGGCCCGCAAACGCGCCGTGGAGATGCTCGACCGGGTCGGCATCCCCCAGCCCGACCGCCGGGTGGACGACTACCCGCACCAGTTCTCCGGCGGGATGCGCCAGCGCGCCATGATCGCCATGGCGCTGGTCAACAACCCCAGCCTGCTGATCGCCGACGAGCCCACCACCGCCCTGGATGTCACCGTGCAGGCCCAGATCCTGGACCTGATCCGCGACCTGCAGAAGGAGTTCGGCTCCGCGGTCATCGTGATCACCCATGACCTGGGGGTGGTGGCCGAACTGGCCGATGACATCCTGGTGATGTACGGCGGCCGCTGCGCCGAGCGCGGGCCGGCCGAGCAGGTCTTCTACCAGCCCCAGCACCCCTACACCTGGGGGCTGCTGGGCTCCATGCCGCGCATCGACCGCGCGCAGACCGAACGGCTGATCCCGGTCAAGGGCTCCCCGCCCAGCCTGATCAATGTGCCCTCCGGCTGCGCCTTCAACCCCCGCTGCCCGTACGCCGACAAGCCGGAGGGCGGGGTGACCCGCACCCGCCGGCCCGAACTCGCCCCGGTGCCCGGCCAGGAGAAGCACTACTCCGCCTGCCACCTGCCGCACGAGGAGCGGACGCGGATCTGGACCGAAGAGATTGCGCCCAAGCTGTGAAGGATCAAGAGATGAGCGTCCCCCGGCAGCGGACCGAGACCCTTCTGAAAGTGGACGGCCTGGTCAAGCACTTCCCCATCCAGAAGGGGCTGTTGCGGCGCCAGGTGGGCGCGGTGCACGCCGTGGACGGACTGAGCTTCGACGTCCGCGCGGGGGAGACCCTGGGCGTGGTGGGCGAGTCCGGCTGCGGCAAGTCCACCATGGGCCGGCTGGTCACCCGGCTGCTGGAACCCACCGGCGGCACCGTGGAGTTCGAGGGCCGGGACATCTCCCATCTCGGCGTGGGCGCCATGCGGCCGCTGCGCCGCGACATCCAGATGATCTTCCAGGACCCCTACTCCTCGCTCAACCCCCGGCACACCGTGGGCACCATCGTCGGCGCCCCGTTCCGGCTGCAGGGCATCACCCCCGAGGGCGGGGTGAAACGGGAGGTACAGCGGCTGCTGGAGCTGGTGGGCCTCAACCCCGAGCACTACAACCGCTATCCGCACGAGTTCTCCGGCGGCCAGCGCCAGCGCATCGGCATCGCCCGCGCGCTGGCCCTCAAGCCCCGGCTGGTGGTGGCCGACGAACCGGTCTCCGCCCTGGATGTCTCCATCCAGGCCCAGGTGGTCAATCTGCTGGACGACCTCCAGGACGAACTCGGCCTGACCTATGTCATCATCGCCCACGACCTATCCGTGATCCGTCATGTCTCGGACCGCATCGCGGTGATGTACCTGGGCAAGCTGGTGGAACTGGCGGACCGCCAGGCGCTGTACGACAAGCCCATGCACCCCTACACCAAGGCACTGCTGTCCGCGGTGCCGGTGCCCGACCCCAGGCGGCGGGCCAAGCGGGAGCGCATTCTGCTCAAGGGCGATGTCCCCTCGCCGATCTCCCCGCCGGCCGGCTGCCGCTTCCACACCCGCTGCTGGAAGGCCACCGAGGTGTGCAAGCAGCAGGAGCCGCCGCTGCTCGCCCTGGCGGCGGGGCACCAGGTGGCCTGCCACCATCCGGAGAACGCGCCCCAGGCCAATTCCACCCCGGAGAAGGAGAGTTGAGAGGGACATGGGCATGAGGTGACGGGAGAGGGGGCAGATTCCGCACGTCCAACGAACGCCTTCGAAGGGACGTCGATGAGACCCGCACCCTCCCGTTCACCTGGATCGCGCTCCACCAGAATCCTGGCCATCGCCGTGGCGATGGCCTCGGCCTGTGTGATCTCGGCCGCCCCCGCCGGCCGCCACCATCCCACCCCCGGCGCGCCCGGCATCGGCGACTCCTACTTCCCCGGACTGGGCAACGGCGGCTTCAAGGTGGCCCACTACGACCTGGACATCGGCTACGCCCCCGACAGCGGGCGGCTGGACGGCCGCACCACCGTGCACGCCCGGGCCACCCAGGACCTGTCCGCCTTCGATCTGGACCTCCAGCAGCTGACCGTCAGCTCGGTCCAGGTGAACGGCCGGCGGGCTGACTTCACCCGCAAGGGAGACGAACTGCTCATCACCCCACGGCACTTCATCCCCAAGGGACGCTCCTTCACCACCACCGTCACCTATGGCGGCATACCCCAGCCGCTCAGCGGCCCCATTGTCTTCGGCTCCAAGTACGGCTGGATGAAGACCAGGACCGGCGTCTTCGTGGCCTGTGAGCCCAACGCCGCCTCCACCTGGTTCCCGTCCAGCGACCACCCTTCCGAGAAGGCCACCTTCGACATCACGGTCAAGGCGCCCAAGGGCCTGACCGCGGTCTCCAACGGACGGCTGGTCTCCACCCGGACCCGGGGCGCCAGTACCGTCACCCACTGGCGGGAGAGCCGGCCCATGGCCACGTACCTGGCCACCGCCACCATCGGCAAGCTGGATGTGCGCACCGGCCGCACCCCCGGCGGCATCCCGGTCTACACCGCCATCGACCCCACGCTGCCCAATAGGAACCACACCGATGTCTTCGCGCTGACCTCCGAGATCACCGACTACTGGTCCAAGGTCTTCGGCCCGTATCCCTTCGAGGAGACCGGCGCCATCGTCGATGACATGCCCGACGCGAGCTTCTCGCTGGAGGTCCAGTCCAAGCCGGTCTACTCGGCCATCCGGGGCGAGACCACCATCGCCCATGAGCTGGCCCACCAGTGGTTCGGCGACTCGGTCTCGGTGGCGCACTGGAAGGACATCTGGCTCAACGAGGGCTTCGCCACCTACGCCCAGTGGCTCTGGGACGAACACAAGGGCCGCCGCAGCGCCCATGATTCCTTCCGGCGTTACTACGACTCCGTCAAGTCGGACGATCCCTTCTGGAAGATCGATGTGGCCGACCCCCAGCGGGACACCATGTTCTCCGGCGCGGTCTACGGCCGTGGGGCCATGGCCCTGCAGGCGCTCCGGGAGCGGATCGGCGACCAGGCGTTCTTCCGGCTGCTGCCGGCGTGGACCAGCCGGCACCGTTATGGCAATGCGAGCGTCGGCCAGTTCATCGCGCTCGCCGAGCAGGTCTCCGGGCAGCGGCTGGGTGATCTCTTCCACACCTGGCTGTCCCAGCCCGGCAAGCCGGCGCTGAGCTAGGCGGGGCCCGGGCGGCCCCGGGCAGGACCTGAGGACTGTCCGCCACGCGTAAGAATGTCGGGTGCTCTCCGATCTGTTCAGTCCCTCCGTCCAGCACTGGCTCGACATCGCCGGGATCTTCGTCTTCGCCATGTCGGGCGCGCTGCTGGGCGTGCGCAAGAACTTCGATGTCTTCGGCATGGCGGTGCTGGCCGAGGTCACCGCGCTGGGCGGGGGGCTGTTCCGGGATCTGGTCATCGGCGCGGTGCCGCCGGCCGCCTTCAGTGACCTGGGTTACTTCCTCACCCCGCTGCTGGCCACCCTGATCGTTTTCTTTCTGCACCCCGAGGTGGAGCGGATCACCACCGCGGTGGGGGTCTTCGACGCGGCCGGCCTCGGCCTGTTCTGCGTCACCGGCACGGTCAAGGCGTACTCCCATGGCCTGGGCCTGACCCAGTCCGCCACCCTGGGGCTGGCCACCGCGGTGGGCGGCGGCGTACTGCGCGACGTCCTCGCCCATGAGGTCCCCTCGCTGCTGCGCTGGGACCGCGACCTGTATGCCGTGCCGGCCATGGTGGGCGCGGCCATCGCCGCGGTGATGATCCGCTTCCATGTCCTGCACGGGCCGACCAACGCCTTCCCCGTGCTGACCGCCTTCCTGCTGCGGCTGCTGGCCATGCGGTTCAACTGGCGGGCCCCCAGGGCCTGGCACCGGCGCAGCCGGGTGGTGGAGGTGGAGAAGGTCTGACCGGGGCGCCCGCCACCGGGCGCCCGCCCGGAGGTCACTTGCCGACCGGCAGCAGCCCCCGCTCCGCGAACACCTTCTTGGCCACAAAGGTGGCATTGAGCGCCTTGGGGATACCGCAGTAGACCGCCGAGTGCAGCAGGGCCTCCACGACCTCCTCCGGCGTCAGCCCCACATTCAGCGCCCCGTTCACATGCACCTCGACCTGCGGCTCGCACCCGCCCAGCGCCGTCAGCATGCCGAGGGTGACCAGCTGCCGGTCGCGCGGTGCCAGCCCGGGGCGGTCATAGATCTCGCCGAAGGCCCAGGAGATGATCTGGTTGCCCAGCTCCGGGTTGATATCGGCCATGGCGTCCACCACCCGCTGCCCGGCCTCCCCGTCCACCTGCCGGAGCACCTCCAGGCCACGCTCGAAGCGCGCCTGCCGGGCCTTGTCCAGGTCGTTGCTCAGGTCGTTCTCGTTGATCGCGTCGTTCATGGGAAAGACGCTAGGTGCTAGAGCTCACTCCAACGCAAACCCACCGGGGACTGGCCGGAGACACCGGCTCGTAGAATCGTGCGCACCATGGCCTACCTCGACCACGCCGCCACCACTCCGATGCTCCCGGAGGCGGTGCAGGCGATGACCGCCCAGCTCACCGTCGCCGGAAACGCCTCCTCCCTGCATGCCGCGGGGCGCCGGGCGCGCCGCACCGTCGAGGAGGCCCGCGAATCCCTCGCGGCCTCGCTCGGCGCCCGCCCCAGCGAGGTGGTGTTCACCGCGGGCGGCACCGAGGCGGACAACCTCGCCGTCAAGGGCCTGTACTGGGCACGGCGGGCCGCCGACCCGGCCCGCACCCGGGTGCTGGCCAGCCCGGTGGAGCACCACGCGGTGCTGGACGCGGTGCACTGGCTGGCCGAGCACGAGGGCGCCACGGTCGAGTACCTGCCCGTGGACGGCTACGGCCGGGTGCACCCGGACGCGCTGCGCGAGGCGGTCGAGCGCAACCCCGGCGATGTCGCCCTGATCACCGTGATGTGGGCCAACAACGAGATCGGCACCGTGCTGCCGGTGCGCCAACTCGCCGAGGTGGCCGCCGAGTTCGATATCCCGATGCACGCCGACGCGGTGCAGGCCGTCGGCCAGCTGGAGGTGGACTTCGCCGCCTCCGGCCTGGCCGCCATGACGGTCAGCGGCCATAAGATCGGCGGCCCCTATGGCATCGGCGCCCTGCTGCTGGGCCGGCAGTACGAGCCGGTGCCGCTGCTGCACGGCGGCGGCCAGGAGCGTCAGGTGCGCTCCGGCACCCTGGATGTGCCCGCCATCGCCGCCTTCGCGGTGGCCGGGGTGCTGGCCGCCGAGCGCCGCGCGGACTTCGCCCGGGAGATCGGGGCGCTGCGCGACCAACTGATCGAGGGCGTCCGGGCCGCGGTGCCCGACGCCGTGCTGGGCGGCGACCCGGACCCGGCCGGCCGGCTGCCCGCCAACGCCCACTTCTCCTTCCCCGGCTGTGAGGGCGACTCCCTGCTGTTGCTGCTGGACGCCCTGGGCATCGAGTGCTCCACCGGCTCCGCCTGCACCGCGGGCGTCGCCCAGCCCAGCCATGTGGTCCTGGCCACCGGCACCGACCGTGACCTGGCCCGGGGCACCCTGCGCTTCTCGCTGGGCCACACCTCCACCGAGGCGGACATACGGGCGGTGACCGAGGCCATCGGCCCGGTGGTGGAACGGGCCCGGGGCGCCGGCCTGAGCTGAGCGGCACCGGTGCCCCGCGGAACGCGGTCCGCGCGGCCCCGTACCCTGGAGGGACCATGACTGACTTCCCTGGTGCCCCCGACCCGCTGGCCCCCCGCGACGGGAAGCGGCTGCGCGTCCTCGCCGCCATGTCCGGCGGCGTCGACTCCGCCGTGGCCGCCGCCCGAGCGGTCGAAGCGGGCCATGAGGTGACCGGTGTCCACCTGGCCCTCTCCGCCAACCCGCAGTCCTTCCGCACCGGCGCCCGTGGCTGCTGCACCATCGAGGACTCCCGCGACGCGCGCCGCGCCGCCGATGTCATCGGCATCCCCTTCTACTGCTGGGACCTGGCGGACCGCTTCCGCGAGGACGTGGTGGAGGACTTCATCGCCGAGTACCAGGCCGGCCGCACCCCCAACCCCTGCCTGCGCTGCAACGAGAAGATCAAGTTCGCCGCGCTGCTGGACAAGGCGCTCGCGCTGGGCTTCGACGCGGTCTGCACCGGCCACTACGCCACCGTCGTGGTCAACGAGGACGGCACCCGAGAGCTGCACCGCGCCTCCGACATGGCCAAGGACCAGTCCTATGTGCTGGGCGTCCTGGACGAGAAGCAGCTGGCCCACGCCATGTTCCCGCTCGGCGACACCCTCACCACCAAGGAGGAGATCCGCGCGGAGGCGGAGCGCCGGGGCCTGGCGGTGGCCAAGAAGCCGGACAGCCACGACATCTGCTTTATCGCCGACGGCGACACCCAGGGCTTCCTGGCCAAGCGGCTGGGCAAGGCGGAGGGCGACATCGTCGACGAGTCCGGCACCAAGATCGGTACACATGAGGGCGCGTACGGCTTCACCATCGGCCAGCGCAAGGGCCTGCGGATCGGCCACCCGGCGCCGGACGGCAAGCCGCGCTATGTCCTGGACATCTCCCCGGTGAACAACACCGTCACCGTCGGCCCCGCCGAGTCGCTGAGCGTCTCCGGGCTGACCGCGATCCGGCCCCGCTGGTGCGGCGCGGCCCCCTCCGGTCCGGGCGAGTACACCGCGCAGCTGCGGGCCCATGGCGGCGAGACCGCGGTCACCGCCGAACTGACCGGCGACGAGCTGAAGGTCTCCTTCGCCGAGCCGGTGCGCGGGGTCGCCCCCGGCCAGGCGATCGTCCTCTACGACGGCACCCGGGTGGTCGGCTCGGCGACCATCTCGGCCACCGAGCGGGCGGGGGCCCTCAGCGGCTGACGGCCGGCCCGCCGCACCGCAGCGTGGGTTTCAGTAGGCGTAGAGCGCCGAGGTGTCGAGGGTGGTGTTGAGCGGTTCGCCGAGGGTGATGGGATCGCCGAACTTGCTTTCCACGCGGCCACGGTAGTGGTCGCCGCTGGGGAGCGAGTGGAGCAGGCATTCGCCCTTGAGAGGGTTGACGATCAGGTACAGCGGGATCCCGGCCTGGGCGTACTTCCGTAGTTTGCGGCGGGTGTCGTTTTCCGGATTGGACTCGGAGACGACCTCCACCATGAGGATGACTTCCTCGGCGGGGAACTGCCTGAGCTGATTGCCCCGGTAGGAGGGATCGGCGACGGAGATGTCGGGCCGGACGATCGTCTTGCCGCGCCAGCCCTCATACAGGGTGTCGACTTCTGTCATGACGCACCAGTGCGCCAGGAGTTGGGCACCGATGGCCATGACCATCTGTCCGTGCGCGCTGGTAACCACGGTCTCGAAGTAGACCTCTCCGTCGATCATCTCGGCGTGGTAGTCCGGGAAAGCCGCGTCGAGCTCCTCGAACTTCCGCATCTCCTCAGTCGTCACCGGGCGCTCCAGTTGCGTGGTCATGGTGTGCCCTCCCCTTGGGTCCTGGTCGCTGCCAGGTTAGCGACGGTGGGCCAAGCCTGACCTGATGTGCGGGCGGGCGGGCATGCTTTCGTGTTCGCGGCACTCGATGGGGTGACAGGCGCTCCGCGCCATACGCAACGCGGGCCCACCGAGCGCCGGGGGCGCGCGGCGGCCGGGTGCGCTCCAGTCGGCCCGGCCCAAGGTGGTGACTGCCCGAATTCGGGTTGAAACACTGGGGATTGTGAGCGTTGGTACCCGGCAGGAAGGGTTTGCCATGCCGCCCGCCATCCACCTCCCCCCGCCGCCGGACCGCCCGGGCCTGCCCGAGCTTCCGCCGGTCGTCCACCCCGTGATCCATGAACTGCCCGCGCCGACGGCCGAAGAGCTGCCGGTGGCGGTCCTGACCGACGCCCATCACCGGGAGGAGGCCGCGCAGGGGCCCGATCTGCTGGCCGTGCTCCTCGCGGACGAGCGGGTGCGTGGCGCGCTCCAGGGGCACCGGTACGCCTTCCTGGGCGCGAGCACCACCGATGACGGCAAGGGCGGCGCCGCGCCCGCCGGCATCCTCGCCCTGCTGTACGACTACACGGCCGGACACGCCCTCGAAGTCACGGTGCACCGTGCCGAGTTGACCGTGACCGCGATCGCGGCGGGGGCGGGGCAGCCCGCGCTGTCCACCGTGGAGACCGAGCGGGCCGTGGCCCTGGCCCGGGCGCACCCCGCGACCGCCCCGCGGCTGGCGGCCGGCTTCGTCCCCATGGTGCTGCTCACCAGCGATGTCGGGGAGGGCGACCGGCACCATGGCCGCCGCCGGGCCTATGTCGGCTTCGGACCGCCCGGTGAACGCCTGCCCCGGGTGCGGGTGATCGTGGATCTGGGCGAGGAGCGGGTGGTGGAGACGGACGCCGGGGGAGGGTGCTGCGATGAGTGAGTCAGGGCGGGTGTCCTGGCCCGCCGGCCGGCCGCTGTGGACCTTCGACTGGCGGCTGGCCGACGCGCCGGACGAGGAGGGGATCGTCATCTCGGGGGCCGCCTACCGGGGGCACCAGGTGTTCGCCAAGGCGAGCCTGCCGTCGCTGCGGGTGCAGTACGACCAGGACGCCTGCGGTCCGTACAAGGACCCGCTCAACTACGACAACTCCCATCCCACCCAGCGCTGTCCGGGCCGGCGGGTGTGTGTCTACTCCTACGCGGGCGGCGGGCAGCAGGCGCTGACCGTGGAGTCGTACCACACCATCGGCGCCTACCGGCTGACGCACCGGTGGGTGTTCTGGTCCAACGGGGTGGTGATGCCACGGCTGTTCAGCGCGGGGCTGCAGTGCCCCTTCGACCACCGCCACCACATCTACTGGCGGTTCGACTTCGACATCGACGGGCCGGCGCGCGATCTGCTCCTGGAGTACAACTCCTATGGCGCGGACGAGGGGTGGGGGCGCGGCTGGCATCCATTCCGCCAGGAGACCCGCCGGGTGAAGAACGCCCGGTCACGGCGCGCCTGGGCGGCCGTGGACATGGACAGCGGCCGCGGCTACTACCTGCTGCCCGGGCCCAACGACGGTACGGCGGACGCCTTTTCCACCGGGGATCTATGGCTGCTGCGCTACCACGCGGCGGAGGACCGGCACGGACGGCAGGGCAGCGCGGCGGGCGACGGGCTGGACGCGTATCTCAACGGGGAGGACGTCTATGGCCAGGACCTGGTGGCCTGGTACTGCGGCCACCTGTTCCACCGGGTGAACGACGCCGGGCACGACTGGCACGCGGTGGGGCCGGACCTGGTGCCGGTGGGGCCCTGGTGAGTGTGGGTACGCCCGGAGGGCCCGCGGCGGAACGGGTTCCGCCGCGGGCCGTGGCGCGGCTCAGGAGCCGCCGAAGGCGCGGGCCAGGGCGAGGCTGTCCTCATAGACCACATAGCGGGTGATCTTCCCGTCCACGACGGTGAAGCGGAAGGCGAAGGGGGAGTCGAAGACCAGCCCGTTGGCCTTCACCTTCTGCCGCATATGGCCGAGGGCCACGGCATCCTCCCCGTCGACGAATATCTTCGTCACGGTGAACTCCAGCGGTTCCAGGTACTTGGGCAGCGTCCGGAAGAACTCGACGGCCTCGGCCCCGGTCGAGCGCTTGCCGATCCAGGGCACATCCTCCGAGCCGTACACATCCAGGTCCACCTCGTCCGCGAACAGCTCACCGAGGCCGGCGATGTCGCCGTTGCCGACGCGGCGGTAGAACTCGTCTATGACGGTGCGGGTGTTGCTCATGGCACTCCTCGAACAGGCGGGACCGGTACGAGGGTGGGGAGCGCCGCGGAGGTGCCGGCTATTCCCCGTGGCCGCGTAACCTCACCCCCATGAACATCACCGTCTTCTGCTCCGCCGCCGACCTCGACGCCCGGTACACCGTCCCCGCCCGGGAGTTCGCCGGGATGATCGGCAAGGGCGGCCACACCATGGTGTGGGGCGGCTCGGAGAGCGGGCTGATGAAGGTGATGGCGGACGGCGTGCAGGCCAACGGCGGCCGTCTGGTGGGGGTTTCGGTGGAGTTCCTGCGGGACAAGGCCCGGGTGGACGCCGACGAGATGGTGATCGCCAGGGACTTGGCGGAACGTAAGGCGGAGCTGCTGGCGCGCGGGGACGCCATCGTGGTCATGGTGGGCGGCACCGGGACGCTGGACGAGGCGACCGAGATCCTGGAACTGAAGAAGCACGGGCTGCATGAGAAGCCGGTGGTGCTGCTGAACACGGCCGGGTTCTACGACGGTCTGCGGCAGCAGTTCCAGCGGATGGAGGCGGAGGGTTTCCTGCCGCGCCCGCTGGCCGAGCTGGTGTTCTTCGCGGAGGACGGGGCGGGGGCGCTGGCCTGGCTGGAGTCGGCCACGTCCTGACCGTCGCCCTCGTCCGGGGGCACCGCATCGCGCCCGGCAAGGTAGGGCAAGCTGTACCGCATGGCTACACATGTGATCACCGGAGCCGGATCCGGCATTGGGGAGGCGGTCGCCGAGCGGCTGCTGGAGCGCGGGGACGAGCTGTGGCTGTTCGCCCGGGACGCGGGGCGGGCCAAGGAGCTGGCGACGCGGTTCCCCGGGGCCCGTACGCTCGTCGCGGACCTGGGCAACCCGGACCGGCTGTCCTGGGCGCTGGGCCACCAGACGCTGCCCGAGCGGGTGGACTCGCTGCTGCATATCGCGGGGGTCGTGGACCTCGGCGGGGTGGGCGAGCTGACGCCCAGGACCTGGAACTCCACGCTGGCCGTCAACCTGGTCTCGCCGGCCGAGCTGACCCGGCTGCTGCTGCCGCAACTGCGGGTCTCGCGCGGGCATGTGGTGTTCGTCAACTCCGGTGCCGGACTGAACGCGGGCCCCAACTGGGGTGCTTACGCGGCCAGCAAGCACGGGCTGAAGGCGCTGGCCGACTCGCTGCGGGGCGAGGAGCATGCCAACGGGGTGCGGGTGACCAGTGTGTACCCGGGGCGCACGGCCACCGCCATGCAGGCCAAGGTGCACCAGCAGGAGGGCAGGGAGTACGACCCGGAGCGGTGGATCGACCCGCGGTCGGTGGCGTCGACCATTCTGCTGGCCATCGACCTGCCACGGGACGCCGAGATCAACGATATGACGGTCCGGCCGGGCCGCTGAACCGGCGACGTAGGCTGAGTGGCATGAGCAGCGCAACGGACACCGCCGCGGCGGGGACCTCGGTCCGGGACATCCGGCTCCTGGTCAATGAGCTGGGCAAGCGGATGGACGCGCACCGGCGCAGCCGGGTCGCCGAGTTCGATCTGACCCTCACCCAGGCCAACGCCCTGGAGGAGCTGGCGGATCCCAAGACGGCCCGGGAGCTGGCGGCGGTGCTCAGCTGCGAGCCGCCCAATGTGACCTATGTGATGGACAAGCTGGAGAAGCGCGGTCTGGTGGTGCGCGAGCCGCATCCGCAGGACCGGCGGGCCAAGCAGCTGGTACTGACCGAGGCGGGGCGCCGGTTGCGGCTGGAGCTGCTGAGGCGGATGGCGCAGGACTCGCCGCTGGACCACCTCTCCGGGGCGGACCTGGGGGAGTTGCGCGAGCGGCTGTTCAGGGCGCTGGCCGGATCCTGACGGCGGCGGCGTCCAAAGGCCCCCGGGGCATCGTCCCGGGGGCTTTTGCATAGCCTGAGTAAAGTTCGAGCTGTAACTATTGTTGCTGTAATCGATACAACTATAACTTCTTTTGCATGATCGCTGAGACCCGTACCCCGGTGGCCGACACCACCGCCGCCCCCGCACGCCTGGGGCTCCAACTCCCGGCGCTGGCCCTGGGCTTTGTGATGGCCACCCTGGACACCACCATCGCCAATGTGGCGGGCCCCTCGCTGCGCTCCGGCCTGGGCATGTCGCTCTCCGGGCTCACCTGGGTGATGAGCGGCTACGTCCTGGCCTTCGCCTCGCTGCTGCTGCTGGCCGGCTCGCTGGCCGGGCGCCATGGGGCGCGGCGGGTGTACCTGGCGGGGCTGGGGCTGTTCACCGCCGCCTCGGTGCTGTGCGCCGCGGCGCCGGTGGCCGGGGTGCTGGTCGCGGCGCGGCTGCTGCAGGGCGCGGGCGCCGCACTGTTCATGCCCAGCTCGCTGACGCTGCTGCTGGCGGCCTTCCCCGACAGCCGGGAGCGGGCCAGGGTGCTGGGACTGTGGTCGGCGATCGTGTCCACGGCGGCGGGCGTCGGCCCGGCGCTGGGCGGGGCGCTGGTCGGCGCCTTCGGCTGGCGGTCCATCTTCCTGATCAACCTGCCGGTGGGACTGGCCGGCCTGGTGCTGGCGCGCCGTCATGTGACCGAGGTGCCCGGCCGGCCCGGGGCGCTGGGGGTCGGCGGGCACGCGCTGGGCCTGCTCGCCCTGGCCGGCCTCAGCTATGGGCTGATCCAGGGCCCGGAGGCGGGCTGGACCTCCCCGGTGGTGCTGGGCTCGCTGGCGGTGGCGGTGCTGGCGGCGGTCGCCTTCGGGGCGCGGGAGCGCCGCTCGGCGCAGCGGATCGTGCCCGCCGAGCTGATCGCCGACTCCCGCTTCCGGGCGGCCGGTCTGATCGGGTTCCTGTTCAACTTCGCGCTCTACGGCGGGATGTTCGCGCTGGCGCTGTTCTTCCAGCAGGCGCGCGGCGCCGGCCCCGTGGTGGCGGGCCTGGAGCTGCTGCCCGCCCAACTGGTCTGGCTGGTGGGCAATGTGCTCTACTCCCGGCTGGGGCGCCGCCTGGGCAACCGCACCGCGCTCACCGCCTCGCTGGGCCTGGCCGCGGCCGGCATGCTGGTCCTGGCCCTGACCATCTCCCCGGCCATGCCCTACTGGGTGATCGCGGTGCTCCTCGCCGTGATCAACCTGGGCGTCGGGGTGGCCTCGCCGGCCATGACCGGTGCCCTGATGGAGGCGGCCGGGCCCGCCCACGCCGGCATCGCCGGCGCCTCGCTCAACGCCAACCGGCAGATCGGCTCCCTGGTCGGCATCGCCGTGATGAGCGCCGTACTGAGCGGGACGAGCGGCTGGTACCCGGGCATCGCGATGGTCTTCGCCCTGATGACCGCCGCCTATGCGGCCGGTTCGCTGACCGGCCGGCTGGGGCTGCGCGCCGGGCACCGGGCGTCCGGAGTTCCGGAGTCCTGAACCCCTGCACCACCTGGCGGGGCGCCGTCTCTCGTACCCTTCCCGGGTGAGTGAGAACGAGCTGAGCTGGGGCCCCGGCGTCGCCACGGGGGTCGGGTCGATGCCCGGGACGGATGCCCGGGAGGCCGTGAAGACCGTCGTGGGGTCGCTGGAGGCCCTGCCCTATCTGCCGGAACTGCCCGGGCGCGGCCCGGGCGCCGATATGACCGGACGGACCGCCGGACTGCTGGTGGAGGTCTTCGCCCACCTGGAACCCAGCGGCTGGCGGATCTCCGACCGGCCGGGCCGGGACACCCGGCGGGCCCGGTCCTGGCTGGGCGAGGACCTGGACGCGCTGGAGGAGTTCGCCCGGGACCACCAGGGGCCGCTGAAGGTGTCGGCGGTGGGCCCGTGGACCCTGGCCGCCGCCCTGGAACTGCGCGGTGGCGAGGCCGCGTTGAGCGATCCGGGCGCCTGCCGGGACCTGGCCGGCTCGCTCGCCGAGGGGCTGCGCGGCCACCTGGCCGAGGTGCGGCGCCGGGTGCCCGGTGCCCGGCTGGTGCTCCAGCTGGACGAGCCCTCGCTGCCGGCGGTGCTGGACGGACGGATCCGCTCCGCCAGCGGCTACCGGACCCACCGGGCCGTGGACCGGGGCGTGGTCGAGGGAGCGCTCCGGGAGATCGGGCAGGTGGTCCAGGAGGCCGAGGGGGCGCTCATCGTGCACTCCTGCGCTCCCCGGGTGCCCTTCGGTCTGCTGCGGCGGGCGGGCGCCCAGGGCATCTCGTTCGATTTCTCACTGCTCACCGAGCGTGAGGACGAGGCCATCGGCGAGGCGGTGGAGGCCGGTACCAGGCTGTTCGCGGGCGTGGTGCCGGGCACGGACAGCCGATTGTCCGACCCTGCCGGTAGCGTCATGGGGGTCAGGACGCTGTGGCGCAGGCTGGGGCTGGCACCGGGAATTCTCGCGGAGTCCGTGGTGGTCACCCCGTCGTGCGGACTGGCGGGTGCTTCGCCCGCATATGCCCGCGCGGCACTGGCGCACTGCGTCCGGGCGGCCGCATCGCTCGCGGACAACCCTGAGTGACGGCGCTCAACGGATAACGGGAGGAAAAGACGGTGGCTGTCGAACAGCACGGCGGCAAGCTCGCGGCAGGGGACTCGGTGCCCGCCGAGGCGCGGGAGGAGCACGCGCTGCTGGCCGAGCAGGTCGAGGAGCACCGCTTCCGGTACTACGTCAAGGACGCGCCGGTCATCAGTGACGCCGAGTTCGACCGGCTGCTGCGCTCGCTGGAGGCGCTGGAGGAGAAGCATCCGGAGCTGCGCACCCCGGACTCGCCCACCCAGAAGGTCGCCGGGTCCTATGCGACCGAGTTCACCTCGGTCGAGCACCGCGAGCGGATGCTCTCCCTGGACAACGCCTTCACCGACGAGGAGCTGGCCGGCTGGGCCGACCGTATCGTCAAGGAACTGGGCACCCAGGCCGGTTACCACTTCCTGTGCGAGCTGAAGGTGGACGGCCTGGCCGTCAACCTCACCTATGAACACGGCCGTCTGGTCCGCGCCGCCACCCGTGGCGACGGCCGCACCGGCGAGGACATCACCCCCAATGTCCGCACCATCGGGGAGATTCCCGACCGGCTCCAGGGCGACCGCGTCCCGCCGCTGGTGGAGGTGCGCGGCGAGGTCTACTTCCCGATGGCCGAGTTCGAGAAGCTCAACGCCCGTCTGGTGGAGGCCGGCAAGCCGCCGTTCGCCAACCCCCGCAACGCGGCGGCCGGTTCGCTGCGTCAGAAGGACCCCCGGGTGACCGCCACCCGCCCGCTGCACATGGTGGTGCACGGCGTGGGCGCCCGCGAGGGCTTCGCCATCGAGCGCCAGTCGCAGGCCTATGAGCTGCTGCGCGAATGGGGCCTGCCCACCGCCGCGCACGCCGAGGTGCTCGACTCCCTGGACGGGGTGCGCAGGTTCATCGCCCACTACGGCCAGCCCAAGGTGCGCCACTCCATGGAGCACGAGATCGACGGCGTGGTCGTCAAGCTCGACGAGGTGCCGTTGCAGGGCCGGCTGGGCTCCACCGCCCGCGCCCCGCGCTGGGCCATCGCCTGGAAGTACCCGCCGGAGGAGGTCAACACCAAGCTGCTGGACATCCGGGTGGGGGTGGGCCGCACCGGCCGGGTGACGCCGCAGGCGGTCTTCGAGCCGGTCACCGTGGCCGGTTCCGAGGTGGAGTTCGCCACCCTGCACAACCAGGAGGTGGTCAAGGCCAAGGGTGTGCTCATCGGTGACACCGTGGTCATCCGCAAGGCCGGCGATGTGATCCCCGAGGTCCTCGGCCCGGTGGTGGACCTGCGCGACGGCACCGAGCGGGAATTCGTGATGCCCGCCGAGTGCCCCGAGTGCGGCACCGCGCTGCGCCCCATGAAGGAGGGCGACATCGACCTGCGCTGCCCCAACGCCGAGAGCTGCCCGGGGCAGTTGCGCGAGCGCATCTACTACCTGGCCGGCCGCGAGTGCCTGGACATCGAGAACTTCGGCTATGTGGCGGCCTCCGCGCTCACCCAGCCGCTGGAGCCGTCGGCTCCGCCGCTGAAGAACGAGGGCGACCTGTTCGACCTGACCATCGAGCAGCTGCTGCCCATCAAGTCCTATGTGCGCGACCCCGACAGCGGACTGCCCAAGCGCGACACCAAAACCGGCGAGGAGAAGGTGGTCACCTTCTTCGCCAACCAGAAGGGCGAGCCCAAGAAGAACTCCCTGGCCATGCTGGAGAACATCCAGGCCGCCAAGGAGCGCCCGCTGGCCCGGATCATCAATGGGCTGTCCATCCGTCATGTGGGCCCGGTCGCCGCGGCCGCGCTGGCCCGGGAGTTCCGCTCCCTCGACCGGATCGCCGAGGCCACCGAGGAACAACTCGCCGCGGTGGACGGGGTGTCCACCACCATCGCGGCCGCCGTCCGGGAGTGGTTCGCCGAGGACTGGCACCGCGAGATCGTGGAGAAGTGGCGGGCCGCGGGCGTACGCATGGAAGAGGAGGGCGGCGAAGAGGAGGGGCCTCGTCCGCTTGCCGGGCTGACCGTGGTGGTCACCGGAACCCTCAGCTCGTACACCCGTGATGGAGCCAAGGAGGCCCTGCAGAGCCAGGGCGCCAAGGTGACCGGTTCGGTCTCCAAGAAGACCGACTTCGTGGTGGTGGGTGACAACCCCGGCTCCAAGTACGACAAGGCCATGCAGTTGAAGGTCCCGGTGCTGGAGGAGGACGGCTTCGCCGTGCTGCTCGCCGAAGGCCCGGACGCCGCCCGCGCGGCCGCCGTTCCACAGGAGGCCACCCCAGCGGAGTAATGCCCGCACAGGCAGTGGGCATTACCCCTACAGCGCTCAACAGAAGGCCGCGGAAGGCTGGATCCCGTTCGGGCAACCGCTGCCGATCGCTGCCCGTCGTAGCCTTCTGCGGCCTACTGTTGAGATGTGCGCCTGCCGTGGCGCGGGCACCGCCGGCTGTGAGAGGGACGGGCATGAAACCCACCGACAGCGCCGAACCGGTATCACGGCTGCGCCGGGATCCACCGCATGCGCTCCCGGTGATCTGTATCCCTCTGGCGGCGGTGGTGCTGGCCATCGGCATCGCCTGCGCCTTCACCGGCGGACGGGCGGTGTTTCCCGGCCACACCGTCGGCTGGTCGCTGGCCACCCTCACCGCGCTGATCGTCGCCCATCTGGTGGCGCTCGGCCGCGACCGGTGGTGGGGCGGCACCGGCTCCGGCGCCGCCCTCACCCTGGCCGTACTGCTGCTCTTCGGCTGGATCCCGGCCGCGCTGATCGGCATGGCGGTGGTCACCTTTGTGGCCATCGCCCGCCGCCACCGCTGGCGACAGGCGTTACTCCACTGCGCCGTCGACATCCTCGGAGTCGCGGCGGGCGGACTGGTCCTGAGCGGCTGGGGCACCGACGTCAGCGTGGAAAACCCCTGGCTGCCCGACCTGTGGCGACTGGGCGACGTACCCGAGATCGCCCTGACCGCCTTTGTCTATCTGGCCGTCACCCGCGCCCTGCTATGGCGCTATCTGGCCCCCAGAAACGGCCTGACCACCAACCTCGCCCGGGCCGCCCTGTGGCGGCAGGCCCTGGTCGGCGGCGCGCTGCTGGGCATCGCCCCGCTGATCGCCGTGGTCGCCGACCACGCCCCGCTGCTGCTCCCGCTGTTCGCGGTGCCACTGATCGCCCTGGACTCCACCCTGTGGATCGCCCACGCCCGCGCCGAGGAGCAGCTGCGCGACCCGCTCACCGGACTGCCCAACCGGCAGTGGCTGCTGGAGCGCACCTGGGCCGCGCTGGACGAGGCGGAGGAATCCGCCGACCGCACCGCACTGGTGCTGATCGATCTGGACCGCTTCCGGTCCGTCAATGACACGCTCGGGCATCTGGCCGGCGACCGGCTGCTGCTCCAGATCGCCGCCCGGCTGCGGCTGGCCCTGCCCCGCGACGCGGAGGCCGCCCGGCTGGGCGGCGATGAGTTCGCCGTGCTGCTGCCGGTCACCGACTCCCTCACCAGTGCCCAGCGGGTGGCCCGTTCCCTGGTGGCCGCGCTCGGCTCGCCGCTGGACCTGGACGGGCTGACGCTGGTGCTGGAGGCCAGCGCGGGCGTCGCCGTCTACCCCGACCACGCCCTGGACGCCGAAGGGCTGCTGCGGCGCGCCGATGTGGCGATGTACCAGGCCAAGCGGGACCGCAGCGGAGTGGAGGTCTACGAGGCCCGCCGGGACGGCAACACCCCCGACCGGCTGGGGCTGTTGGGAGACCTGCGCCGGGCGCTGGACGCCGGCGAGGTGGAGCTGCACTACCAGCCCAAGGTCGGCTTCGACGGACATGTCGAGGGCCTGGAGGCGCTGGTGCGCTGGGTGCACCCGGAGCGCGGCCGGATCTCCCCGGATGAGTTCATCGCCATCGCCGAGTCCTCCGGGCTGATGCCCCGGCTGACCGAGTATGTCCTGGAGACCGCGCTGGCCCAGGTCGCCCGCTGGCGGGCGATGGGCCTGGAGGTGCCGGTTGCCGTCAATGTCTCACCGCGCGATGTGCACACCCCCGGCTTCGCCGGCTCGGTGGCCGCCCGGCTGGCCCGGCACGGGGTGCCGCCGGGAGCGCTCCAGCTGGAGATAACCGAGCATGTCCTGCTGGAGGACCCGCAGCGGGCGGCCGACACACTGGCCGGGCTCACCGGGCACGGAGTGAAGATGTCCCTGGACGACTTCGGCACCGGTTACTCCTCCCTGGTGCATCTGCGGCGGCTGCCGGTGAGCGAGCTGAAGATCGACCGGTCCTTTGTGGCCCGGCTGGCCATCGACAACGAGGACGCGGAGATCGTCCGCTGCACGCTGGACCTGGCGCACTCGCTGGGGCTGCTGGTCGTCGCCGAGGGCGTCGAGGACGACGAGACCTGGGAGCGGCTGCGGGATCTGGGGTGCGATGCGGTGCAGGGGTGGCTGGTCGCGGCCGCCATGCCCGCCGATGAGACGACGGCCTGGCTGCGTCTGCGCAGCGAGAGCGGATGGCATCGGGAGGGGGCGGCGGGGGTCGTCCCGACGGTGGCGGAGGAGGACGTGGTCACATAGGGGCGGGGTGCGGTCTCGTTGCCGGGTACGTACGGAAAGGGGCGCGGGGCGGATTCATATGCGGCTCCGCCGCATGGGCGCGAGCGGCCGCAGACGGCCCGCACCCGGCGACGAAACCCGCGCGCACCCGAACCCTCCGCAAGCCGCGCAGCAAACCGTTTCGCGGCCATGGCGCTCCGAGCCATAGGATTGGGCGCGAAACCACCACACTCACCCTGAGGATCGCTGCATGCCTGGCATCACGCGCGAGGAGGTCGCCCACCTCGCCCGGCTGGCGCGCCTGGAGCTGCGGGACGAAGAGCTCGAGCACTTCGCCACCCAGCTCGACGACATCATCGGCGCGGTCGCCCGCGTCTCCGAGGTCGCCGAACAGGACGTACCGCCGACGTCGCACCCGCTGCCGCTGACCAATGTCATGCGCCCGGACGTGGTCCGTCCGTCGCTGACGCCCGAGCAGGCGCTCTCCGGCGCCCCGGCCCAGGAGCAGCAGCGTTTCAAGGTGCCGCAGATCCTGGGGGAGGAGTGACCATGACCACCGAGCTGATCAAGCTGACCGCCGCCGAGATCGCGGCGAAGATCGCCTCCGGCGAGGTCACCGCCGTCGAGGTGACCGAGGCCCACCTGGCCCGGATCGAGGCCGTGGACGAGAAGGTGCACGCCTTCCTGCACGTGGACCGCGAGGGCGCCCTCGCCCAGGCCCGTGCCGTGGACGCCAAGCGCGAGCGCGGCGAGAAGCTGGGCCCGCTGGCCGGTGTGCCGCTGGCGCTGAAGGACATCTTCACCACCAAGGGCGTGCCCACCACCGTTGGCTCCAAGATCCTCGAGGGCTGGATCCCGCCGTACGACGCGACGCTCACCAAGCGCCTCAAGGACGCCGACGTCGTCATCCTCGGCAAGACCAACATGGACGAGTTCGCCATGGGCTCCTCCACCGAGAACAGCGCCTTCGGCCCCACCGGCAACCCCTGGGACCTGACCAAGATCCCCGGCGGCTCCGGCGGCGGTTCCTCCGCCGCGCTGGCCTCCTACGAGGCCCCGCTGGCCATCGGCACCGACACCGGCGGCTCCATCCGCCAGCCGGCCTCCGTCACCGGTACCGTCGGCGTCAAGCCCACCTATGGCGCGGTCTCCCGCTACGGCATGGTGGCCTTCTCGTCCTCCCTGGACCAGGGCGGCCCCTGCGCCCGCACCGTGCTGGACGCGGCGCTGCTGCACGAGGTGATCGCCGGTCACGACCCGCTGGACTCCACCTCCATCGACGCCCCGGTCCCGCCGGTCGTCGAGGCGGCCCGCAACGGTTCCGTCCAGGGCATGCGCGTCGGCGTCGTCAAGCAGTTCCGCGGCGAGGGCTACCAGCCCGGCGTGGTGCAGCGCTTCGACGAGTCGGTGGAGCTGCTCAAGGAGCTGGGCGCCGAGATCGTCGAGCTGGACTGCCCGTCCTTCGACCTGGCGCTGGCCGCGTACTACCTGATCGCGCCCTCCGAGTGCTCCTCCAACCTGGCCCGCTTCGACGGCCTGCGCTACGGCCTGCGGACCGGTGACGACGGCAGCCGCTCGGCCGAGGAGGTCACCTCGCTGACCCGCGAGGCCGGCTTCGGCGCCGAGGTCAAGCGCCGGGTGATGCTCGGTACCTATGCGCTCAGCTCCGGCTACTACGACGCCTACTACGGCTCGGCGCAGAAGGTCCGGACCCTGATCACCCGGGACTTCGAGAAGGCCTTCGAGCAGGTCGACGTGATCGTCTCGCCGACCACCCCGACCACCGCCTTCGCGATCGGCGAGCGCGCCGACGACCCGATGGCGATGTACCTCGCGGACCTGTGCACCATCCCGACCAACCTGGCGGGCAACGCGGCCATGTCGCTGCCGTGCGGCCTCGCCCCGGAGGACGGGCTCCCCGTGGGGCTGCAGATCATCGCCCCGGCCATGAAGGACGACCGGCTCTACAAGGTCGGCGCGGCGGTCGAGGCCGCGTTCCACGACCGCTGGGGCCACCCGCTTCTGGAGGAGGCACCGCAGCTGTGAGTGCGATCAAGAAGGCCAAGGGCTTCAAGAAGTCCAAGGCAGGCACGTATCTGTCCATCGGCACCACGCTGTTCGGCGCGGTGAGCGTGGTCAAGCAGGCGAAGCAGGCCCGCGGCGAGCAGGACACGCTCCAGCTGGTCGACGCGGTGGTCTCCGCCGCAGCCATCGTCACCGGCGTCGCCCTGCTCGTTCGCGAGCTGCGCCGGCTGAACAGCGACGACGTCCTCGCGGGCTGAGCCGGGACTGAGAGGTTAGTTTTCCGTGACCGTCACTGAACTGGTGTCGTACGAGGACGCGCTGGCGTCCTACGACCCCGTCATGGGCCTGGAGGTCCATGTCGAGCTGGGCACCAAGACCAAGATGTTCTGCGGGTGTTCGACCGAGCTGGGCGCCGAGCCCAACTCGCAGACCTGCCCCACCTGCCTCGGCATGCCCGGCTCCCTCCCGGTGGTCAACGCCATGGGTGTGGAGTCCGCCATCAAGATCGGTCTCGCGCTCAACTGCGAGATCGCCGAATGGTGCCGCTTTGCCCGGAAGAACTACTTCTATCCGGACATGCCAAAGAACTTCCAGACCTCCCAGTACGACGAGCCCATCGCCTTCAACGGCTACCTCGATGTGCAGCTGGAGGACGGCGAGGTCTTCCGGGTGGAGATCGAGCGGGCCCATATGGAGGAGGACACCGGCAAGTCCACCCACGTGGGCGGCGCCACCGGCCGTATCCATGGCGCCCAGCACTCGCTGCTGGACTACAACCGGGCCGGCATCCCGCTGATCGAGATCGTCACCAAGCCGATCGAGGGCGCGGGCGAGCGGGCTCCCGAGGTCGCCAAGGCGTATGTCGCCGAACTGCGCGAGCTCATCAAGACGCTGGGCGTCTCCGAGGCCCGGATGGAGATGGGCCAGATGCGCTGCGACGTCAACCTGTCGCTGCGCCCCCATGGCACCGAGAAGTTCGGCACCCGCTCCGAGACCAAGAACGTCAACTCGCTGCGCAGCGTGGAGCGCGCGGTGCGGTTCGAGGTCCAGCGGCATGCCTCGGTGCTCTCCACGGGCGGCACCATCGTCCAGGAGACCCGGCACTTCCACGAGGAGGACGGCAGCACCACCTCGGGCCGGATCAAGGAAGAGGCCGAGGACTACCGCTACTTCCCGGAGCCGGACCTGGTGCCGGTGGCCCCCTCCCGCGAGTGGGTCGAGGAACTGCGGGCCGCCCTGCCGGAGTTGCCGCGGGTGCGCCGCAACCGGCTGCGCGAGGAGTGGGGTGTCTCGGAGCACGAGATGCAGTCCCTGCTCAACGCGGGCGCCATCGACCTGATCCTGGTCACCATCGACGCGGGCGCCGACGCGGCCTCCGCCCGTAAGTGGTGGATGGGCGAGCTGGCCCGCCGCGCCAACGAGGACGGCGTGGAGCTGTCCGCGCTGCCCATCACCCCCGCACAGGTCGCCCGGATCTCGGCGCTGGTCGCCGAGGGCTCCCTCAACGACAAGCTGGCCCGCCAGGTGATCGAGGGCGTGCTGGCCGGCGAGGGCGCGCCGGATGAGGTCGTGGAGAAGCGCGGCCTGAAGGTGGTCTCCGACGAGGGCGCGCTGGGCACGGCCGTGGACGAGGCCATCGCGGCCAACGCGGCCATCGCCGACAAGATCCGCAGCGGCAAGGTCGCGGCGGCCGGTGCGCTGGTCGGCGCGGTGATGAAGGCGACCCGCGGCCAGGCGGACGCGGCCCGGGTGCGCGAGCTGATCCTGGAGAAGCTCGGCGTCGAAGGCTGAGCCGGCCGGCCCGGTGACTGATGGCCGCCCCTCCGAATCGGAGGGGCGGCCATCGTCGTATAGGTGCTATAGGCGATCAGTCGCAGTTGGCCGGAATTGTTCGCTACCTCCCCCTGTGCCGGGAAGCGTCCGGCATGATCCGGTCGGACGGGCCGGTGGACGTGCCCGCACTCCACAGCTGGGGGTTGCAATGCGACGGTTGAGTACCGCGCTGGCCGCGTTTGCGCTGGCGGGCACCGGACTGACGGCGGCGACCGGGCCGGTGGCCGCCCACCAGGGGAGCGACAAGCCCGCCGCCTGCCAGGCCGTCGACTGGGGCAGCCGCCCCAAGGCCCGGGCCGAGGCCGACAACAAGCCGCTGACCGACATCAGGGTCGGCCGGCACGACTGCTTCGACCGCATGGTGTTCGATGTGCACACCCCCGGCGATCACCCGATCGGGTACCGGGTCCAGTACGTCGACAAGCTCTATCAGGACGGTTCGGGGTCGATGATCCCGGTGGGCCCCGGGGCGGTGCTGGAGATCCGGGTGGCCGCGCCCAGCTTCGACCTGGAGGCGGGCGGTCCCCGCTACCCCGGGCACGCCGGAAAGCTGCTGCCCGGAGTGGATCTCGGCGGTTTCCGGACCTTCCGGGAGGCCCGCTTCGGCGGCAGCTTCGAAGGGGACACCCAGGTCGGCCTGGGGGTACGCGCCCGGCTGCCGTTCCGGGTCTTCCAGCTGGGCAACCATCTGGTGGTGGATGTGGCGCACAGCTGGCGCGGACTCCGCTGAAACAGACCACCCATGAACAGCCCACCGAACAGACCACCGGACAGGACGCCTTGTGTGGCTTGAGCCACACTTGAGGCATAAAAGGTCAATTGATCTCTTTCGGCTGTCACAGTGAGGTGCTGTGCCCCGCCCACGCCTTGGCGCGCCTCTTCGGCGAGGGCATACCACCAGCTCACAGCGGTCGGAAGCCACCACGGATCAGTCCCGGCGACACGATGCGATCGCGAGACCCGGGAAGCGGCCCATGACCTCACTTGCCCGGTGGTGCCTGCGCCACCGCCTCGTCGTCATCGTGCTGTGGCTCCTCGCGCTGGCCGGCACCACGGCCGCCGCCACCCTCGCCGGCTCCGCCTACTCGGACGACTACCGCGTCCCGGGCACCGAGTCGTCCCGCGCCACCGCCCTGCTGGAACGGCAGTTCCCGGGCAAGGGCAGCGAGAACACCATCGTCTGGCACACCGACCAGGGCTCCGTACGCGCCACCCAGGTCAAGCGGACCATGACCGCGGTGCTGCACAAGACCGCCACCCTGCCCGGCGTCACCTCCGTCAGCGGCCCGTACACCGCCACCGGCGCGGGCCGGGTCAGCCAGGACGGACACACCGCCTATGCCTCCCTCGCCTTCCGCGGCGATGTGACCAAGGCACAGGTCCAGCGGGTGGTGGACACCGTGCGCGGGGCCGAGGGCGACGGCCTGCGGGTGGCGCTGGGCGGCGGGGACATCGCCAACACCGAGGGCAAGGGCGGCCACCTCAGCGAGATCATCGGCATCGCGGTGGCCGGTGTGGTGCTCTTTGTGGTCTTCGGCTCGCTGGCCGCCAGCCTGCTGCCCATCGCCACCGCGCTGGTCGGCGTGGGCACCGCCGCCATGGGCACCCAGCTGCTGGGCCATCTGCTGCCGGTGGCCGATTTCGCGCCCATGCTGGGCACCCTGATCGGGCTGGGCGTGGGCATCGACTACGCGCTGTTCATCGTCACCCGTCACCGCAAGGGGCTGCGCCAGGGCCTGCCGGTGGCGCTCGCCGCGCAACGGGCGGTGGCCACCACCGGCCGGGCCGTGGTGTTCGCCGGCGGCACCGTGTGCGTCGCCCTGCTGGGCATGCTCATCCTGGACCTGGGCTTCCTCACCGGGGTGGCCATCGCCGCCTCGCTCACCGTGGTGCTCACCGTCGCCGCCTCCATCACCCTGCTGCCCGCGCTGCTCGGCCTGATCGGCGAACGCGCCCTCAGCCGCCGCGAGCGCCGCCGGCTGGCCGTCTCCGGGCCCCGCCCGGACACCCCCACCTCGCTGGCCGCCCGCTGGTCCGCCTTTGTCGAGCGCCACCCCAAGGTGCTGGGCACCCTGGCCGCCGCCGTCATGCTGGTGCTGGCGCTGCCGGTGTGCTCGCTGCACCTGGGCACCTCCGACCAGGGCACCAACCCCGCCTCCAGCACCACCCGCCAGGCGTACGACATGCTGGCCCATGGCTTCGGCCCCGGCGTCAACGGCCCGCTGACCCTGGTGGCCGAGCTGGACGGGGCCGCCGACCGGCTGGCCTTCGACCGGCTGCCGGACCGGCTGCGGACCACCGAGGGCATCGCCGCCGTGGGGCACGCCACGCTCAGCGGCAATGGCTCCACCGGCGTGATCACCGTGGTGCCCGGCACCTCACCGCAGTCCACGGCCACCAGCGAACTGGTCGGCCGGCTGCGCGCCACGGTGCTGCCCCAGGCCGCCGAGGGCACCTCCATGAAGGTCCGGGTCGGCGGGGTGACCGCCAGCTACGACGACTTCGCCGGCGTCATCCTGGGCAAACTGCCGCTGTTCGTGGGCACCGTGGTGTCCCTGGGCTGCCTGCTGCTGCTCCTGGCCTTCCGCAGCGTGGGCATACCGCTGAAGGCGGCCCTGATGAACATCGCCGCGGTCGCCTCCTCCTTCGGCCTGATCGTGGCCGTCTTCCAATGGGGCTGGGGCAGCGAACGGCTGGGACTGGGCGCGGCCGGGCCCATAGAACCGTTCCTGCCGGTGGTGATGGTCTCGGTGCTGTTCGGGCTGTCCATGGACTACCAGGTGTTCCTGGTCAGCCGGATGTACGAGGAGTGGCTGGCCACCCGGGACAACCGCCGCGCGGTCCGGGTCGGCCTCACCGAGACCAGCCGGGTCATCAACTCCGCGGCCGTCATCATGATTTCGGTCTTCCTCGCCTTTGTCCTCAGCGGAGACCGGGTCATCGCCATGTTCGGCATCGGGCTGGCCGCGGCCGTCGCCCTGGACGCGTTCGTCCTGCGCACCCTGCTGGTCCCGGCGCTGATGCACTTGCTGGGCGGGGCCAACTGGTGGCTGCCGGCCTGGCTGGAACGGCGGCTGCCACGGATCAGCATCGAACCGCCGGAGTGCGGAGTGCCTGCGGCGCGTTCGGGGGTTGAGCCGAGCCCGACTGGGGTTTGACTTTCGGGTGCGGGCCGTCGGTGGCTCGTCGCGCCCACGCGGCGGAGCCGCATGACGCCGCCGCCCCGCGCCCCTAAGGGGGCGCCCCCCGTCCCCTAAGGCACCCCCGGCCCCAACATCCGGCACCCACCCGATGTGAGCCACCCCCCTTAGAGCGCAGGCTTATTTCCAGGGCCGGGAACGGCCCGGCGAAACCGCTCAACCCAAGGGGAAAAACCACCGTGTTCACCAACCTGCTGCACACCTTCCGCGCCCTGGAGCTCACCCGGGAGGCCGCCGACTACCGGCTGGCCGAGGCCGCCCGCCTGGCCGCCGCCGACACCGGGCAGCGCCCCGGAGGCACGGGAACCGTAGGGGAGGACGGCCGCCGGCTGCGCGTCTCCTACCGCACCGCCGCCTAGATGGCGCCGCCGGAGCCCTGTGCGATCCTCGGCGACGTGCACAAGAACTCCGTAAGCCCCGTATTCATCGGACGCGCCGAGGAACTCGGCATCCTCACCGACGCCCTGGCCCGCGCCGCCGCCGGCGAACCCCAGGCGCTGCTCATCGGCGGTGAGGCGGGCGTCGGCAAGACCCGTCTGATCGAGGAGTTCCTGTCCGCCGCCGCCGGGGCGGGGGCCGTCACCGCGCTGGGCGGCTGTGTGGAGATCGGATGCGAGGGTCTGCCCTTCGCCCCGGTCTCCACCGCCCTGCGCGCCCTGCACCGGCAGTTGGGCGGGGAACTGGCGCTGGCCGCCGCCGGGCAGGAGGGCGAGCTGGCCCGCCTGTTGCCCGAACTGGGGGAAACCGCCCGGGAGTCACACGACGAGGACGGCCGCGCCCGGCTCTTCGAGCTCACCGCCCGCATGCTGGAGCGGCTCACCACCGAACGCACCCTGGTGCTGGCCATCGAGGACCTGCACTGGGCCGACCGCTCCACCCGCGAACTGCTCGCCTATCTGCTGCGCTCCCTGCACACCGGGCGCCTGGTCATCGTCGCCTCCTACCGCTCCGACGACATCCACCGCCGCCACCCGCTGCGCCCCTTCCTCGCCGAGCTGGACCGGATGCGCAGCCTCACCCGCATCGAACTCTCCCGCTTCACCCGGGCCGAGGTCGGCGCCCAGCTCACCGGAATCAGCGGCACGGTGCCCGATGGCGCCCTGCTGGACCAGGTCTTCGCCCGCTCCGACGGCAACGCCTTCTTCGTCGAGGAACTGGCCGCCGCCATCGACGGAGGCTGCCGCACCGGCCTCCGGGACTCCCTGCGCGACCTGCTGCTGGTCCGGGTCGAGGCGCTGGCGGAGGACACCCAGCGGGTGGTGCGGCTCGCCGCCGAGGGCGGACCGGCCGTGGAGTACGAGCTGCTGCGCGCCGTCTCCGGCCTCGGCGAGGACGAGCTGATAGCCGCCCTGCGCCAGGCGGTCGGCGCCGGCGTCCTGCGGCCCGCCCTGGACGGCGACGGCTACCGCTTCCGGCACGCCCTGGTCCGTGAGGCGGTCACCGACGACCTGCTGCCCGGCGAGCGCTCCCGCCTCAACCGCCGCTACGCCCAGGTCCTGGAGGCCGAGCCGGCCCTGGTGCGCGCCGATGAGCTGGCCGCCCGGCTGGCCGCCTACTGGTACCACGCCCATGAGCCGGTCAAGGCACTGCCCGCGGTGCTGACCGCCTCGGTCCAGGCCCGCCGCCGCTACGCCTACGCCGAGCAACTGCGGCTGCTGGAACGCGCCCTGGAGCTGTGGGAGGACGTCCCGGCGGAAGTCCGCGAGCAGCAGCGGCCGTTCGACGCCGCCGACGCCTACCCGGCCTGTGGCTGCGCCGACGAGGCGCTGCGGCTGCTGGACCTGCTGGCCGAAATGGTCACCGCCGCCCATATGGCGGGCGAACGCGAACGCGCCCTGGCCGTCAGCAAGAAGGCGCTGCGGATGCTGGACGAGGACCGGGACCCCCTGCGCGCCGCCTGGTTCTGGACCCAGCGCAGCAAACTGATGGAGGCCCTGGTGCGCACCGACGGCTCGGCGGAGATCGCCCGCGCCCAGGAGCTGGTGCGCGGACTGCCGCCGTCCCCGGTGCACGCCGAAGTGGTGAGCCAGGCCGCCTCCTGGAGCGCCCTGCACACCCCCGGGCCGGAGAGCTACCGGCTCGCCGAACGGGCGGTGGAGCTGGCACATCTGGTGGGAGCGGAGGGCACCGAGCTCAACGCCCGGCTGACCCTGGCCGGACTCAAGATCGATTCAGGTGATGTGGAGACCGGCCTCGCCGAGATGCGCGCCGTCTGCGAACGGGTCGTCGAGCTGGGCCACGCCCATGTCGTCGGGCGCTGCTACATCAACCTGGCCTCCGCGTTGGAGGGCGTGGGGCGGTCGGCGCAGGCGGTGGCGGTCGTGGACGGAAGCGTCGCCCTGCTGGAGCGCTTCGGCCGCCGCGACGCCCAGGCCTGGGCACTGTCCAACAAGGCCAAGTCGCTGATGTCGCTGGGCCGTTGGGCGGAGGCCGAGCAGCTGGTGCCGGAGGTGCTGCGGCTGGCCCAGGGCCGCAAGCCCAGCGGCTTCGGCACCCACTGCCTGGCCCGGCTGGCCCTGGCCCGTGGCGACCTGGCCCAGGCGGAGCGGCAGCTGGCCGTGGTGCATGAGCACCATGGGGTGCGGGACCCGCAGCCGCAGATCGTCATCCCGCTCGCCCACACCGCCCTGGAACTGGCCGCCGCCCAGGGCCGGCCGGCCGACGCCCGGGCCGCGCTGGTGCCGGTCCTGGACGCCGGGCTGCCCCCGGGCGTCCAGCGGGACGCCTGGCCGTTGCTGGTCGCCGCGGCCGGGGTGGAGGCCGACGCGCGCGGGCTGCCCTCCGCCGAACCCGGCCGGGCCGGGATCCTCGCCCGGATCCGCGACGCGGCCAGACATCTGCCCCGGATCGTCCCGGTCTGGCAGGCGTACGGCGCCTTCCTGGACGCCGAACTGCTGCGCGCCGAGGGCGAGTGGGACCCGGACCGCTGGGCCGAGGCGGTGGCCGCCTTCGAACTCACCGACCGGCCCTATGACCTGGCCCGGGTGCGCCACCGCTGGGCCGAGGCGCTGCTGACCGCCGAGGGCGGGAGCGCGGCCGTGGAACGGGCCGCCGAGCTGCTGCCCGAGGTCCATGCCACCGCCGTCCGGCTGGACGCCCGGCCGCTGCGCGAGGCCGCCGAACTCCTGGCCAGACGCGCCCGGTTGCCGCTGCTGCGCCGGGAACACGCCCCGGCCCCGGCCGAGCCGGGCGCCCAGGCGCTGGGCCTGACCCCGCGTGAGCGCGATGTGCTGCGTCTGGTGGCCCAGGGCCGCAGCAACCGGCAGATCGCCGAGGAACTGTTCATCTCGCCCAAGACGGCCAGCGTGCATGTCTCCAACATCCTGGCCAAGCTGGGCGCTTCGGGCCGGGGCGAGGCGGCCGCCACCGCCCACCGGCTGCGGCTGTTCAGCCCCGAGGGGGTGTGACCGGCACCACCTGTTCTCTGTACCAACTGGTATGTACAGTGCTCGCATGGATGCGATGCAGTACGAAATCACCCTGCCCGCCGACTACGACATGGCGGTCATCCGCGACCGGGTGGCCGCCGCGGCCCACCTCCTGGACGACCGTGCCGGGCTCGGACTCAAGGCGTACCTGGTGCGTGAACGCGGCCGGGACGGCTCACCGGTCAACCAGTACGCGCCCTTCTACCTCTGGCAGGAGACCGGCGGCATGGCGGAGTTCCTGGTCGGCGGTGGCGGATTCCAGCGCATCATCGACTCCTTCGGACGCCCGGCCGTCCATCACTGGACCGGGCTGGCCGCCCTGGCCGGACCCGCCCGGGGCGCGGCGCCCCGGGCCGCCACCCGGCGGCTGACCCCCATCCCGGAACTCGCCGAACCGGGCGGCCTGGCCGCGCTGTTCGAGGAGGAGACCGCCCGGCTGCACACCACCGCCCGGCGCGAGGGAGTGCACACCACGGCGCTCGCCTTCGACCCCCGCCACTGGCAGCTGCTGCGCTTCACCCTGTGGGAGAGCGCCGCGCCGGCGGACGAGGACGCCACCGAGCGCTATGAGGTGCTGCACCTGTCCGCACCCCACCTGGAGGCCCTGCCCGGCGGCCGGTAGCCCTCAGTACCAGGACCCCAGCGCCCTGGGCAGCGCGGCTATCTCGGCCAAGTCCTCCTCGCTCAGCCGCAGTCGGGCAGCGGCAGCGTTCTGCACCGCCCACTCGGCCTTCTTGGTGCCCGGCACCGGCACCACATGGCGGCCCTGGGCCAGTACCCAGGCCAGGGCCACCTGGGCGGCGGAGGCGTCATGGCGCCGGCCGACCCGGCGCAGCCCGGCCACTATCGGCTGGTTGGCCGCCATCATCTCGGCGGTGAACCGTGGATGCCGGGCCCGGATGTCCTCGGGCTCGAAGCCCTGGCCGGGAGTGAGCGTCCCACTGAGGAAACCGTTCCCCAAGGGCATCGCGGCCAGCAGCCCCACCCCGCGCGAGGCGCACCAGGGCATCAGGGTGTCCAGCGCCTCACGCGACCAGACCGACAGCTCGGCCTGCACACAGCTGACCGGGAACACCTGCTGCACCCGCTCCAGTTGGCGCAGGGTGGCGTCGTACAGCCCCGCGCCGGAGCGCCGGTGGGTGTGGGCGCCGATCGCACACCACCCCAGGGCCCGTACCTTTCCGGCGGCCACCAGTTCCGCCATGGCGCCCCAGGTCTCCTCCACCGGCACCTCGGGGTCGGGCCGGTGCAGCTGGTACAGGTCGATCACATCGGTCTGCAGCCGCCGCAGCGAGGCGTCACAGGCACGCCTGACATAGCCGGGGCGGCCGTTGGCCACGATGTGCTGCTCGCCCACCAGCAGCCCGCACTTGGTGGAGACAAACGCCTCCGACCGCCGCTGGCGCAACACCCGCCCCACCAGTAGCTCGTTGGTGAACGGCCCGTACATATCCGCGGTGTCCAGCAGGCTGACCCCCGCGTCCAGCGCCGCGTGCACGGTGCGCAGCGCGCCCTCGCCGCTCCGCTGGGAGGCGGTGTAGGCCCAGTGCATGGGCATGCATCCCAGACCGACCGCCCCCACCGTGAGCGCCGTGGCACCGACTGTCCTGCGCTCCACCGGCCGTTTCCCTCCCCGTGCCCTGCTGATCGGCGCTCCCCCAACTTAACCTCTGCCGCACCGGCCTCTTCGCATAGCCTCCTGGCATGACTGCAGATCACGGCGGTGCCGACCGCCCCATGGCCTGGCTGCCCCTGCCCCCCGAGGAGATCGGGGACCTCCCCCAGGGGCTGGAGTACGCCTACTGGAACGGTGCGGAGGACTACCCGGCCGACCCCGCACGGTGCGTGTTCTATGCGGTGCCCTATGCCGTGAATCTCCGGCTGGCCGGGCCGGAGGTGTGCCTCCGCCCGCTGCCGGAGATGCGCGGGGTGCGGGTGGTGCAGGCGCTGACCGCCGGAGTCGACCATCTGCTGGCCGCCCTGCCGCTGCTGCCGCCGGGGGCGCTGCTGTGCAACGCCCGGGGGCTGCACGACGCCAGCACCGCGGAGCTGGCCCTGGCCCTCACCCTGGCCTCGCTCCGGGACATCCCGGGTTTCTCCCGGGCGCAGCAAGCGGGGGAGTGGCGCCCGGGCTTCCAGCCGGCGCTCGCCGACAAGTCCGTACTCATCGTCGGCTACGGCTCGATCGGCAGTGCCATTGAAGACCGGCTTGCGCCCTTTGAGTGCGCCCGGGTGGCGCGCGTCGCGCGCTCCCCGCGTACGACCTCGCGCGGGCCGGTGCACCCGGTCACCGATCTGCCCCGGCTGCTGCCCGAGGCCGATGTGGTGATCCTGGTGGCCCCGCTCACCGAACAGACCCGGGGGCTGATGGGCGCCGGCAACCTGGCCCGGATGAAGGACGGGGCGCTTCTGGTCAATGTGGCACGCGGGCCGGTGGTGGACACCGAGGCGCTGCTCGCCGAGTTGCGTACCGGCCGGCTACGGGCGGCACTTGATGTCACCGACCCCGAACCGCTGCCCGCAGACCACCCGTTGTGGACCGCTCCGGGCGTGCTGATCACCCCTCATGTGGGCGGCGCCTCATCGGCGTTCACCCCGCGCGCCCGGGCGCTGCTCCGCGGCCAGCTGGCCAGATTCGTTCTGGACGAGCCCCTGTTGAACGTCGTAGCCACTGCCCCCTGAAGCCACGTAGAGGTACCGTTCGACTGCACAGCGTGTCCATATGCCGTTCGCTAGTTACGCTATGTATATGAGCTATGTCCCTGAGTGACCAGTCTGGTGTATCGTCCGGACCGGGGGCTGCGCCGCGCACGGAAAGGCGCAGCGAAGCACCGGCACTCAAGGGGGGCGACGGGCGATGCACGGCCAATGGACGATCAACCCGACGCGGCTCATGCACCGGCCACTTGTGCACCGGCGGCGAGTTCACTGCACGGCGACCCTGCTGCTGTGGCTTCCGTGGGTCGCCTGGCTCAGGACGGCGGCGCGGTGAGCGCCCCCGGAGCGGCCCTGCCCCGGCGGCGGTCACCGGCCCAGGGGCCGGCCGGCACCACGGGCATGCTCGCCCAGCTGCTGCTCGCCCTGGTCTGCGGCGGCTATGCCACCGGCGCCGCCTTCGGCTGGGGCTCCTGCGAACTCGCCCTGGCCATGGGCGACTTCGGACTCAGCGGCGCGGCCGGGCTGGCCGCCGCCTCCTGCTTCTGGTACGCGCGCACCCACAGCACCCGCTTCCGGCCCGCCTGGCTGCTGTTCGCCGCCTCCTCCGGAATGGCCGGCTTCGGCAACGCGGTCTGGGGCTGGTACGAGGTGATCCTCGGCCGGCATGTGCCCAGCCCGTCCCCGGCCGACTTCTGCTTCCTGCTGTTCGCGCCGCCCGCCATCATCGGCCTGCTGGTGCTCGCCCGCCGTCCGGTCACCCGGGCCGGCTGGGTCTGCCTGGGGCTGGACTCCTGGCTGATCGGCGGCTCCCTGCTCACCCTCTCCTGGAGCCTGGCGCTCGCCCACACCGCGCACTTCGAGGGCGAGACGGTGGCGCACGCCGCCCTCAACCTGGCCTATCCGCTGCTGGACATCGTGCTGGTGTCCATGGTGCTGGCGCTGCACTTCCGCCGCTCCTCGGCCAACCGCTCGGCGATCAACACCGCCATCGCCGCGCTGGCCCTGACCGTGCTGTGCGACGCCCTGTTCACCTCGCCGCTGCTGCGCGAGAACTATCGCTCCGGCCAGATCCTGGACGCCGGCTGGTTCGCCGGCTACATGCTGATGGCCTACGCGCCCTGGGTGGCCCGCGAGGAGAGCGGCACCCCGCGCGGCGCCAAACACGCCGCCGCCCAGCCGCCCCGCCCCATCGCCGGCTCGCTGGCCGCCCTCACCCCGTACCTGGCCGCCGCCGTCTGCACCCTGGGGATCCTCTACAACGTGCTGGACGGCCACCGGGTGGACCGGGTGGTGCTGTTCACCGGCTGCACGGTGGTGCTGGCCCTGGTGGTCCGCCAGGGCATCATGCTGCTGGACAACATCTCCCTCACCCAGGAACTGGCCCAGACGGAGAACCACTTCCGTTCCCTGGTGCAGGGCTCCAGCGATGTCATCATGATCGCCGCGCCCACCGGGATCCTGCGCTATGTCAGCCCCGCCGCCGCGGGCGTCTACGGGCGCGACGCCGAGGAGCTGATCGGCTCCGAACTCGCCTCCCTGATCCACCCCGAGGACCTGGGCCGGGTGGTGCACGAGGTGCGCCGCTTCCTGGCCGCACCGCCCGCCGAGGAGCCCACCACCCGCATCGAGTGCCGCTTCCGCTCCGGCGACGGCGAGTGGCTCAATGTGGAGTCCACCGTCAACCGCCACCACGGGGGCCTCATCTTCAACAGCCGCGATGTCACCGAACGGGTACGCCTGCAGGCCCAGTTGCAGCACACCGCGGAGCATGACCCGCTCACCGACCTGCCCAACCGGGCGCTGTTCACCCGCCGCGTCCAGCAGGCCCTCACCGGCCGCAGAGTGACCGACGCGGGCACCGCGGTGCTCTTCATCGACCTCGACGGCTTCAAGGCCGTCAATGACACCGTCGGCCACCAGGCCGGCGACGAACTGCTGGTGCAGGCCGCCCGCCGGCTCCAGGAGTCGGTACGGGCCGGGGACTCCACCGCCCGCTTCGGGGGCGACGAGTTCGCGGCACTGATCCTCGGTGACGGCACCCGCGACCCGGCCGCCCGCGAGCGCCGCATCCGGGAGATCGCCGAACGGCTGCGGATCACCCTCTCCCAGCCCTATACGGTGGAGGGCGGCACCGAGGTCCGGGTCGCCGCCAGCATCGGCGTCGCCTTCGCCGACCCCGGCATCACCCCGGGCACCCTGATGCGCAACGCCGACCTGGCCATGTACCGGGCCAAGCAGGCCGGAAAGGGCCGGGTGGAGCTCTACGCCCCGCAGATGCAGGCCGATGTGGTCCGCCGTGCCGGGCTGGTCACCCGGCTGCGCACCGCCCTGCACGAGGGCGAGTTCGTACTGCTGCACCAGCCGGTGGTCGACCTGGGCACCGGCCGGATCACCGCGCTGGCCGCCCAGGCCCGCTGGCGCTCGCCCCAGGGCATCCTGTTCACCCCGGACGAATTCCTGTGCATGTCCGCCGACAGCCGCCGCGGTGCCGACGGCCGGTCCCGCGACGGTGCCCTGGGCGCCGAACTCGCCCGCTGGACCCTGGAGAAGGCCCTGGAACAGGCCGCCCAGCGCCGCCGCACCGGCCAGGGCGTCCCGGTGTACGTCCGGCTGTCCGCCGCCCGGCTGCTGGACAAATCACTGCCGCCCAGGCATCTGGAGTCCCTGCTGCTGCGCCATGCCCTGCCCGCCGGGTCGCTGGTCCTGGAGCTCACCGGTGACGACCTGCGGGTATCACTGGACGAACTGGAGCGCCGGCTGGTCTCGCTGCGCAGGTTCGGCGCCCGGGTCGCCCTGGACGGCTTCGGCACCGGCTTCGGCGCCATGAGTGCCCTGCGCCGGCTGCCCGTCGATGTACTCAGGCTGGACCGCACCCTGGTCGACGGGGTGGTGGAATCGGCCAGGCTGCACAAGATCACCGCGGGGCTGCTGCGGATCGCCGGCGACCTGGGCCTGCAGTCGGTGGCCGAAGGCGTGGACGACCCCGAGCAGGCCCGCGCCCTGCGCGCCATGGGCTGCACCCATGGCCAGGGCCTGGCCTTCTCCGGGGCGCTGGACGAGCAGCGCCTGCGCCATGACCTCCACCTGGGCTGCTATCCGGTGCCCAAGGAGGCGTGCGAGGGTGGCAAGCGGGTGCGGGTGGGCGGGGCGCTGCCGGTGCGTACCGCGGCGGTGGGCGGGGCGGCCGCGCTGGCACATGCTCCATTGCGCTCAAATAATGAGACGCCTGTCCCACCCACTTGACACCTCGCATGCACCAGAGGGAGGGTCAGTGTCATGCGCACCCGAATTCTCGTACTTGGACAGCGCGTCGGCTGAAGCAGGCCACCCGTCAACGCCTGCTGAACGCACCGGCGCGCTCCCCTCGCTTGCCTCCTGGCACGAGGGGTTTTTTGTTGCACCGGTACCCCGCCGACCGCCCCGTCCCGTCCGCCGCAGTTCCGAACCAGCAACCATCAACAGCAGTCGATCTCCGAGAAGAGAACGTCGATGACCGAGCAGGCCACCGGAGCCCATCATCCGCAGCCGCGCACCCGCGGCGCGGCGCAGCAGCCCACCATCGTCGAGCACGTCACGGGCGCGCAGTCGCTCATCCGCTCGCTGGAAGAGGTCGGGGCCGACACCGTATTCGGCATCCCCGGCGGAGCCATCCTCCCCGCCTACGACCCGATGCTGGACTCCGCCAAGGTCCGCCACATCCTGGTCCGCCACGAGCAGGGCGCGGGTCACGCCGCCACCGGCTACGCCCAGGCCACCGGCAAGGTCGGGGTGTGCATGGCCACTTCGGGCCCGGGCGCCACCAACCTGGTCACCCCCATCGCCGACGCGCATATGGACTCCGTGCCGCTGGTGGCCATCACCGGCCAGGTCTCCTCCAAGTCGATCGGCACGGACGCCTTCCAGGAAGCGGACATCTGCGGCATCACCATGCCGATCACCAAGCACAACTGGCTGGTCACCGACCCGGCCGAGATCCCCAGAACCATCGCCGAGGCATTCCATGTCGCCTCCACCGGCCGCCCCGGACCGGTGCTGGTGGACATCGCCAAGGACGCCCTCCAGGCACAGACCACCTTTGTCTGGCCGCCGCAGACCGACCTGCCCGGCTACCGGCCCGTCACCAAGCCGCACGCCAAGCAGATCCGGGAGGCCGCCAAGCTGATCACCCAGGCCCGGCGCCCGGTGCTCTATGTGGGCGGCGGAGTGCTCAAGGCCGGGGCCACCGACGAGCTGAAGGTCTTCGCCGAACTGACCGGTGCCCCGGTGACCACCACCCTGATGGCCCTGGGGGCCTTCCCCGACAGCCACCCCCAGCACATCGGCATGCCCGGCATGCACGGCGCGGTCACCGCGGTCACCGCCCTGCAGAAGGCCGACCTGATCGTGGCCCTGGGCGCCCGCTTCGACGACCGGGTCACCGGCCGGCTGGACTCCTTCGCCCCGCACGCCAAGGTGGTGCACGCCGATATCGACCCCGCCGAGATCGGCAAGAACCGGGCCGCCGATGTGCCGATCGTCGGCGACGCCCGGGAGGTGCTGGCCGACCTGATCGTGGCGGTCCAGGCCGAGCACACGGCCGGGCACATCGGCGATCACGCCGCCTGGTGGGACGACCTCAACCGGTGGCGGCGCACCTACCCGTTGGGCTACGAGGACCCCGCGGACGGCAGCCTCTCCCCGCAGCGGGTGATCCAGCGCATCGGCCAACTCGCCCCCCAGGACACGGTGTACGCGGCCGGGGTGGGCCAACACCAGATGTGGGCCGCCCACTTCATCGACTATGAGCGCCCCGCCAGCTGGCTCAACTCCGGGGGCGCGGGCACCATGGGCTACGCCGTCCCGGCCGCCATGGGCGCCAAGGTCGGGGTGCCGGACCGCACCGTGTGGGCCGTCGACGGCGACGGCTGCTTCCAGATGACCAACCAGGAACTGGTCACCTGCGCGCTCAACAACATCCCGATCAAGGTCGCCATCATCAACAACGGGGCGCTGGGCATGGTCCGCCAGTGGCAGACCCTGTTCTACAACGAGCGCTACTCCAACACCGTGCTGCACCAGGGCCCCGAGGTGCTCAACGGCGGCTCCGCCAAGGCCAACGGCAAGGAGCCCTGCACCGGCACCCGCGTCCCCGACTTCGTCAAACTCGCCGAGGCCATGGGCTGTGTGGGCCTGCGCTGCGAGGACCCGGCCCAGCTGGACGCCGTGATCGAGCAGGCCAACGCCATCAACGACCGCCCCGTGGTGGTGGACTTCATCGTCCACCAGGACGCCATGGTCTGGCCGATGGTGGCCGCCGGCACCTCCAACGACGAGATCCAGGCCGCGCGGGGCGTCCGCCCCGACTTCGACGACGTCGCCGACGACTGAGAGCAGGAGAGCGCACACCCATGACCAAGCACACCCTCTCCGTCCTGGTGGAGAACACCCCCGGCATCCTCGCCCGGATCGCCGCCCTGTTCTCCCGGCGCGGCTTCAACATCGACTCACTGGCCGTCGGGGTCACCGAACACCCCGACATCTCCAGGATCACCATCGTGGTCAACGTCGAGTCGCTGCCGCTGGAGCAGGTCACCAAGCAGCTCAACAAACTCGTCAATGTGCTGAAGATCGTCGAGCTGGAGGACGCCACCGCGGTCCAGCGCGAACTCGTTCTGGTGAAGGTGCGGGCCGACAACGAGACCCGCTCCCAGATCGTGGAGATCGTCAAGCTCTTCCGGGCCAAGACCGTCGACGTCTCCCCGGAGGCCGTCACCATCGAGGCCACCGGCAGCGGCGACAAGCTGGGCGCCATGCTCAGGATGCTGGAGCCGTTCGGCATCAAGGAACTGGTCCAGTCCGGCACCATCGCCATCGGGCGCGGCGCCCGCTCCATCACCGACCGCAGCCTGCGCGCCCTGGACCGCTCGGCCTGACCATCCCGCTGACGCCCCGTCCGACGCCCGACCCCCGGAATCCCGGACCCGACAACCTTCCCCACCCCGCCCGTCATACGGTGGGACGCACACCCGCGAACAAGGAGACACCTCACGTGGCCGCCGAGCTCTTCTACGACAACGACGCCGACCTCTCCCTCATCCAGCGCCGCAAGGTGGCGGTCCTGGGCTACGGCAGCCAGGGCCACGCCCATGCGCTGTCCCTGCGCGACTCGGGCGTGGACGTCCGGGTGGGCCTGCCGGAGGGCTCCAAGTCCAAGGTGAAGGCCGAGGAGCAGGGCCTGCGGGTGGTCACCCCCGCCGAGGCCGCCGCCGAGGCCGACGTGATCATGATCCTGGTGCCGGACCCCATCCAGGCCAAGGTCTACGAGGAGTCCGTCAAGGAGCACCTCAAGGACGGCGACGCCCTGTTCTTCGGCCATGGCTTCAACATCCGCTTCGGCTTCATCAAGGCCCCGGCCGGCGTGGATGTCTGCATGGTCGCCCCCAAGGGCCCGGGCCACCTGGTCCGCCGCCAGTACGAGGAGGGCCGCGGCGTGCCCTGCATCGCGGCCGTCGAGCAGGACGCCACCGGGGGCGGCTTCGCCCTGGCCCTGTCCTACGCCAAGGCCATCGGCGGCACCCGGGCCGGCGTCATCAAGACCACCTTCACCGAGGAGACCGAGACCGACCTCTTCGGCGAGCAGGCGGTGCTCTGCGGCGGCGCCTCCGCGCTGGTCAAGGCGGGCTTCGAGACCCTGGTCGAGGCCGGCTACCAGCCCGAGATCGCCTACTTCGAGTGCCTGCACGAGCTCAAGCTGATCGTGGACCTGATGTACGAGGGCGGCCTGGAGAAGATGCGCTGGTCGGTCTCCGAGACCGCCGAGTGGGGCGACTATGTCACCGGCCCGCGGATCGTCACCGAGCAGACCAAGGCCGAGATGAAGCAGGTCCTCTCCGAGATCCAGGACGGCACCTTCGCCAAGAACTGGATGAAGGAGTACCAGGACGGCCTGCCCAAGTACAACGAGTACAAGAAGGCCGACGCCGACCACCTGCTGGAGAGCACCGGCAAGAAGCTCCGCAAGCTGATGAGCTGGGTCGACGACAAGGAGTAGAAACCATGGACGGCGGGCCGCGGCGAGAGCCGCGGCCCGCCGTCCGTTCCGGCTGTCATTCCGGCTGTCCATTCCGGAAGAAACCGCCCCCATGATCCTTCCGTGAAGGCGGAAGACAGACCCTCGTCCGCCGATACACTTCTCCGCAACAAAGCGCGTCAGGCTCACAGCGTCGTGCGTCTTCCACGCGGCTGCGCCCCCTTCACCGCCTGCGGCCGTCGGGACGGCCGTCCGCCATGGACCAGTGAGGACCCCCCGTGAGCACTGCTTCGACTCGTAAGCCCGTCGTACTCATCGCCGAAGAACTGTCCCCGGCCACCGTGGACGCCCTCGGTCCCGACTTCGACATCCGGCACTGCAACGGAGCGGACCGGGCGGCGCTGCTGCCCGCCATCGCCGAGGTGGACGCCATCCTGGTGCGCTCCGCCACCCGGGTGGACGCCGAGGCCATCGCCGCCGCCAAACGGCTGCGGGTGATCGCCCGGGCCGGGGTCGGCCTGGACAACGTGGATGTCTCCGCCGCCACCAAGGCCGGTGTGATGGTGGTCAACGCCCCCACCTCCAACATCATCACCGCCGCCGAACTGGCCTGTGGCCTGCTGATCGCCACCGCCCGCAACATCCCGCAGGCCAACTCCGCGCTGAAGAACGGCGAGTGGAAGCGCTCGAAGTACACCGGAGTCGAACTCTCCGAGAAGACCCTGGGAGTTGTGGGCCTGGGCCGCATCGGGGTGCTGGTCGCCCAGCGGATGTCCGCCTTCGGTATGAAGGTGGTGGCCTATGACCCCTATGTCCAGCCCGCGCGTGCCGCGCAGATGGGCGTGCGGCTGCTCTCCCTGGACGAACTGCTGGAGATCTCCGACTTCATCACCGTCCACCTGCCCAAGACCCCGGAGACCCTCGGGCTGATCGGCGACGAGGCACTGCACAAGGTCAAGCCCTCGGTGCGCATCGTCAATGCCGCACGCGGTGGCATCGTGGACGAGGTGGCGCTGGCCTCGGCGCTCAAGGAGGGCCGGGTGGCGGGCGCCGGACTGGACGTCTACGCCTCCGAACCGTGCACCGACTCCCCGCTGTTCGAGTTCGACAATGTGGTGGCCACCCCGCACCTGGGCGCCTCCACCGGAGAGGCCCAGGAGAAGGCGGGCATCGCGGTCGCCAAGTCCGTCCGGCTGGCGCTCGCCGGTGAACTGGTCCCGGACGCCGTCAATGTGCAGGGCGGCGTCATCGCCGAAGACGTCAAGCCCGCGCTGCCGCTGGCCGAGAAGCTGGGCCGGATCTTCACCGCGCTGGCCGGCGAGGTGGCGGTCCGCCTGGACGTCGAGGTGTACGGCGAGCTCACCCAGCATGACGTCAAGGTGCTCGAACTCTCCGCGCTCAAGGGCGTGTTCGAGGACATCGTCGATGAGACCGTCTCCTATGTGAACGCCCCCCTGTTCGCCCAGGAGCGCGGCGTGGAGGTGCGCCTCACCACCGGCTCGGAGTCCACCGACCACCGCAATGTGGTCACCGTGCGCGGCACCCTGTCCGGCGGCGACGAGGTCGCCATCTCCGGCACCCTGGCCGGTCCCAAGCACCTCCAGAAGATTGTCGCGGTGGGCGAGCACGATGTGGACCTGGCGCTCGCCGACCACATGGCCTTCCTGCGCTATGGCGACCGCCCCGGTGTGGTGGGCACGGTGGGCCGCATCCTCGGCGAGGCCGGCATCAACATCGCCGGGATGCAGGTGTCGCGTGCGGTGGAGGGTGGCGAGGCGCTGGTCGCCCTGACGGTCGACGAATCCATCGCCGCCCCGGTGCTGGCCGAGATCGCCGAGGAAATCGGCGCGGCCTCGGCCCGGGCGGTCGACCTGACGGACTGACCCCCCGACGGCCCGCCGCCAACGGCGCTCAGCCCCAGCCGGAATAGCCCAACCCACCGGACAACGGCAAGAGGTGGTGCGCGGGTGGGGCAGCCCGCCGCAGGCGGAATCGGCGGGTCACCCGCCAACGAACAGCGGCCCGGCGCACCCTTCGGCACCGCACCGGGCCGCCCGGCACCGGAAACGGCTCACCGGGCACCGGTACCGGCACCGAGTCGGGCCCACCCGGCACCGGAACCGGTGAACCGGAAACGACACCGGAACCGGCACCGGAACCGGCGAGCCGGAAAAGACACCGGACCGGTGAACCGGAACCGGCATCACAACCGCACCCGGTTCACCGGAATATCCGCTCGCTCCGCCGCACAGCCGCACGACCGTCCGCGGCACCCGCCCCCAACCCCGCCAGCAACCGCAGCGAAGTCTCCGAGTCGGAACCCGCGGCAGCCGTATAGGTCACCAGCATCTGCTCGGGATCATCGGGCAGCTGGAGCGTCTCGTACTCCAGCCTGAACTCGCCCACCGCCGGATGCCGGATCACCTTGGAGCCATGGGCCTTCTCCCGGATGGTGAACCCCGACCAGAGCCTGGTGAACTCCACGCTCCCCAGTGAGAGTTCGCCGATCAGCGTGGCCATGGCGGGGTCGTCCGGGTGACGCCCGGCATAGGAGCGGAGGTTGCCCACCACCTCCTTGGCCACCGCCTCGAACTCCGGATAGCGCTCCGGGCCGTCGTGGAGGAAGACCAGCCGGGCGATGTTGCGGTCCGCCGGGGGCAGCCGGTCGAAGTCGGCCACCACCAGCCTGGCGAGCGGGTTCCAGGCCAGGACGTCCATCCGGCGGCCGAGCACAAAGGCCGGGACATCATGGGCGCACTCCAGCAGCCGGCGCAGCCCGGGCCGCACCCGCTGGGGGCGTGGCGTATGCCGCTTGCGGGGCGCGGGCCGGGCCAGGTTGCGCAGATAGACGCGCTCGTCAGGGCCCAGCTGCAGGGCGTCGGCCACGGCCTCCAGCACCTCGTCGGACACATTGCGGGTGCGGCCCTGCTCCAGCCGTACGTAGTAGTCGATGCTGATCCCCGCGAGCAGGGCCAGCTCCTCCCGGCGCAGCCCGGGAACCCGGCGGCGGGCGGCCGGACCGGCCAACAGGCCATAGTCCTCGGGCCGGATGGCGGCACGGCGGGTGCGCAGGAATTCCCCCAGTTCAGACATGCCCTCAGTATCCGCCGAGCAAGCCGATCGTTCCTGGTACCGCTGGTACCAGGAACGCCGTTCCCTCTGAACAAGCGTGCCTGGCAGCACCAAGTCGCCGGGCGGACAGTGGTGTTGTCCAGGGCCGCCGCCAGGGCGGTATCCGAAGCAATGAAGCGGTATCCGAAGCAATGAAGCGGAACGGAGCAAGAGATGCGCACCACCACTCTCGGCCGCACCGGCATCACCGTCAGCCGGATCGCCCTCGGCACGATGATGCTGGGCAAATGGGGCAACGCCGACCATGACGAGGCCGTACGCCTGGTGCACACCGCGCTGGAGGGCGGGGTGAACTTCATCGACACCGCCGATATGTACTCGGAGGGTGAGTCGGAGGTGATCGTCGGCAAGGCCCTCAAGGGGCGCCGGGACGAGGTGATCCTGGCGACCAAGGCGCACTTCCCCATGGGGGACGACCCCAACCGCCGTGGAAACTCACGGCGTTGGATCAAGAAGGCGGTGGAGGAAAGCCTGCGCCGGCTGGGTACCGACTACATCGATCTCTACCAGATCCACCGGCCGGATCCGGCCACCGATATCGATGAGACCCTCTCCGCGCTCTCCGATCTGGTGCGCGAGGGCAAGGTGATGGCCATCGGCTCCTCGGACTTCGCCGCCGAGCAGCTGGTCGAGGCCCGCTGGACGGCCGAACGGCGCGGCCATGTGCCCTTCCACACCGAGCAGCCGCCCTACTCCATCTTTATGCGAGGCATTGAGCGCTCCGTGCTGCCGACGGCGGAGCGCTATGGGATAGGGGTGCTCACCTGGAGCCCGCTGGCCAGCGGCTGGCTGACCGGGAAGTACCGCAAGACGCGGGCGCTGGAGCTGAATGACTTCCGGCGTTCCTGGATCTCCCACAAGTTCGATCAGCAACTGCCCGGCAATGTGCGCAAGTACGAGGTGGTCGAGGAGCTGGCCAAGCTCGCCGAGGAGGCGGGGATGTCCTTGACGCATCTCGCCCTGGCCTTTGTGCTCAGCCACCGGGCGGTGGACAGTGCCATCATCGGCCCGCGCACCGTGGAGCAGCTCGGCGACCTCCTCGCCGCCTCCGAACTCACCCTGGATGACGCGGTGTTGGACCGCATCGACGAGCTGGTGCCGCCGGGCACCGACCTCAACCCTTCGGATGCCGACTACACCCCGCCGCACCTGACCGATGCCTCGCTCCGGCGCAGGGGATGATCTGGCCCGGTTAATTAGTTGTACGATTTAAATGATTGGAGTTACCTAACTAACTGAGCCAGCTGAGTCGACCAAGCCAACCGAGGTGCGCCGTATGCCCGAGCTCTCCCGTCAACGCCGACTGCTGGTGCTGGGCATCTGTTGCTCGGCCCTGCTGATCGTCAGCCTTGACAACACCATCCTCAATGTCGCCCTGCCCTCGCTGCGGAAGGACCTGCACGCCTCCGTCTCCGGGCTGCAGTGGACCATCGACGCCTATGTGGTCGTCCTGGCCTCGCTGCTGATGCTGGCCGGATCGACGGCCGACCGGATAGGGCGCCGGCGGACCTTCCAGACCGGCCTGGCCCTGTTCACCCTCGGCTCCGCGCTGTGCAGCCTGGCCCCCGGCCTCAACTGGCTGATCGCCTTCCGCATGGTGCAGGCCGTGGGCGGGTGCATGCTCAATCCGGTGGCCATGTCGATCATCACCAACACCTTTACCGACCCCAGGGAGCGGGCGCGGGCGATAGGTGTGTGGGGTGGAGTGGTGGGCATCAGCATGGCCGCCGGGCCGATCGTGGGCGGAGCGCTGGTCCAGTCCGTCGGCTGGCGCTCCATTTTCTGGATCAATGTGCCGGTGGGCCTGGCCGCCCTGGTGCTGACCGCGCGCTATGTGCCGGAGTCCCGTGCGCCCAAGCCGCGCCGGATGGACCCCGTGGGCCAGACGCTGATGATTGTGATGCTGGGTTCGGTGGCCTACGGGATCATCGAGGGCCGGCCCGCCGGCTGGACCTCGCCGCAGATCGTCGGGTGCTTTGCGCTCGGACTCTGCGCCCTGCTGGGGCTGGTCGCCTATGAGAACCGGCGGGTGGAACCACTGATAGAACCGCGGCTGTTCCGCAGCGCCCCGTTCGCCGGCGCCACCGCCCTGGCCGTGTGCGCCTTCGCCGCCCTGGCCGGCTTCCTCTTCCTCAATATGCTCTATCTCCAGGAGAACCGGCGGATGTCGGCACTGGAGGCAGGGCTGCACCTGCTGCCCATGGCGGCGATGTGCATGGTCTTCGCTCCGTTGTCCGGACGGCTGGTGGGCTCGCGCGGGCCCCGGTTGCCGCTGGTGCTGGCCGGAGTGGCCATGACGGCGAGCGGTGTGCTGTTCGCCGCCTTCGACGCGGAGACCTCCGACCCGCTGCTCTTCACCGGCTATGTGCTGTTCGGCATCGGCTTCGGCCTGGTGAACGCGCCCATCACCAACACGGCCATCTCCGGGATGCCACGGGACCGGGCCGGGGTGGCAGCCGCGGTGGCCTCCACCAGCCGGCAGGTCGGCACCTCACTGGGGGTCGCGGTGATCGGCGCGGCGGTGGCGGCCGGGGCGACCGTCACCGCCTGGTGGATCATCACCGGCTGTGGGCTGGCCGTGCTGGCCCTGGGTACCATCACCACCGGTCGCTGGGCAGCCGGGACCGCCGAACGGGCCGCGGCCCGCATCCAGACCGATCAGAGCAGGATCCCGGTGACGACATGACCACACACGACGAGGCGGCACTCAGGGCCTGGAGCAACCTCCGGGAGCTGGTCCTGGGCGGGAATGAGCGGCGCAAGGAGGTCGTCGAGGCGCTGGGGATGAGCTTCTTCCGGATCAAGGCGCTGCGCAGGGTCGCCAAGGGGCCGATAGCCCTCTGCGATCTGGCGGACGAACTGCTCACCGACCGGCCATACACCACGCTGGTCGTCGATGACCTCACCCAGCGAGGGCTGGTCCAGCGCACCGCCAACCCGGCCGACCGCCGCTCCAAGATTGTGACGGTCACCGAGGCGGGCCGCGAGGCCGCCCAGCGTGCCGAGAGCATTCTCTGCGCTCCTCCGCCCGCCCTGCTCGCCCTTCCCGAGGAGGAGTTGGCGGAGCTGGAACGGATCTCGGCCCGGCTGGTGGGCACTTCGGCGCCAACGCCGCTCTCTCCCCCCGGGGAGTGAGGGCAGTCGGTCAGCACACCGGTGTGGTCTCCGGCGCGGTTGCCTGGCTCGGCTCAGCCGGCTGGGTTGGCTCGGCCGGTGCCGAAGTGAGGCCGCGCAGCCGGGTGATGGCGAGGCCGGAGGCGAGCAGCATCACCACGGTGGCGCCGACCGCCGCCGCATGCATGCCCTGGACGAAGGAGTCACGGGCGGTGTGGACCAGTGCGGAACCGGCACGGTTGGGGAGCCGGTCCGCGATGGCCAGGGCGTTGCCCAGCGTCTGACGGATGGAGTGCAGCGCGCCGCCCGGCAGGCCGGCGGGGGCCGAGTCCGTCACCTCCCGGCGGTAGACCCCCGCACCAATGGAGCCCAGCACCGCGGTGCCCAGCGCGGCGCCGAACTCCTGCCCGGTCTCCAGCAGCGCCGAGGCCGCACCCGCACTCTGGGGCGGCACCACGCCCAGGGCCAGGTCGGTGATCTGGGTCATCACCATCACTATGCCGATCGCCGCCAGCCCGCAGGCGAGCAGGATGACCCAGATGCCCGAGTCGGCGGTGGCGCCCAGAGAGACCGCATAACCGGCCGCGGCGAGGGCGAAGGCGCCGCCCATGATGTAGGCCCGGTCGACTCCGCGCTGGGCCATGGCGGTTGCGGCCGGTGCGGCGCCGCCCACCAGGGCTGCGGGGATCAGCGACCACAGCGCGGCGTCCAAGGCGCTCTTGCCGAGTACCAGTTGCAGATATTGCGTGCTGAAGACGGTGAAGCCGGCCATGGCAAACATGGCCGCCGCGTTGAGGCCGATGGCCGGGCCGAAGCCGCGGCCATGGAACAGCGTGGGGCTGATCATCGGGTGCGCGGACGTCCGCTGGCGCCGGACGAAGGCCGCGCCGAAGCCGAGTCCGGTGACGATCGCCAGTGTGGGCAGGGTGGCGAAGCCGTCGGTGGCGGTGCGCTTGAGGCCGTAGACCACGGGCAGCACCGAGGCCAGGGAGAGTGCGGAGCCAAGCAGGTCGAAGCGGTGGCCGGCGGAGGAGCCCTTGAACTCCGGTACCAGGAAGGGGGCGAGGACCAGCAGCAGAACCATGGCGGGCAGGTTGACCAGGAAGACCGAGCCCCACCAGAAGTGGTTCAGCAGAAACCCGCTGAGCACCGGTCCCAGCGCCACGCCGCCGGTCAGCGTCCCGGACCAGATGGCCACCGCGGTGCCGCGCTGCCGCTCGTCGGGGAACATATTGCGCACCAGAGCCAGGGTGGACGGCATCAGGGTGGCGCCGCCCACCCCCAGCAACGCCCTTGCCGCGATCAGTGTTTCGGCGTTGTGGGCGTACGCCGCGGCGGTCGAGGCCGCGCCGAAGGCCGCGGCGCCCAGCAACAGCAGTTTGCGGCGGCCGATGCGATCGCCGAGCGCGCCCATGGTGAGCAGGAGTCCGGACAGGACGAAGCCATAGATGTCGAAGATCCACAGCTGTTGGGCGGCGGTCGGGTGCAGATCGCGGCTGATGAAAGGGACGGCGAAGTAGAGCACCGAGACGTCCATGGAGACCAGCAGCAGTGGCAGCAGCAGAACGGCCAGCGCGGTCCACTCCCTGCGCCCGGCCTGTTGCGCGGTCATACGGTTCCCCCTGAGGATGAGATGTGTACGCCGTACGTCGGCTGCCGGGAACGGTAGGCAGGTCGGCGTCAAGGTCACAACTTTCCTGGTGCCGAGGGTGGTTCACGCACTAGTGCACCCAAGGTGGCGGCGCTACCATCCCGGCATGAGTGCACTAGGACAGTCCGCGGGGCCGCCCTATCTCCGGATAGCCGCCGAGCTGCGCGATCGGATCGCCTCCGGTGAGCTGGGGGCGGGGGAGAAGATCCCTTCCACCCGGGGGATCACCCGGGAGTGGGGGGTGGCGATGGCCACCGCCACCAAGGCATTGGCGGTGCTGCGGCAGGAGGGGCTGGTGCGGGCCGTGCCCGGTGTCGGCACGGTGGTCGCCCCTCGGGTGGCGCCGCCGCCCCGGCCGCCGCGCCCGGCTGTGCACGGCGGCCGGGCGCGATCCCGGCCGGGGGAGCCCGCCGTCATGCGGGAACGCATCGTGGCCACGGCCGTCGCCATCGCCGACCGGCAGGGTTCGGCGGCGCTGTCCCTGCGGGCCATCGCCGCCGAACTCGGGCTCTCCACCATGGCCTTGTACCGGCATGTGTCGGGCAAGGGTGAGCTGGTGGAGTTGATGATGGACGCCGTCTTCGCCGGCCCGCTTCCGGAGCCGGCGCCCGCGCACTGGCGGGCCCGGCTGGAGGCGGGCGCCCGCCGCCAGTGGGCGCTGCACCGCGGACATCCCTGGCTGGCCAAGGCGATGTCCTTCACCCGGCCGCCGATGTCCCCGCACGCCATGGCCCATATGGAGTGGTCGATGGCCCCGCTGGTCGAACTCGGCCTGGACGTCGTCACCTTGCTGCATATCGCCGTCACGGTGGCGGGTTCGGTGCGGGCGGCGGCGATGGACCTGGAGGACGAGGTGCTGGCCCGGCAGGACACCGGGATGACCAGTGACGAGTGGATGACCGGCCGGATGGCCGAGTTCGATGCCCTGCTCTCCGGCGGGGACTTCCCGATGTACGGCCGGGTCGCCCAGGAGAAGGGGGATTTCTTCGGTCCCGACTCGATGTTTGAGTTCATGCTGGCCCGGCTGCTGGACGGCCTGGAGCCGCTGGTCGCCGAGCGGCGCCGGGGCCGCAGGTGAAGTCCCGGGCGAATCAGGGGGGTTGGCTGGTTTTGATGGGGCCTACTGGACGGCAGGGGCACCCCTCGTTCTACGGTTGCCTGAGGACACCAGTCCGTTTTCTGGGAGGTCGCCATGACCGAAACCGTCGCCTCTCCTACTTCCCTCACGCATCCGGCTCCCCAATGGCCGCAGGATCGCGGCTGTCCTTACCACCCGCCCACCGCCTACCCGCGTCCCGACGCCCAGCGCCCGATGACACGGGTGGCGCTCTGGGACGGCAGCCTGGTGTGGTTTGTCACCGGGCACGCCGAGGCCCGGGCGCTGCTGGCCGACCCACGGCTGTCCTCCGACCGCCATCGCCCGGAGTTCCCGGTGGTGATGGCCCGGCTGGCGGACCAGCGCACCGTTGAGCTGCCCCTGCTGGGGGTGGACGATCCCGAGCACAACCGCCAGCGCCGGATGCTGATCCCGCGCTTCGGCCTCAAGCAGATCACCGCTATGCGCCCGCGCATCCAGCAGATCGTGGACACCCTGATCGACCGGATGCTGGCCGGCGAGGGACGGGCCGACCTGGTCCCGGAGTTCGCCCTGCCGGTGCCGTCGATGGTGATCTGCGAACTGCTCGGAGTGCCCTATGCCGACCACGAGTTCTTCGAGTCCCGCTCCCGGGTGATGCTCAACGCGGACAGCCTCGAGGAGATCCGCACCGCCCGCGAGGACGTCAAGGCATACCTCCAGCGGCTGGTGGACGCCAAGCAGGCCGAGCCGGGACAGGGCCTGCTGGACGAACTGATCGCGGAACGGCTGGCCGAGGGCGCGCTGGACCGCGAGGAACTGGTCATGCTGGCCATGATCCTGCTGATCGCCGGTCATGAGACCACCGCCAACATGATCTCCCTGGGCACCTTCACCCTGCTGCAACACCCGGAGCAGCTGGCCGAGTTGCGGCAGCGTCCGGAGATCGTCCCGGGTGCCGTCGAGGAGTTGCTGCGCTATCTGTCCATCGCCGATGGAATGGTACGGGTGGCCACCGAGGACCTGGAGGTCGGCGGCGAGACGATCCGGGCCGGTGAGGGCGTGCTGATCGGCACCTCCGTGATCAACCGGGACCCGGCCGCGTACCAGGACCCGGACCGCCTCGATGTGCACCGCTCGGCCCGGCACCATGTGGCCTTCGGCTATGGCATACACCAATGCCTTGGCCAGAACCTCGCCCGGGTGGAGCTGGAAATAGCACTCTCCACGCTTTTCGCCCGTATCCCCACGCTCCGCCTGGCCGTTGCCCCCGATGAGGTGCCCGCCAAGCCCGGCGGCAGCATCCAAGGACTCTTCGCCCTCCCGGTCACCTGGTGACCGCAGAACGGAGCACCACCATGTCCCTGAGCATCGATTCCGGCCTCTGCATCGGTTCCGGCCAGTGCGCGCTGACCGCGCCCGCCGTCTTCGAGACGGACGACGACGGCTTCGGCGCCGTCCGCCCCGGCAAGGAGGACGGCGCCGGCGACCCCATGGTCAAGGAGGCGGTCCGGGCCTGCCCGGTGCGGGCCATCTCCTTCGAGGAGGGCTAGGACAGCCGGGCCGCCTTGAGCGTCATATGGAGCAGCAGCCGGTCCTCGCCATTGTCCAGATCGAGGCCGGTGAGCTGCTCCACCCGGGAGAGGCGGTAGTAGAGGGTCTGCCGGTGAATGCCCAGGGCCGCCGCCGCCCGGCCCGCCTGGCCCGCGCAGTCCAGATAGACCTCGGCGGTGCGGGCCAGTTCGGTGTGCGCCGTGGCCAGCAGCGGCCGTACCACCGGGTCGGCGGCGCGCTCGGCCGGCAGGGAGGTCAGCACCCGGTACGGGCCGATGGCCGACCATTCGGCCACCGGGCCCAGTCGGCGCTCCGCGCCCGCGGCCCGGGCGGCCGCCAGCGCCTCGCCCCAGGCGTCCGGCAGTTCGGCCAGGCCGCGGCGGGGACCGCCGATCCCGGCCGCCGCGAAGCCCGGTCCGGCCGCGGCCCGGGGCGAGTGCAGCAGCCGGTCGGCGGCCGCCCGGGCCGCCGCCGGGGAACTCAGCGCACGCAGCCGCACCAGGGCGGCCAGCGCCGCCGCGCCCCCGGGCAGACAGTCCGGGACCGCGCACAGGGCGGCCACCCCGGCCTGGGCCGCCACCGCCGAAGCCGGGCTCTCCGTGGTCTGCTGCTCCTCGGGGTCCTCCAGCTGCCAGGGGGCCACCGCCACCAGCGCCAGCGGTCCCTCGGCCGCCGTGCCGAGCGCCTCGCGCAGCGCGTCGCGCGCTGTCTCACGCCCGGCCGGGCGCGCGGTCAGCAGCTCGCGCAGCAGCTCACCCAGTTCCGCACCGGCCCGGGCCTCCGCCGCCAGCAGCGCGCCGATCCGGGCCGCCGTCTCCATGGCCTGGGTCACCCGGGGATCGGTGTCCGCCGGCCCCAGCTCCAGACCGGCCAGCTGCTCGTCGTCCAGCAGCCAGACATAGCCGTACACCACCCCCCGGTGCCGCACCGGCAGACAGATCCGGCCCTTGAACACCCCTGCCGCCGGGTCCGGCGGAATACGCAGCGGGGCCTGGGCCCGGGCGATGCCGAAGGCCTCGAACCAGGCCCGGACCGCCGCCGTCGACCGCCGCTGGAGGATGGAGCGGGTCCGCACCGGATCCATCGTCAGCTCCAGGTCCTCCCCGCCGTGCGCCCCGAAGGCGATCAGCCCGAAGTCCCGGTCCTCCAGCGTGGCGGGGGCGCCGAGCGTCGCCGAGATCTCGTCCACGAGTTGCTGGTACTCACCCCGCATACGCGCTCTTCTCCTTTCCGCCATCCTGCGCCGACCATTGTCATACAGATGTCTGAGATCCCGGCCACGGATGCGTGACAGCTGTCGATGGCTGGAAGGAGGGACGAATCCTAAGTTTCACGATGAGTTACGTATGCCGTCTTCCCCCGTGGAGCGGCCGTCATCGTGGAGGTGCCCAGTGCTGGGTCCCGTGCTGCTCGCCGCTTCGCGCAGCGATGCCATCCGCCGTATCGTTTCGGCCGCGCCGGTCACCCGGCCGGTGGTGGACCGTTTCGTCGCCGGCGAGGTCCTGGACGAGTCCATGGCCGCCGTGCGCTCGCTGAACGAGCGCGGCCTGGAGGTCACCCTCGACCACCTGGGCGAGGACATCACCGATGCCGCCGAGGCGCTGCGCACCCGCGATGCCTACCTCAAGCTCGCCGAGGCGCTGAAGACCGAGGGCCTGGGGGTGCGCGCCGAGATGTCGGTGAAGCTCTCCGCCTTCGGCCAGGCGCTGCCCGGCGGCCATGACCTGGCGCTGGCCAATGTCACCCCGGTCGTGGAGGCCGCCGCCGAGGCCGGCACCACGGTGACCCTGGACATGGAGGACCACACCACGGTCGACTCCACGCTGGCCATCCTGGCCGAGCTGCGCAAGCGCTTCCCGCAGACCGGCGCCGTGCTGCAGTCGTACCTGTTCCGCACCGAGGACGACTGCCACGCGCTGTCCGGCGAGGGCTCCCGGGTGCGGCTGGTCAAGGGCGCCTACAAGGAGCCCGCCTCGGTCGCCTACCAGGACAAGCGCGAGGTCGACCTGGCCTATGTCCGCTGCCTGAAGATCCTGATGGCCGGCCAGGGCTACCCGATGATCGGCTCCCATGACCCCCGCATGGTGGCCATCGCACAGGAGCTCGGCCGCCGCCACGGGCGCAAACTGGATGAGTACGAGTTCCAGATGCTGTACGGCATCCGCGAGGCCGAGCAGCAGCGGCTCGTCGCCGAGGGCCACCGCATGCGGGTGTACATCCCGTACGGCACCGACTGGTACGGCTACTTCATGCGGCGCCTGGCGGAGCGCCCGGCCAACCTGGCGTTCTTCCTGCGGTCCCTGGTGACGCGCGGCTGAGCATGTCGGTTGCCGCAACGGCACCGCCATTACGGCCGTGACTCCGCCCCTATGGGGCTCTTCACTCGGCTGAGAGACAACCTCATGACGGACAAGCCCTGCCCGATGCCAATCGCGGCACACACTCAACGTAGCAGGGGCGTCGCTCTGGAGAAGGAGAAATAAATGGATGCCGTGACCCAGGTCCCCGCGCCGGTCAACGAGCCGGTGCACACCTACGCCCCCGGTTCCCCGGAGCGCGCCCGCCTCGAGGCCAAGCTCAAGGAGCTGGCCGGCAACCCCATCGACCTGCCGATGACCATCGGCGGCGTCAAGCGCATGGGCGGCGGCGCCGAGTTCCAGGTGGTGCAGCCGCACAACCACCGCGCCGTGCTGGGCACCTACCGCAACGCCACACAGCAGGACGCCCAGGACGCCATTGACGCGGCGCTGGCCGCCGCCCCGGCCTGGCGGGCGATGTCCTTCGACGACCGCGCCGCGATCATCCTGCGGGCCGCCGAGCTGCTGGCCGGCCCCTGGCGCGAGACCATGGCCGCCTCCACCATGCTGGGCCAGTCCAAGACCGCCCAGCAGGCCGAGATCGACACCCCCTGTGAGCTGGTCGACTTCTGGCGGTTCAATGTCCACTTCGCCCGCCAGATCCTGGCCGAGCAGCCGGTGGCCAACTCCGCCGGGGTGTGGAACCGCAGCGACCACCGTCCGCTGGAGGGCTTTGTCTACGCGATCACGCCCTTCAACTTCACCGCCATCGCGGGCAACCTGCCCACCGCCCCGGCCCTGATGGGCAATGTGGTGGTCTGGAAGCCGTCCCCGACCCAGACCCACTCCGCGGTGCTGCTGATGCAGCTGCTGGAGGAGGCCGGACTGCCCAAGGGCGTCATCAACCTGGTGACCGGTGACGGCCTCGAGGTCTCCGAAGTGGCCCTGAACCACCCGGAGCTGGCGGGCATCCACTTCACCGGCTCGACCAAGACCTTCCAGTACCTGTGGAAGACGGTCGGCAACAACATCGAGAAGTACCGCTCCTACCCGCGCCTGGTCGGCGAGACCGGCGGCAAGGACTTCGTGGTGGCGCACCCCAGCGCCGACCCGGCGGTGCTCAAGACCGCGCTGACCCGGGGCTCCTTCGAGTTCCAGGGCCAGAAGTGTTCGGCCTCCTCCCGCGCCTACGTCCCGCGCTCCATCTGGGAGAACGGCTTCAAGGAGGAGTTCTGCGCCGAGGTCGACGGCATCACCATGGGCGATGTCAGCGACCTGTCGCACTTCATCGGCGCCGTGATCGACGAGCGGGCCTTCGCCAAGAACAAGGCGGCCATCGACCGCGCCAAGGCGGACCCGTCCTGCGAGATCATCGCCGGCGGCACCTATGACGACTCGGTCGGCTACTTCGTCCGCCCGACCGTCATCGAGTGCACCGACCCGGCCAACGAGGTGTTCACCACCGAGTACTTCGGCCCGATCCTGGCCGTCCACGTCTACGAGGACGCCGACTTCGAGGCCATGCTGGCCCAGATGGAGTCCGTCTCGGCCTATGCGCTGACCGGTTCCGTCATCGCCAAGGACCGGGCGGCGGCCGCCGACGCCATGGCCAAGCTGCGGTTCGCCGCGGGCAACTTCTACATCAACGACAAGTCGACCGGTGCCGTGGTCGGCCAGCAGCCCTTCGGTGGCGGCCGGGCCTCCGGCACCAACGACAAGGCCGGTGCGGCGTCCAACCTGACGCGCTGGATCTCCACCCGCTCCATCAAGGAGACGCTGGTCCCGCCGACCGACTACGGCTACCCGCACATGGGCTGATCCCGGCCCCGTGTGAGCCCCGCCCCCGACCGGTTTCCCAGCCGGCCGGGGGCGGCGTCGTTTCCGGCGGTCCCCTCCGTCTGCCGTCTCAGATAGTAGGAAGTCCCACTAAAAAGCGAGACAGCGGCGAGGCGCTGGCTTAGCGTGGAAGGAGCCGAAGCCCCCGCTCCATCGAGCGCCGGCGGTCGAGGCCGGGCACATCTGTGCAGGTGACCCCTGCGGAGCCCGGGCCCCCGCCCCCCTTCTCGGCTGTCACCCCCACTTCATCTCCACCTCGCACCGACCCCTTCACGGAGCCCAGCAAGAGGAGACCAGCCATGGCCGAGACCGCCGTCCGCAGGACCCGCCGCGCCGCCCGCCGGGCCGACAACGCCCAGCGCCAGGCCGACCGGGTGAACGCCGCCGAGGCACTCCAGCGCGCCCTCGACCGCCGCGACAACGGCGGCGCCACCGGTCACTGAGCGACTACCGCCCGGGGCGGGTCACCGCACGGTGCTGGCTCTTCGAGGTTCCGCTCCGCGTCACCTCACGGTGCTAGCTCTTCGAAGTTCCGCTCCGCGTCACCTCACGGTGCTAGTTCTTCGAGGTTCCGCTCCGCGTCACCTCGAAGTGATCGATCCGCTCCCCGCTCTCCGCCAGCGCCGTCACCCGCAGCCGTGGGTGGCGGCCCGGCTCGGCCTCCACGGCCAGGAACGAGTAGCCGGTGTAGCGCACCCGGGACCACTCCACCTTCTCGGTGCTCTTCTCACCACTCTTGGTCCAGTGGTAGGTGGTGACGCTCTCCTGGTCCTTGACGTGGCCCTCATAGCTGTCCGGGGCCGGGAAGTCATAGAGCGACTTGCCCGCGCCGCCCGCGGTGACATAGACGATGCCGTCCCTGGAGGAGTCCAGGGAGGCGCCGATGGGCACCTTGCGGCTGACCCGGCGGCCCTTGATGGCGTCGGTGCGCTCATAGACGTGGTTGTGGCCGTTGATGACCAGGTCCACCTTGTACTTCTCGAACAGGGGCACCCACAGGTCCTGCACTCCTCCGTCGGAGGCATGACCGTTGGTGGTGGAGAAGGCGCAGTGGTGGAAGAACACCACGATGAAGTCGATGCCCTTGCGGGACCGCAGCTCCCGCAGCCGCCGGTCCAGCCAGGCGGTCTGCCGGCCATGGCTGTAGCCGGTGTTGGCGGTGATCTCGTAGGAGACGTCATTGGCGTCCAGCGAGACCACGGCGACATTGCCGTAGGTGAAGGAGTAGACGCCCGGCGAGTGCTTGGCGTCGAAGCCGTTGTCCGGCAGCGTCCAGCGGGCCAGTTGGCCGCCGTAGCCGTCGGGGGAGTACCAGGCCTCCATGTCGTGGTTGCCGGTGGCGATCATCCATGGCACCGACTTGGCCACCGACTCGGTCTGGGCCAGGAAGTTGTCCCACTTACGGGCGTCGTAGGCATCGTCGGGCTTGCCCGCGCCGTCGTCGTCGGCGTAGCAGATGTCGCCCGCGTGCAGATGGAAGGCCGGGTTCTGGCCCAGGATCAACTGGTCGTTGGCCAGCGCATGGTAGCTGACGCCCTGGTCGCCGAAGGCGGTGAAGGTGAACTTCTCGGCCTGGGTGGGCGCCGTGCGGAAGGTGCCTATGGTGCCGAAGTGGCGCGGGTCGGCCGGGTCGAAGCCGGCGTGGCCGACCCCGTAGTAATAGGTCTGCCCGGGGCGGAGGTTGTCCAGGGCGGCGTGCAGGTAGTACTGCTCCACGCTCGGCAGCTTCTTGGTGAGCGCGGGGGTGTGCAGGTGCCGCACCTCGGCGTCGATCCGGTGGCTGAGGTCCCAGGGCTTCAACCCCACCCGGACATAGGGCTTCTTGACCGCGAAGGGCACCTGCCAGGAGATGCGCATCTGGGTCCTGGGGTCGGCGCCGAAGGCCAGGTGGCGGCCGAACGGCGCCACCAGCGAACCGTCCACTCTGCTGGTGGCGGCGGAGCCGATCAGCGTGGGGGAAAGCGGCTGTGCGTAGGCCCCGTTGCCGGCCAGCAGGCCGGAGCCGGCCGCCGCGGTCGCGGTGACGGCCCCGGCGCGCAGCATGCCGCGGCGGGTGAACTTGCCGCGCAGGTACTCGTGTTGCTCGGCCATCGTCATCCGGGCGGCGAGCCGGTCGGGAATGCCCACTCGTGGTGTGTCCATGCGGCGAAACGTGCCAGGAAACGACGACCGGGTCACATACTCCAGTTGAACGGCGGCTGACCGAATGGCAACGTGTCCGAATAATGGACGGTGCGTGTCATCCAGCGGGACGGGAGAGTACGGTCCGGTTATGTCTCGCAGCATTCGTCTCGCAGTGATCCCCGGTGACGGCATCGGCCCCGAAGTCGTGGCCCAGGGACTCAAGGTCCTGACCGCGGTCCTCCCCCCGGACATCAAGCTGGAGACCCGGGAGTACGACCTGGGCGCCCGGCGCTGGCACGCCACCGGCGAGACCCTGCCGGATGCCGAACTGGAGTCGCTGCGTGGGCACGACGCCATCCTGCTGGGCGCCGTCGGCGACCCCTCGGTGCCCTCCGGGGTGCTGGAGCGCGGGCTGCTGCTCAAGCTGCGGTTCGCCTTCGACCACTACGTCAACCTGCGCCCGTCCAGGCTCTACCCCGGCACCGCCTCCCCGCTGGCCGGACGGCCGGAGATCGACTTCGTGGTGGTCCGGGAGGGCACCGAGGGCCCGTACACCGGCAATGGCGGCTCGCTGCGCACCGGCACCCCCGCCGAGGTGGCCACCGAGGTGAGCGTCAACACGGCCTTCGGGGTGGAGCGGGTGGTGCGCGACGCCTATGCCCGCGCCCAGGCCCGGCCCCGCAAGAAGCTCACCCTGGTGCACAAGAACAATGTCCTGGTGCACGCCGGGCATCTGTGGAAGAACGTCTTCGACCGGGTGGGCCGGGAGTTCCCCGAGGTCTCCACCGACTATCTGCATGTGGACGCGGCCACCATCTTCCTGGTCACCCAGCCCGAGCGGTTCGATGTGATCGTCACCGACAACCTCTTCGGTGACATCCTCACCGACCTGGCCGCCGCCGTCTCCGGCGGCATCGGCACCGCCGCCTCTGGCAACATCAACCCCGAGGGCACCTTCCCCTCCATGTTCGAGCCGGTGCACGGCTCGGCGCCGGATATCGCGGGCACCGGGCAGGCCGACCCGACCGCCACCGTGCTCTCGGTGGCACTGCTCCTGCGCCACCTGGGACTGAAGGCGGAGGCCGGGCGGATCGAGTCGGCGGTGGCGGCCGATCTGGCCGGGCGCGGCCAGGCGGTACGGACCACCGACCAGATCGGGGACGCCCTGGCCACGGCGGCCGCCCGCTGACCGCTCGCGCACAGGTTTCCCCACACGTTTCCCAAGGTGTGCCCCGCGAGCAATAATCGAACGCGAGGCCGCCAGCGAGGCACGCTCGAAGTCCCCGGGCGTCCGAAGGGAACGCAAGCGAGCGCGGTCCGCCGCACACCGAAGCCGAAGGACACGCATCCATGACGACGCCGCTCACCATCGAGCTCAAGCCCACCTCGCAGCCGCTGCCGGACGCGGCCCGCCAGGGGATCCTCGCCGACCCCGGCTTCGGCCGGCACTTCACCGACCACATGGTCACCGTCAAGTGGACCGAGGGCCGGGGCTGGCACGACGCCGAGCTGGTGCCCTACGCTCCGCTGTCGCTGGACCCGGCGAACATGACCCTGCACTACGGGCAGGGGATCTTCGAGGGGCTCAAGGCGTACCGTCAGCCCGACGGCTCGATCGCCACCTTCCGCCCGGAGGAGAACGCCAAGCGCTTCCAGGCCTCCGCCCGCCGGCTGGCCATGCCGGAGCTGCCGGTGGAGACCTTCATCGCGGCCTGCGACGCCCTGGTCAAGCAGGACAAGGCCTGGGTGCCGGCTTCCGGTGAGGCGTCCCTCTACCTGCGCCCGTTCATGATCGCCACCGAGGTGGGGCTGGGTGTCCGGCCGTCCAACGAGTACCTCTTCGTGGTGATCGCCTCGCCGGCCGGCGCCTACTTCTCCGGTGGCGTCAGGCCGGTCTCGGTGTGGCTCTCCGAGGAGTACGTCCGGGCCGCCCCCGGCGGCACCGGCGCCGCCAAGTGCGCCGGGAACTACGCCGCTTCCCTGGTCGCCCAGGCGCAGGCCATGGAGCACGGCTGCGACCAGGTGGTCTGGCTGGACGCCGTGGAGCGCCGCTGGATCGAGGAGATGGGCGGGATGAACCTGTACTTTGTGCACGGCGACCGCATCGTCACCCCCGAGCTCACCGGCTCACTGCTGCCCGGCATCACCCGCGCCTCGCTGCTGCGGATCGCCGAGGACCTGGGCTATGAGGTCAGCGAGGGCCGGATCTCGGTGGACGACTGGAAGAACGGCAACGCCGACGGCTCGCTGACCGAGGTGTTCGCCTGCGGCACCGCCGCCGTGATCACTCCGGTCGGTTCGGTGAAGTCCGCCCGGGGCGGCTGGACCATCGGTGACGGGCAGCCCGGCGAGGTCACCATGAAGCTGCGCAAGGCACTGCTGGAGATCCAGACCGGTGCGGCCGAGGACACCCACGGCTGGATGCACCGCCTGGGCCGGTAACGCCCGTAGCAGCGCGCGCCGACCGCAACGCACGCAAGTACGCTTGATCGTTGCCGTCTTTCCCCTTGCCGTGCGGGTCGCCGTCCACGACGGTGATCCGCATGGACGCGCACTGGAAGAAGATCTTGATCGGGTCGGCCGGCAACATGGTCGAGTGGTTCGACTGGTTCGTCTACGCCGTCTTCGCGAGCTACTTCGCCAACTCCTTCTTCCCCAAGGGAAATGACACCGCCAACCTGATGAACACCGCCGGCATCTTCGCCGTCGGATTCTTTATGCGCCCGGTGGGCGGCTGGCTGCTGGGGCGGGTCGGGGACCGGCGGGGCCGCAAGGCGGCGCTGACGCTGACCGTCAGCCTGATGTCCGCCTCCGCGGTGCTGATCGCCGCCGCCCCCACCTATGCGGTGGCCGGCTACGGCGGGGTGGCGGTGCTGCTGCTGGCCCGGCTGCTGCAAGGGCTGTCGGTGGGCGGGGAGTACGCGGCCAGCGCCACCTATCTCACCGAGGCATCCGCCCCCGGCCGCCGCGGCTTCGCCTCCAGCTTCCAGTACGTCTCCATGACCGCGGGCCAGATCCTGGGCCTGGGCCTGCAGATCCTCTTCCAGCACACCCTGACCAAGTCCCAGCTGAACGACTGGGGTTGGCGGATCCCCTTTGTGGTGGGCGCGGCCGGCGCGGCCGTCATCTTCTATCTGCGGCGCAACATGCTGGAGACCGAGGCGTACCAGGAGAGCGGCGCCACCGAGGACGAACGGGGCACCATCCGGGCGCTGTTGCGGCACAAGCGGGAGGCGCTGCTGGTGGTCGCACTCACCATGGGCGGCACGGTGGCGTACTACACCTACACCACCTACCTCACCAAGTACCTCTCCAACAGCGCCGGGATGGCCAAGCCGACCGCCAGCCTGGTGAGCTTCTGCGCCCTGGTGGTCTTCGCCGCGCTGCAGCCGCTGGCGGGCGCGCTCTCGGACCGGATCGGCCGCCGCCCGCTGCTGATCACCTTCGCGGTGGGCGCCACCTTCCTCACCGTGCCGGTCATGACCCTGCTGAAGCACGCCGGCAGCTTCTGGCCGGCCCTGGGGCTCTCCCTGCTGGGGCTGGTGATCGTCACCGGCTACACCTCGATCAACGCCTGTGTGAAGGCCGAGCTGTTCCCCACCGGGGTGCGGGCGCTGGGCGTCGCCCTGCCCTATGCGCTGGCCACCGCGCTGTTCGGCGGGACGGCCGAATATGTGGCGCTGTGGTTCAAGAAGGCCGGCCTGGAGTCCGGTTACTACTGGTATGTGGCGGGCTGTGCGGCCGTCTCCCTGGTGGTCTACCTCACCATGCGGGAGACCCGGGACATCGACCTCACCCATGTGGGGCGGGATGAGACCGGGGCGGCCCAGCCGGACGCGGTGCCCGCATCGTGAGACGGCTCGCCACGCGGGCGGCCGCTCATGGCAGCATGCCGCTCATGCTCCGGCTGGCCATGATTATCGGCAGCAGGCGCGCCGGTCCGCAGTGACCGCCCCGTACCACCCGTAACGGCGCGGACACCGTGTCCCACGACCCGCGCGCAGACCTCTCGCACCCGCGAGAGGTCTTCTTGTTTCCCGGCCCACCAGGCGGGGGAACGGAGCGCGCGAGGTCACCGGGGGACGGTGGAACCGGTTATTCCGGTAGACCGAGATCCCGACAGGAGTCACAGCGAGATGACCCAGGCACCGCAGGGGCCCGCCCCCGCTGACGAGGGCTTCCACATCTTCGACACCACCCTGCGCGACGGCGCCCAGCGCGAGGGGATCAACCTCACCGTCGCGGACAAGCTGACCATCGCCCGGCACCTGGACGACTTCGGCGTGGGCTATATCGAGGGCGGCTGGCCCGGGGCCAACCCCAGGGACACCGAGTTCTTCCAACGGGCCCGAAAAGAGATCGACTTCCGGCACGCCCGGCTGGTCGCCTTCGGCGCCACCCGCCGGGCCGGGGTACGGGCCGAGGACGACCCCCAGGTGACCGCGCTGCTCCGGTCCGGGGCGCCGGTCATCACCCTGGTCGCCAAGTCCCATGACCGGCATGTGGAACTCGCGCTGCGCACCACGCTGGAGGAGAACCTGGCCATGGTGCGCGACACCGTGGCGTACCTGAGGGCGCAGGGGCGGCGGGTGTTCGTGGACTGCGAGCACTTCTTCGACGGCTACCGCGCCAACCCCGGCTATGCCGCCCAGGTGGTGCGCACCGCGGCCGAGGCCGGTGCCGAGGTGGTGGTGCTCTGCGACACCAACGGCGGCATGCTGCCCGCCCAGGTGGGCGCCGTGGTGCGCACGGTGCTCGCCGACACCGGCGCCCGGCTGGGCATCCACGCCCAGGACGACACCGGCTGCGCGGTGGCCAACACCCTGGCCGCGGTGGACGCCGGAGCCACCCATGTGCAGTGCACCGCCAATGGCTACGGCGAACGGGTCGGCAACGCCAACCTGTTCCCGGTGGTCGCCGCGCTGGAGCTGAAGTACGGCCGACGGGTGCTGCCCCAGGGCGCGTTGACGGAGATGACCCGCATCTCGCACGCCATCGCCGAGGTCGTCAACCTCACGCCCTCCACCCACCAGCCCTATGTGGGGGTGTCCGCCTTCGCACACAAGGCCGGGCTGCACGCCTCCGCGATCAAGGTGGACCCGGACCTGTACCAGCACATCGCCCCCGAACTGGTCGGCAACACCATGCGGATGCTGGTCTCCGACATGGCCGGCCGGGCCTCGGTGGAGCTCAAGGGCAAGGAGCTGGGCGTCGAGCTGGGCGGCGACCGGGAGCTGATCGGCCGGGTGGTGGAGCGCGTCAAGGAGCGGGAGGCGCGCGGCTACACCTATGAGGCGGCCGACGCCTCCTTCGAACTGCTGCTGCGCGAGGAGGCGACCGGGCGGGCGCTGCGCTACTACCAGGTGGAGTCCTGGCGGGCGATCGTCGAGGACCGCCCGGACGGCACCCACGCCAATGAGGCCACCGTCAAGCTCTGGGCCAAGGGCGAGCGGATCGTGGCCACGGCGGAGGGCAACGGTCCGGTCAACGCCCTGGACCGGGCGCTGCGTTCGGCGCTGGAGCGGATCTATCCCCAGCTGGCCGCGCTGCGGCTGACCGACTACAAGGTGCGCATCCTGGAGGGCTCGATGGGCACCGGCTCCATCACCCGGGTGCTGGTCTCCACCGGGGACGAGAACGGCGAGTGGTCCACGGTGGGGGTCGCCGAGAATGTGATCGCCGCCTCCTGGCAGGCGCTGGACGACGCCTATGCCTATGGGCTGTGGCGGGCGGGGGCCGAGCCACAGGAGTGACTCAGCGAAGCTGCCGGGACAGGCCGCTCTCCAGCAGACCGAAGGCGGCGTCCGCCTCCCGGTGGGCTTCGCGCAGCATCTCCTCGCGGCTCCGGCTCCCGGACAGCCGCCGCCAGTTGTCCCGGGCCAGCAGGTGCTGCACCGCGATGATCTGGACGGCCGCCAGCCGGGCGGTCAGCTCATCGGCGCCCGCGGTCTGCCACAGCGCCTCGGCCAGGGCCTGTTCGTCCACGGCGGTGTAGGCGGGCAGCCGGGCGACCAGGGCGGGGGTGGTGTAGAGCATGTCCCGGAAGGCCGCCACGGCCGGGATGTCGCACAGTCCGGTGACCGGCTCCCAGTTGTCGAGCCCGGCGTGGAAGTGGGCGCGCAGGGCGGCGACCGCCGGCTGGTCCGGGGCCCGTTCGCGCACCACCTGGGCCGCCTCGCCCTGGTGGTCGGCGATGCGGTGCAGGACGAGGTCCTCCTTGCTGGGGAAGTAGCGGAACAGGGTCGGCTTGGACACCTCCGCCGCGGCCGCCACATCCGCCACCGACACCCGGTCGAAGCCATGCTCCAGGAAGAGCGCGATGGCGGTCTCCGACAGCGTCTGCCGGGTACGGCGCTTCTTGCGCTCGCGCAGTCCCTCGGTGATCGGTCCCTCCGTCATGGGGCCGACCTTATCAGACACACCTTAACTGGGAAACTTTTGTTACCGAGTTGCTTTTTTGGTCCGGGGTGGTCTTCGATGGGCTCATGACTTCCTCCACCGTGCTCATCGTGGGTGCCGGACCCACCGGACTCACCCTCGCCTGTACGCTCGCCCGCTCCGGGGCGGCCGTCCGGATCATCGACAAGTCGCCCTCGTTCCACCGCACTTCCCGCGCCAAGGGCCCCAACCAGCGCAGCCGCGAGATCTTCGCGGACCTGGGCGTGGGGGAGGCGCTGGACGCGGCGGGCAGCACCCGCATGGTGCTGCGCAAGTACCGCGGCGGGGTCGCGCTCCATGACGCCGACATCAACGCCGGCCCGCCGCCCGGCCCCGGCGTCCCGTACCCGACCGGACTGGGCATCCCCCAGTGGAAGGTCGAGGAGATCCTGCGCGAGAAGCTGGCCTCGTACGGTGTGCGGGTCGAACTCGGCTGTGAACTGGCCGGGTTGGCGCAGGACCGGGAAGGGGTGCTGGTCACCCTCGCGGACGGGCGGCGCATCGAGGCCGGGTACGCGGTGGGCTGCGACGGCGGCCACAGCCCGGTGCGCAAGGCGCTCGGGGTGGGCTTCGAGGGCAGCAGCGGGCCGGAGGAGGTGATGTGGTGCGGGGATGTGGAGGCCGACGGGCTGGACCGGGGCTACTGGCACCAGTGGTTCGACGAGGACGGGGCCATGCTGCTGTGGCCCATACCCGGCACCACCTCCTGGCAGCTGCAGAGCTCGCTGGAGCGGGACGAGGCGGGCCGCCCGATGGCCCCGTCCATGGCGGGGTTCCAGCGGCTGTTCGACCGGCATGCCCGGGTGCCCGGCGTCCGGCTGGCCAATCCGACCTGGCTGTCCACCTACCGGGTCAGTGTGCGGATGGCCGAGCGCTTCCGCGAGGGGCGGGTCTTCCTGGCGGGCGACGCGGCCCATGTCCAGCCCATCGCGGGCGGCCTGGGCATGAACACCGGCATCCAGGACGCCTTCAACCTCGGCTGGAAGCTGGCCCTGGTGGCGCGCGGGGAGGCCGGGGAGGCGCTGCTGGACACCTATGACGAGGAGCGGCGGCCGGTGGCCGCCTGGACGCTCAAGCTCACCGGCGAGCGGCTGCGGGCGGCCCTGGAGGGGACCCGGACGGCGGGCGTCGGCACCGAGGTGGTGCTCACCGAGGACACCACCACCCTGGGGGTCGGCTACGGCTGGAGCTCGCTCGCCTGGGGCGGCCGGGGCGCGGGGGAGCGGGCGCCGGACGGGACCGGTGCGGACGGGCGGCTCTTCGGACTCTTCGCCGGGCCGCACTTCACCCTGCTGGGCTTCGGCGCGGGCAGCGCACCGGCGCTGGCCGAAGTGGCCGGCCGTTTCCCGGAGTTGGTGCGGGCGCACCGGGCCGACGGGGCGGGTGCGGCATACGGCGTCGAGGGGGAGGGGCTGGTGCTGGTGCGCCCCGACCACCACATCGCACTGAGCACGGGCGCCGACCGGGGTGCCGAGGTCGTCGACCGCCTGCGGCACCTCGGTCGTTAGCGCGGCCCACCGGCTCAGGCCTGGGGCGCGTTCTTCACGGCGGAGATGTCGAAGGTCAGCTTCACCTTGTCGCTGACCATGACCCCGCCGGCCTCCAGGGCGGCGTTCCAGGTCAGGCCCCAGTCGGAGCGCAGGATCTCGGCGCTGCCCTCGAAGCCCACCCGCTCGCTGCCGTAGACGTCGGTGGCCGAGCCGTTGAACTCCAGGTCGATGGCGAGCGGGCGGGTGACGTCCTTGATGGTCAGGTCGCCGGTGAGGCGGTAGCGGTCGCCGCCCAGGTGCTCGGCGGCGGTGGAACGGAAGGTCATCAGCGGGAAGCGCTCCGCGGCGAAGAAGTCCTCGCCCAGCAGGTGGGCGTCCCGGTCCTTGATGCCGGTGTCCACGCTGGCGATGGTGACCTCGATGGCGGCGGTGGAGCGGGAGGGGTCGGCGCCGTCCAGGTGGAGGCTGCCCTGGTGCCCGGTGAAGGTGCCGCGGACATTGGTGACCATGGCGTGCCGGACGGTGAAGCCGATGCTGCTGTGGCTGGGGTCGATGGTGTAGTCGCCGGTCAGGGCGGCCAGCGCGGGGTTGGGCTCCAGAACGGCGGCGGCGGAGGCGGCGGGGGCGGTGCTGTTCTTGCGGCTGAAGAAGGCCATGACATTGCTCCTTGTCGGTCCGAAGAAGTTGTTCAAACTTCAACTAGAAACGACGGTAGCGGGATCTAGTTCAACTTTCAACATGTTGGGCCGAGGAATTTCCCGCACCGCTCATTGCGGCCTTCACCGCCCCGTGCCACGGTGTGCTGCCCCGCCCGCCGCCACCACCCGGAGGCCGTCGTGCCCTGGACCCGTCGCGCCCTGCTCACCACCGTGCTGGCCCTGGCCGCCGCCCCGCGCCCGGCGGCGGCCGCCGCCGAGGAGCCCTACCCGGCACTGCGGCGGCGCTGGCGGGAGCTGGTCCTGGGCACCGGCTACGACCCCGCCGCCGAGCCCTATGCCACCGTGCTGCGCCGCACCGGTGTCGCCGCCCGGGGCTGGCGGGCGGCCATGCGGCCGGCCGCCGGATCGCTCTGGCCGGACGCCCCCTTCGACCCGCCCGCAGGGATCACCCAGAGCTGCGCCCGGCTGCTCACCATGGCCATGGCCCATGCCCAGCCCGGCACCGGGCTGACCGGGGACCAGGGCCTGGCCGAGGACACCCTGGCCGGACTCGACCACCTCCATGACCGCGTCTACCGCCCCGGCACCAAGCCCTACGGCAACTGGTGGGAGTGGCGGATCGGCAGCCCCCGCCTGCTGCTGGACACCCTGACGCTGCTGTACGAGGCGGCGGGGGCGGCCCGGCGCACCCGGCTGCTGGCCGCCGTCGACCACTTCGTCCCCGACTCCGCACTGGGCTCCTACACCGGCACCAGCACCGGGGCCAACCGGGTGGACCTGTGCCGGGTGGTGGCCCTGCGCGGGGTGCTGGGCGCCGCCCCGGCCAAGCTGGCGCTGGCCCGCGACGCGCTCTCCCCGGTGTTCCCCTGGGTGGCCCGGGGCGACGGGCTGTATGCCGACGGCTCCTTTGTCCAGCACCTGTGGGTTCCCTACACCGGCACCTATGGGCAGGTGCTGCTGGACGGGCTGGGCAGGCTGTTCGCCCTGCTGCGCGGTTCCCCCTGGGAGATCACCGACCCACGCCGGCAGATCGTGCTGGACAGCGTGGCCCGGGCCTATGCCCCGCTGATCCATGACGGGCTGGTGATGGACGGCGTCTCGGGCCGGGCCATCAGCCGGGGGCTGGTCGCCGGCGGGGGAGTGCCGCAGAGCGATCACCAGCGCGGGCACGCGCTGATCGCCGCCATCGCGCTGCTCGGCGAGTCCGCCGGCCGGGACGAACGGACCCGCTGGCACGGCATGATCAAGGGCTGGGCGGCCCGGGACACCGTCAGCCCGCTGCCCACCGACCCCCAGTTCGGCACCGCCGAGCTGGCCCGGCTGGCGGCGGTGCTGGCCTCCCCCGTGCCGGCCGCCGCCGAGCCGGTGGGCCACCGGCTGTTCCCCGCCATGGACCGGGCCGTGCACCGGCGCCCCGGCTGGACCGCCCACCTGGCCATGGCCTCCGACCGCATCACCCACTACGAGAACGGCAACGGGGAGAACCCGCGCGGCTGGCACACCGGGGCGGGGATGCTCAGCTGGTGGACGGCCGGGCGCGGCGGCCAGTACACCGACGGCTTCTGGCCCACCGTGGACCCCTACCGGCTGCCCGGCACCACCGTCTCCACCAAGCGCCTGGCCGACAACGAGGGCGGCGGCTGGGGCGCGCCCAGACCGGACGCGCGCTGGGTGGGCGGGGTGAGCGACGGCGAGTTCGCCGCCGTGGGGCAGCACCTGAGAGGGCTGTCCTCGACGCTCCAGGCCCGCAAGTCCTGGTTCTTCGCGGCGGACGCCGTGGTCTGCCTGGGCGCCGGCATCGACGCCCGGGACGGCGTACCGGTGGAGACCGTGATCGACAGCCGCCGGCTGGAGACGGCCGAGGACGGCGCGCTGCTGGTGGACGGGCGTCGCCATGGCGGCCGCGGGGACTGGTCGCGGACCTTCGGCCGGGCCCGCTGGGCGCATCTGGCGGGCCACGGCGGCTGGGTTCTCCCGGGCGGCGCCCCCGTCACCGCGTTGTGCCGGGCCCGCAGCGGAGCCTGGCGGGACATCAACCAGGACGGCAGCCCCGAGCCGCTCACCCGCCGCCACCTCACCCTGTACCAGCCGCATGGCACCGACCCCCAGGGCGCCGTCCACCGCTGGCTGCTGATGCCCGGCGCCGGCCCGGAGGCGGTGGCGGCCCGCGCGGCGGACCCGCACTGGCTGACCGTGCTCGCCAACTCCCGCGCCTGCCAGGCCGTCCGGCTGCGCGCACCGGCGATACTGGCGGCGAACTTCTGGCAGGCGAGCACCGTGGGGCCGCTGACCGTGACCGCCCCGTGCAGCGTCCTGATGGTCCGCCGTGGCCCCGTAGCCACCGTGCACCTGGCCGACCCACTGCGCGCCGGGCGCACCGTCGACCTCCGCTGGGACCGCCCGGTGCGCCGGGTGATCGCCCACGACCCCTCGGTACGGATCCTGGGCACCGGCGGCTCGCTGCGGCTGCGGGTGGCGGCGGGCACCGACTGTGCCCCGCACGGCTGCACCGTCGAACCGGACTGAGGCATGGCCCGGCCGTGCGCGGAGCGAGCCCGGACGGGGTCGCGCTCGACCCCTGGCACAGGCTGCCTGGACAGCCCCGGTGACATGCGGCTTTGTGGAGTGCTCACAGCCGGGATGAGCTTGGTCACCTCGGAGAAGTGACAAGGACCCGGTGCGATTCTGTACTCCTTGCCCACCAAATCACTCCCTACCTTGTGAGGAGTCGACATGATGCTGGGAGGGCCTTGCCACGTACCGTCTATCCATGAGCAATCTCGAAGGTGCGCCCGTAGAGGCGAGTGACGTCCGTGGGCGCGTCGCCGAGCTGCACGCCATCCGCGAGCAGGTACGGCGAGGTCCGAGCGACCGGGCTACCGAGGCGCAGAAGGCCAAGGGGAAGCTGACGGCTCGGGAGCGAATCGATCTTCTGCTGGACGAGGGCTCTTTCAACGAGGTGGAGCCGCTGCGGCGGCACCGGGCCACCGGCTTCGGCCTGGAGGCCAAGCGCCCGTACACCGATGGTGTGATCACCGGCTGGGGAACCGTCCACGGCCGGACCGTATTCGTCTACGCCCATGACTTCCGGATCTTCGGCGGTGCGCTGGGCGAGGCCCATGCCACCAAGATCCACAAGATCATGGACATGGCCATCGCGGCCGGGGCCCCGCTGGTCTCGCTCAACGACGGCGCCGGCGCCCGCATCCAGGAGGGTGTCTCCGCGCTGGCCGGCTATGGCGGGATCTTCCAGCGCAACACCAAGGCATCGGGAGTGATCCCGCAGATCAGTGTGATGCTCGGCCCGTGTGCCGGTGGCGCGGCCTACAGCCCGGCGCTGACCGACTTTGTCTTTATGGTCCGGGACACCTCCCAGATGTTCATCACCGGCCCCGATGTGGTGCGCGCGGTGACCGGTGAGGAGATCACCCAGAACGGCCTGGGCGGCGCCGATGTGCACGCCGAGACCTCGGGCGTGGCGCACTTCGCCTACGACGACGAGGAATCCTGCCTGGAGGAGGTCCGCTACCTCCTCTCCCTGCTGCCGCAGAACAACCGGGAGAACCCGCCCCGGGTGGACAGCGCGGACCCGGCCGACCGCGTGGGCGACGCCCTGCTGGACATCGTCCCGGCGGACGGCAACCGGCCGTACGACATGCGCAAGGTGATCGAGGAGATCGTCGACGACGGCGACTTCCTGGAGGTCCATGAGCGCTGGGCGACCAACATCATCGTGGCGCTGGCCCGGCTGGACGGCCAGGTCGTCGGCGTGATCGCCAACCAGCCGCAGTACCTGGCCGGTGTGCTGGACATCGAGGCCTCCGAGAAGGCGGCCCGGTTCGTTCAGATGTGCGATGCCTTCAACATCCCGATCATCACCCTTTTGGACGTACCCGGCTTCCTGCCCGGCGTGGACCAGGAGCACGGTGGGATCATCCGGCATGGCGCCAAGCTGCTCTACGCCTACTGCAATGCCACCGTGCCGAGGATCTCGGTGATCCTGCGCAAGGCGTACGGGGGTGCGTACATCGTGATGGACTCGCAGTCGATCGGTGCGGACCTCACCTATGCCTGGCCGACCAATGAGATCGCGGTCATGGGCGCCGAGGGTGCGGCCAATGTGGTCTTCCGCCGGCAGATCGCCGAGGCCGACGACCCGGATGCCATGCGGGCCCGCATGGTCAAGGAATACAAGGCCGAGCTGATGCACCCGTACTACGCCGCCGAGCGGGGTCTGGTCGACGATGTGATCGACCCGGCCGAGACCCGGCAGGTGCTCATCCGGTCGCTGGCGATGCTCGCCACCAAGCACGCGGACCTGCCGTCCCGCAAGCACGGCAACCCGCCCCAGTAGAAAGCACATTGATCATGGCTGACACTCTTGTCCGGGTGGAGAAGGGCACGGCCGGCGCCGAGGAGCTCGCCGCCGTGACCGCCGTCCTGCTCGCCCGCGCCGCCGCCGCGACGGACGCCGCCCCGGCCCGTCCGCGCCGCACCCCGGCCCGCTGGCGCCGCCTGGAGCGCGCCAACGGCTTCACCGCGCCGCACAGTTGGCAGGGCTGAGCCGCAACGGCCGTACACCACAAGGGCCCCCGCACTCGATGAGTGCGGGGGCCCTTCGCGTTTCGCCCGAAAGCCCTCGGCCCGGCCGCGCACAGCGTGGCCGGGCCGTCAGGTCATGCTCAGCGCAGCCGGGCCATCAGGGCGTGCTCGACCAGGGTGATCAGTGCGCTCTTGGCCTCGTTGCGGTGGCGGGCGTCGGTGGTGATGATCGGTGCGTCGGGGCCGATCTGCAGCGCCTCGCGGACATCGTCCGGAGTGTAGGGCTGGTGCCCGTCAAAGCCGTTGAGGGCGATGACAAAGGGCAGGCCGCTGTTCTCGAAGTAGTCGACCGCCGGGAAGCAGTCGGCCAGGCGGCGGGTGTCGACCAGCACGACCGCACCGATGGCACCGCGGACCAGGTCGTCCCACATAAACCAGAACCGGTCCTGTCCGGGCGTGCCGAACAGGTAGAGGATCAGGTCCTGGTCCAGGGTGATACGGCCGAAGTCCATCGCCACGGTCGTCGTGGTCTTGTCCGGCGCGTGCGTGAGGTCGTCAATACCCGCCGACGCGGAGGTCATGACGGCTTCGGTGCGCAGCGGGTTGATCTCCGAGACCGCGCCGACGAACGTGGTCTTGCCCACGCCGAAACCACCGGCCACCACGATCTTCGCGGAGGTGGTGGAGCGGGCTGCCTCGCCGCTAGAGGTTCCGAAGTCCACTGAGCACCCTTTCGAGCAGTGTCACGTCAGGCTGGCCGCCGGCGGACGCGTCGCCGCCGGGCTGATGGATGGCGACAAGCCCGGCCTCGGCCAAGTCGGCGACGAGGATTCGGGCGACGCCGAGCGGGATGGACAGAAGTGCCGAGATCTCGGCGACCGATTTGATCTCACGGCACAGATGGCAGATGCGCTGGTGTTCCGGCAACTGCCCGTTCAACTGGGCCGGCTGGGCCGTGGTGTGCACCAGCGCCTCGATGGCGAGCTGGTAGCGCGGCCGGGTCCGGCCACCGGTCATGGCATAGGGACGGACCAGCGGATTGTGCTTGCCGCCCCTGGCGCCCGGCGCACCGGCACCGGACTGGCGCCGGTGCTGCTGAGGCACCTGCGGTGCCTGCTGCGGATAGCCGGGCTCCGGCTGAGGATACCCGGGCTCCGGCTGGGCCCGGGGAGCTGGCGCGGAGGGGAAGTTGTAGTGGTTCAACGGCGGCCGCGCCTGCTGCTCATTGCCATACGGGTAGCCGCCTGGGGGCGTTGCCACGTTTCCTCCTCCGGACTTGCTGTCTGCTGCTGGTCGCGCCACCGCACCCTATGGCGCGGTGGCGCGAAACGCACTGCCTCTTTGCTAGTTGAGAAGGCTCCCCTGCAGTTCGGCGCGGAGGTCGGGCGTCAGCACATTGCCCGCGCGGTCGACCAGCAGGGCCATCTCATAGCCCACCAGGCCGATGTCGCACTCCGGGTGCGCGAGGACGGCCAGCGAGGAGCCGTCCGAGATGGACATGATGAAGAGGAAGCCGCGCTCCATCTCCACCACCGTCTGGTTGACCGCGCCGCCCTCGAAGATCCGGGAGGCGCCCGCGGTCAGCGAGGTCAGCCCGGAGGCCACGGCCGCCAACTGGTCGGCGCGGTCGCGCGGAAAGCCTTCGGACATCGCCAGAAGGAGTCCGTCGGCGGAGACCACGACGGTGTGGGACACCCCTGGGGTGCTCTCCACGAAACTGGTGATCAACCAGTTCAGGTTCTGCGCCGCCTGGCTCATCGGGCTCACACTAACGCTCCTGATCGTAGGTGCCGCCGGGGCCGAAGCCCTGGTCGTGTTGCTGATGCTGCTGATGTCCGGGGTTCACGGGGAACTCCGAGGTGTCCGACCCCGCGCTGCGTCCCTGCTGGACGCCGCGACGCAGGTTGGCGAGCCGGCCACGGACGTCCTCCGGGGCCCGGGATATCTGGGGGCCGTCCTGCGCGGTCTCCACGGCCTTGCCCTCGACCAGATTGGCCTTGGGCACCCGGCGCGGGAGGCCCGAGGAGGTCACTCCATCGGCCTTCGGCACCTTGAGGCGCTCGGCACGCTGCCAGCGCTCGTCGTTGGCCGACTGCCCGGGCTCCTCCATGAGACGGGACTGCCGCCCGGTCTCATGCTGGGGCTGCTGGAATTCACCGCCGTCCCTTGTGGCCTCCTCGCCCGTCTCGGGTTGCTGCCACTGCTTCTCGCGACGCGGCAGACCGGACCCGGTCAGCGAGGGGGAGCCGCTCGAGGCGGGGCCCGGACGGTCGAACTCTACGCGCTCCGGCTGCACCGTGTCAGCGGTCGGCGAGGATTCCGGTTGCCCCGGGTAACCCGCCATGTGCTCCTGCTGGTACGGACCTGCCTGGGGCGCGGAATCGGCCCACTCGCCTTGGTACGCAGGCGCGTTGTAGTCGCCGTAGGTCTGCTGGTCGGTGAAGACCGGCTCCTGGTAGGCGCCTTCCGTATAGGACTGCTGCGGGGCGAAGGGCTGCTGCGCCGTCTGCTGCGGGTGCTCGGAGGGGAACGCCGTTGCGTCGTAGGCGCTTTGCGCCTCCTCCAGCGCCGCGCGCCGCTCCTCGCGCAGCCGGCTGCGGTTCAGCGGGTCCGGTCCGCCGGCGTCCCCGGTGGGCTGGGCCTCATACCGGGAGTCGTCGAAGCCGAGTTCGGCGGCGGTGCGCAGGCGGCCGGCGTCGGCCGCCTGCTGCTCGGGAACGATCCGGGAGACCGTGAAGTCATCGCCGGTCATCTGGTCCTCGCCACCGCCACCGTGGGTGATGGCGTCCGGCAGCATCACCAGCGAGGTGGTGCCCGCCTGCTCCCCGGAGGGACGCAGCTGGACCCGGATGCCGTGCCGCATGGCCAGCCGGCCGACCACGAACAGACCCATGCGCTGCGAGATCGTGGCGTCCACCGTCGGCGGGTTGGCCAGCTTGTGGTTGATGTCCGCGAAGTCCTCGGCGGTCAGGCCGATGCCCTTGTCGTGGATCTCCACCATCACCCGGCCGTCCGGCAGCCGGGTCGCGTTGACCCGGACCTTGGTGTGCGGGGAGGAGAAGGAGGTGGCGTTCTCCAGCAGCTCGGCCAGCAGGTGCACCAGGTCGGTGACGGCCAGGCCGTGGATGTCGGCCTCGGGGATGCCGGCCAGCTCGATGCGCTCATACGCCTCCACCTCGGAGGAGGCCGCGCGCAGCACGTCGACCAGCGGGATGGGCTGGTCCCAGCGGCGGCCGGGCTCCTCGCCGGCGAGGATGAGCAGGTTCTCGCCGTTGCGGCGCATACGGGTGGCCAGGTGGTCCAGCCGGAAGAGGTTCTCCAGCTGGTCCGGGTCGGCCTCGTTGTTCTCCAGCGAGGTGATCAGGTCCAACTGGCCCTCGATCAGACCCTGGTTGCGCCGGGAGAGGTTGGTAAAGATCGCGTTGACGTTGCCCCGCAGCAGGGCCTGCTCGGCGGCCAGCCGCACGGCCTCGCGGTGCACCTGGTCGAAGGCGCGGGCGACCTCGCCGATCTCGTCCTTGGTGGTGATCGGGATGGCTTCCACCCGGGTGTCCACCCGGCCGGGATCGGTCCGCGAGAGCTGGTCGACCAGCGCCGGCAGGCGCTGCTCGGCCACCTCGAAGGCGGCACCGCGCAGGCGGCGCATGCTGCGGCTCATGGAGCGGGCCATCCGGCCGGCCACCACGAAGGCGACGACCAGGGCGACCACCACGACGCCACCGTTGATGAAGGCGTCCTGCTGGGCGCTGGCGGAGATCTGCTCCACGTCGTTCACCGCGGTGTCCGCCAGGTGCTGTTCCACCGAGCGGTAGGCGTTGAACTTGCCGGTGGCGGTGGTGAACCAGGTCTCGGCGGTGATGCCCTTGGCCCGCAGCTGGGCCGGGGTGTCACCGGCCATGATGGCGGCCACCATGCCGTTGAGCTTGTCCGTGTCCGCCTTGGCCAGGGCGCTGCTCATCCGCTGCTGGTCGGCCGGCGAGCCGCCCATCTTGTACTCGTCCATGGCCACGTACTCCAGGAACTGGTACGAGGAGAACGAGGTCAGCAGCGTGGTGCGGTCCTTGATGGTGAGCTCCTTGCCCAGCATCAGGTGCACGCCGATGGAACGCTGCAGCGACTCGGCGGCCTTGGCCAGCGAGACGGCGTAGAGAGTACGGCCGTAGGAACCGGCCGCACTGCCGGTGCCCAGGCCCAGTTCGTTGTCGAAGGCCATCAGCGGACGCTGGATGGAGCCGTAGGCGTCCTCGGTCTTGATGTCCTTGAACGCACTGGCGCGGATGGCGCCCAGCTTGGTCTCGGCGTCCCGCACGGTCTTCAGCCGGCGTTCCAGGCTGTCGGTGTGCGGCATGCTCTTGGCCGCGTCGTCGAAGTCCGCGCGGGCCGCATCGGTGGCGGCCCGGGAGCTCTTGATCGCCGAGTCCTCGGTGTCGCCCTTGAGCAGCGGTATCGCGGTGACGTCACGCTCGTAGATCAGCGCATGGGCGTAGGCCGCGGCGGCCTTCACCAGCCGGGCGGTTTTGGCGGCGTCCTCCGCCTCCGTCCAGGTGTCCACGGACTTCTTGACGTCCAGGCCACCGAAGACCAGGGCGACGAGCACCGGGATGAGCAGAATGACGTTCAGCCGGGTGGCCACCCGCCAGTTGCGGGCGGAGAACCAGCCGCCGCTGCTCTGGGGCACGGCGGGCGTCTGGGGCTCGGAGGCCGGCACCTCGGCACGCGACGGCGGCGTGAAGTTGCCCCGCGCGTCGGTCGCCTGCTGCGCGGCGCCTGTCTTTCTTCGCCTCACTCGTCCAACAACCTCTCGGCGTCGGCACTTCAACTGCGTGCCGTCTTTCGGCTGAGCCGTCACTGCTCAGGTTCGGGAAATTCCAGCATGCCGGGCAGGCGCGTTCCAAACACCGGACGGAGCCGGGGCCCGGCGCAAAACAGCCGACATAAAACGGGCATTAAGCGCGACGGCGTTCAAAAGGCGGGCGAATTGTGTGCACAGTGAAACCGGCCGAACGCGATCGGTGGTCGCGTCCGGCCAATTCAACTGTCGAAACGTTATGAACCCCAAGCCGTCCCGTGTTCAATCACACAGCCTTCGGCCGCCTCCGGGGCCCTACTTGAGCCGGGCCATCAGGGCGTGCTCGACCAGGGTGATCAGTGCGCTCTTGGCCTCGTTGCGGTGGCGGGCGTCGGTGGTGATGATCGGTGCGTCGGGGCCGATCTGCAGCGCCTCGCGGACATCGTCCGGGGAGTAAGGCTGCTGTCCGTTAAAGCCGTTGAGGGCGATGACGAAGGGCAGGCCGCTGTTCTCGAAGTAGTCGACCGCCGGGAAGCAGTCGGCCAGCCGGCGGGTGTCGACCAGCACGACCGCGCCGATGGCGCCCCGCACCAGGTCGTCCCACATAAACCAGAACCGGTCCTGTCCGGGCGTGCCGAACAGATAGAGGATCAGGTCGTCATCGAGCGTGATGCGGCCGAAGTCCATGGCCACGGTGGTCGTGGTCTTGTCCTGGACGTGGCTCAAGTCGTCGATGCCCGCCGACGCGGAGGTCATAACGGCCTCGGTGCGCAGCGGAGAGATCTCCGAAACCGCGCCCACAAAGGTCGTCTTGCCCACGCCGAAGCCACCGGCCACCACGATCTTCGCGGAGGTGGTGGCACGGCCGACGCTCTGACTAGAGCTTCCGAAGTCCACTGAGCACCCTTTCGAGCAGTGTCACATCCGGCGTTCCGCCGGATTCGCCGCCGCCGCCCGGCTGGTGGATGGCCACCATGCCGGCCTCAGCCAGGTCCGCGACCAGGATCCGCGCCACGCCCAGAGGCATGTTCAGCAGCGCGGAGACCTCCGCCACCGACTTCACCTCACGGCACAGGTGGCAGATCCGCTGGTGTTCGGGCAGCAGGTTCCCCAGGTGCGCCGGGTCGGCGGTCGAGCTGACCAGCGCCTCGATGGCGAGCTGGTAGCGCGGCCGGGTCCGGCCACCGGTCATGGCGTAGGGGCGCACCAACGGCTGGTCGCCTTCACTCCCGTACGGCGTGTGGTGATCGGCGCCGTACGGGCCGGGCGATGCGGGCGGGGTCATAAATCCTCCGGGCGGGACAGCAGGAAGGCAATGATGCCGTCGAGCGGGGGCCGGTGGGAGCTTTCGGCCGTACGGTCGGACGGGATGTGCGGTGTGTGTACGGTCAGATCAGCAGGCTGCCCTGCAGTTCGGCGCGCAGATCGGGCGTCAGCACATTGCCCGCGCGGTCGACCAGCAGGGTCATCTCATAGCCGACCAGGCCGATGTCGCACTCCGGGTGCGCCAGCACGGCCAGCGAGGAGCCGTCCGAGATGGACATGATGAAGAGGAAACCGCGCTCCATCTCCACCACGGTCTGGGTGACCGCACCGCCCTCAAAGATCCGGGAGGCACCGGCCGTCAGCGAGGTCAGCCCGGAGGCCACCGCCGCCAACTGGTCGGCGCGGTCACGCGGAAAGCCTTCGGACATCGCCAGCAGCAGGCCGTCGGCGGAAACCACCACCGTGTGGGACACCCCGGGGGTGTTGTCCACGAAGTTGGTGATCAACCAGTTCAGATTCTGCGCCGCCTGGCTCATCGGACTCAACTAACGCTCCTGCTGGTAGGTGGGGCCAACGTGGTGGCTGCCGGTGGACGAGCCGCTGCCGGCCTGACGTCCCTGCTGGATGCCCCGGCGGAGGTTGGTCAGCCGGCCGCGTACGTCATCGGGCGCACGCGAGACCTGCGGAGCACCCGGCTGGGACTGCTGCTGCTGGGCGGTGCCCTCGACGAGGTTGGCGCGCGGCACCCGCCGGGGCAGACCAGAGATGGTGGTGCCGCCGGACGCCGGCTCGCGGACCTGCTCGGCCCGGCGCCAGCGCTCGTCGTTGGGGGACTGGCGCCAGTTGTCCTGCGCGGCCTGGGGGGCCTGCGGGGCCGCCGGCGGCTGGGCCGAACCGGGGTCCCGGCGCGGCAGGCGCGGGGCCGGCTCGGGCTGCTGCCCGCCGCCGGCCGCACCGCGGAACCAGTTGGACTCCAGCTCCTCGAACAGCGGCGTGCGTCCGTCGCCCGGGCCGGCCGCGGGCAGCGAGCCCGCCGCTTCCGGCGCGGCCATGGAGCCGTCGCCGCCCGGCAGGGCGAACTGGCCGGTGGTGGCCGGGTCGTTGGTGCCGGGCACCGGGAACTGGCCGGTGGCGGCGGGGCCGTGCTGGTCACCGCTGACCGGGCGCGGGTACTGGCCGGTGGTGCCGGACTGCTCCGGGGCGCCCGGCAGCTGCGGGAAGGCACCGGTGTCACCGGGGCCGCCGGCCGCCGGGGCGGCGAACTGCCCGGTGCGGGACGCGGCGTTGTCGCCCGGGACCGGGAACTGGCCGGTGGTGCCGGAGTGGTCGTTGCCGCCGGGCAGCGCGAACTGGCCGGTGGTGGACGGGGCGTTGGTGCCGGGCACCGGGAACTGGCCGGTGGTACCGGACTGGTCGTTGCGGCCGGGCAGCTGCGGGAACTCCGCGGTGTCGCCGGGGCCGTTGGTGCCAGGCGCCGGGAACTGGCCCGTGCCGCCGTTGTCGGGGGTGGGCACCGAGGCCAGGCGCGGGTAGCCGGTGGCGGAGTCGCCGCCGTCCCGCGCACCGCCGCCGGGCAGCGCGAACTGGCCCGTGCTGTTGTCGCCCGGCTCACGCACCGGCGACAGCTGCGGGAACGAGGCGGTGTCGCCGGCGCCGCCGGGGCGCGGGGCCTCCACGTCCTCGTGACCGCGCGGGGCGTCCTGGCCGGCGCGCGGCGCACCGTCCGACGCCAGCGGCCAGTCGTCCACCGGCGCGGGCTTCTTGGGCGTGGCCGGGGGCTGGTCGTTGCCCCAGCTGGGCGCGGGGCGGCCGGGCTGCTCGCCACGGGTGGGCAGTTGCGGACGGCCGGCGCCCTTGCCGCCCTTGTTGCCCACCGGACGGATCGCGGCCGGGCCCTTCTTGCCGCCACGCGGCGGCAGCGGCGGACGGCCCTCGGGACCGGGAGCGCCCGGTGCCGGGGGGTTGTTGCCGGCCCGCTGCGGCGGGGCTTCGAAGAGGCTGGGACCGCCCGGCGCGGCGGGGGCACCCTGGCCGGGACCACCGCCCACCGGACGGGTGGGCAGGCCGCTGCTGGTGGTGCCGGCGCGGCCGGGCAGCGCCGGGCGCGGGCCCGAGGGCGGCATCTGGCGCCGGCTGGGCGCGGCGCCCAGCGCACCCGCGCCGCCCGGCGCACCGGCGCCGGGAACGGCCGGGGCGGGCTTGGCGCCGCCGGGGATGCCGGGGGCACCGGCGCCGGGGGCACCGGGCACGCCCGGGGCCGGCTTCTTGCCGCCCTGGGCGACGTCCACCGGCAGCATGACCAGGGCGGTGGTGCCGCCGGAGTCGGAGGGGCGCAGCTGGATACGGATGCCGTGTCGCAGGGACAGGCGGCCGACCACGAACAGACCCATGCGGCGGGAGACCGAGACGTCCACGGTGGGCGGGCTGGCCAGCCGCTCGTTGATCGCGGCCAGGTCCTCGGGGGACAGACCGATACCGGTGTCGTGGATCTCCACCAGGACCCGGCCGTCCGGCAGCGCATGGCCGGTGACCTTGACCTTGGTCTGCGGGGAGGAGAACGAGGTGGCGTTCTCCAGCAGCTCGGCGAGCAGGTGGACGAGGTCGTTGACCACGCGGCCGGCGACCTCGGTGGGCGGCACACCGGTCAGCTCGATGCGCTCGTACTGCTCCACCTCGGACGCGGCGGCACGGAGCACGTCCACCAGCGGGACCGGGCGGGTCCACCGGCGGCCCGGCTCCTCACCCGCGAGGACCAGGAGGTTTTCGCCGTTACGGCGCATACGGGTGGCGAGGTGGTCCAGCTTGAACAGCGAGGACAGCTGGTCGGGGTCGGCCTCGCGGCTCTCCAGCTCGGAGATGAGCGAGAGCTGGCGCTGGATCAGACCCTGGCTCCGGCGCGAGAGGTTGGTAAACATCGCGTTGACGTTGCCCCGCAGCAGGGCCTGCTCGGCGGCCAGACGGACCGCCTCGCGGTGCACCTCGTCGAAGGCCGCGGCCACCTTGCCGATCTCGTCACGGCTGTGCACACCGACGGACTCCACCGAGGTGTCCACGTCCTGCGGGTCGCTCTCGGAGAGCTGCTTGACCAGCTCGGGGAGGCGTTCCTGGGCGACCCGCTGGGCGGTGTCCTGCAGCCGGCGCAGCGAGCGCACCATGGTGCGGGCCACGAAGAAGGCGCCGACCAGCGAGATGCCGAGGACCAGGATGATCAGGGCACCGTTGAGGATGGCCTCCTGCTGGGCGTCGTCGCGCAGCTGCTGGGCCTTCTGGTCCATCTCGGAGAGCAAGGTCTTCTCGATCTTGCTCATCTCGTTGATCTTGTTGGTGTCGCGGTCGTACCAGTCGCGGTAGGACAGCGGGTCGCTCTTGATGGCGCCCTGCTTGTCCAGCACGCGCTTGGCGTAGGTGTTGGCGGAGGCGATCTCCATCACGCCGCCGTTGAGCGCCTGCATCAGCTCGCCGTCGCCGCCGTCGCCGCGGATGGCGGTGAAGCGCTTGGTGGCCTCGTCCTCGTTGTCCATCGCGACCTGGCCGTACTGGCGGTCGTTCTCGGACAGCTGGGGGCCGTTGGGGTTGGCGAGGCCGGCACTGATGACGGCGCGCTGGATGGAGGCGTACTCCTTGGCGTTGGCGAACGCGGCCAGCGCGCGGGTCGCGGCGATCATGTCGCTGTTACTGGTGGCCTGGGCCATGTCCTGGGACAGCGAGAGCAGCGAGCCGATCAGGCCGTTGTAGGCGTTGACCGTCTTGGCGATGTAGACGTGGTCGTCATACGCCTTGTCGCGGACGTCCTTGATCTTGCGGAGCTGCTTGGTGATGTCGACCAGGGTGGTGTTGACGCCGACCATCGTCGGGTCGTTGGCGTCCACCTTGGCGGTGACGTCCCCGAAGGCCTTGATGGCGTTGTCGGTGTGCTCGCGGGGGGCGACGATGTCGTCGTCCTTGTCCCGGCCCTGGGTCAGCGGGCCGGCCGAGCGGTCCCGCTCCTCCTGGAGGGCGTCGGCCAGGTCGGTCGCCTTACCCGTGAGCTCGGTGAGGAGCTTCATGTGGTCGAGCTGGTCGACGTTGGTCAGCGAGTCCTGAATGCGCAGACCACCCAGGGTCGTCGCGGCGACGACCGGGAGCGCCAGCAGGGAGACCAGTCGGGTGCTGATGCGCCAGTTGCGCAGGGCTATTCGTGTGCCTGGCCCGCTGGGGCCCTTCGCCTTCGGCCGTTCGGCGTTCTCGCCGCCGTTCGGCGCGTCGGCAGGCGTGCCGCGGTCGGCCGCAGCGCGCGGCTCCGGCTCCGCCGCAGCGCTGCTATCCCTCTTGAAACGTCCCTGCACTAGCGTCGCAACCTCTGGACCAGGCGTCCCACCTGAGCGGAGGGACGGTGTCGAGTCGTGGGGGGACCGCGGTGCCCCCCTGGCGGTCCGTGGAATTCCAGCACAGTGCCTGATCTCCCAACAAGGCCGGTGCGGTCAAGCCCTTTCCGGTGGACGCATTGTGCCCGTCCGGATACACAGCGTGGAATCCAGCTCCCGCAATATCGGGCATACACGGATGAGTTGACCGAGAGGTCGAGGTGGTCGCGTCATGTCCCAGTCGCCATGATCGGGAGCGGAACGTCAGGTTCAGCCCTGCAATGTCCGTTTCGCGGTGCTAGGTTGGCTGTCCGTTATGCGGCATTTATCGGCAAGTTCGTGAGCAAAATCACAGCAGAACCCGTGCTTCCCCGACATCCCGGCGGGGAATGGCGTCGCCTAGCCTTGATTACTTGCCCCACAGAGCACCGACGACGCACCACTACGGATACGAGGCACCAGTGAAGACGACGACGCCCTCCCGGAAGACCGCCAACCCGCGCCGCACCACGCTCGCGCAGCGCACGGACACCGAGGGCCTCTTCGCGGCCGAGCGCCCCGAGTACGCCGCCGAGCTGCCGACCGTCACCGCCAACCCGCGCCGCACCATCCTGATGACCGCCCCCGTGGTGCAGCCCCAGGACTGACTCCGGGACCGGCCTTCCGGGCCGCCCCAGGGGTGAACGAAATGCGCACGGGGCGCCCGCGGTCCCCGCGATAGCCTGGAGTGTCAGACTCCGGCAGATCAGACAAAGGGAAAGCAGTCACCCGTGCGCATCGCCAGATTCTCCCTGGACGGCAACGTCGCCTTCGGCGTCGTGGAAGGGGACGCCTCCACCGAAGGCGGCCCCGTCCTCGACATCATCAAGGGACATCCCTTCGCCGAATTCGAGCGCTCCGGGCAGAAGATCCCGCTGAGCAAGGTGCGGCTGCTGCCGCCCGTGCTGCCCAACAAGGTGGTGGCCATCGGCCGCAACTACGCCGAGCACGCGGCGGAACTGGGCAACGAGGTCCCCGAGGTCCCGGTGACCTTCTTCAAGCCGTCCACCTCCGTGATCGGCCCCGGCGACGCCATCGCCTACCCCTCCTTCACCGAGGAACTGCACCACGAGGCCGAACTGGCCGTGGTCATCGGCCGGATGTGCCGTGAGGTCCCCCGCGAGCGGGTCAAGGACGTCATCCTCGGCTACACCTGCGCCAACGACGTCACCGCGCGCGACGTCCAGCAGCGCGAGAAGCAGTGGGCCCGGGCCAAGGGCTTCGACACCTCCTGCCCGCTGGGCCCCTGGGTGGAGACCGAGCTCGACCCGAGCGACCTCACCATCCAGTGCACCGTCAACGGCGAACAGCGCCAGCTCGGCCGCACCGCGGAGATGGTGCGCTCCATCGAGGACCTGATCGTCCACATCACCGAGGCCATGACGCTGCTCCCGGGCGACGTCGTGCTCACCGGCACCCCGGCCGGGGTCGGACCCCTGAACGTCGGCGACGAGGTCGCCGTCACCATCGAAGGCATCGGCACTCTCACCAACAAGGTGATCAAGCGTGGCTAACGCGACCCCCCGCGTACGTTTCTGTCCCTCGCCGACCGGCAACCCCCATGTGGGCCTGGTCCGCACCGCCCTGTTCAACTGGGCGTTCGCCCGGCACCACGGCGGCACCATGGTGTTCCGTATCGAGGACACCGACGCCGCCCGCGACTCGGAGGAGTCGTACCAGCAGCTGCTGGACGCCATGCGCTGGCTGGGCCTGGACTGGGACGAGGGCCCCGAGGTCGGCGGCCCGCACGCGCCCTACCGGCAGTCCCAGCGCATGGACCTCTACCGGGAGGTGGCCGACAAGCTGCTCCAGGGCGGCTACGCCTACAAGTGCTACTGCACCACCGAGGAGCTGGACGAGCGCCGCGAGGCGGCGCGCGCCGCGGGCAAGCCCTCCGGCTACGACGGCCAGTGCCGGGTGCTGACCGCCGAGCAGGTGGCCGGCTACCAGGACGAGGGCCGCACCCCCATCGTCCGCTTCCGGATGCCGGACGAGCCCATCACCTTCACCGACCTGGTGCGCGGCGAGCTGACCTTCACCCCGGAGAACGTGCCGGACTTCGGCATCGTCCGGGCCAATGGCGCCCCGCTGTACACCCTGGTCAACCCGGTCGACGACGCGCTGATGGAGATCACCCATGTGCTGCGCGGCGAGGACCTGCTGTCCTCCACCCCGCGGCAGATCGCCCTGTACCGGGCGCTGATGGAGCTGGGCATCGCCAAGGGCGTCCCGGAGTTCGGCCACCTGCCGTATGTCATGGGCGAGGGCAACAAGAAGCTCTCCAAGCGCGACCCGCAGGCCTCCCTCAACCTCTACCGGGAGCGCGGCTTCCTGCCGCACGGACTGCTCAACTACCTGTCGCTGCTGGGCTGGTCGCTCTCCGGCGACCAGGACATCTTCGCCATGGACGAGATGGTGGCGGCCTTCGACATCAAGGACGTCAACGCCAACCCGGCCCGTTTCGACCTCAAGAAGGCCGAGGCGATCAACGCCGAGCACATCCGCCGGCTCGAGGTGAAGGACTTCGTCGCGGCCTGTGAGCCCTGGCTGCACGCGCCGTTCGCCCCCTGGGCCCCGGAGGACTTCGACCGGGAGCGGTTCGAGGCCATCGCCCCGCACGCCCAGACCCGGCTGACCGTGCTGTCCGACATCACGGCCAATGTCGACTTCCTCTTCCTGGAGCGGCCGGCCGAGGACGAGGCGTCCTGGAGCAAGGCGATGAAGGAGGGCTCGGACGCCCTGCTGCGCACCGCCCGGGCCAAGCTCGCCGAGACCGCGTGGAACGCCGAGGACATCAAGGCCGCGGTGGTGGCCGCGGGCGAGGAGCACGGTCTGAAGCTGGGCAAGGCCCAGGCACCGGTCCGGGTGGCGGTCACCGGCCGCACGGTCGGCCTGCCGCTGTTCGAGTCCCTGGAGGTGCTCGGCCGCGAGCGCACCCTGGAGCGCGTCGACGCGGCGCTGGCCAGGCTGGCGGCCTGACGCCGGACGCCCGGCGCCCGGCCGGACCCGAAGGCCCGCTCCCGCGGTATGCGACCGCGGAGCGGGCCTTCGGGCGTTCGCGGGCGTTCCCAGGGCGCTCTTGGGGCGCTCGTCGGGTGCTCTCCGGGCCTGTCGGGCGGCCCGCACGGCCTCTTCGCCGGAGGCATCGGCTTATCGATTTTGGAGCCCCGTCCACCTTCGGGTAATGTTCTTCCTGCGCCGCCCGGGCGGGCCGAGAGGCCGGAGCGGGAGGCGTCAGCCGAGCAAGACCCCTTCAGGGGGGTCGAGTTCTGGTGGGGTATGGTGTAATTGGCAGCACGAGTGATTCTGGTTCACTTAGTCTAGGTTCGAGTCCTGGTACCCCAGCAAGAGAATTCACTGAATTTCTTTCGGATATATTCTCTTGGCAAATGCAGTGACTAGCCCCCGTTGTGTAGCGGCCTAGCACGCCGCCCTCTCAAGGCGGTAGCGCCGGTTCGAATCCGGTCGGGGGTACAGATCCTGAATCGGCCACCATCCGTTGAATTGCGGAGGCGGCTTGACGGATCGCTAGGGCCCCCGTTGTGTAGCGGCCTAGCACGCCGCCCTCTCAAGGCGGTAGCGCCGGTTCGAATCCGGTCGGGGGTACTGGTTAACACCATGGGCTATGGTGTAATTGGCAGCACGAGTGATTCTGGTTCATTTAGTCTAGGTTCGAGTCCTGGTAGCCCAGCGCCGACTTCTGAAGTCTGCAGAAAACAACATACTTGCCCCCGTTGTGTAGCGGCCTAGCACGCCGCCCTCTCAAGGCGGTAGCGCCGGTTCGAATCCGGTCGGGGGTACAAGACGAAAAAATGCCTTTCGCTGAGCGGAGGGCATTTTTTCGTGCTGTCTTCACATGCGCTCCCCGCGCCCTTCTGCGCGGGCCGCGGCGCCGCCATAATTCCGCGCATGGTCCCTCCCGTGCCGCCGAGCCGGTTACGGCGCCAAACCGCCCCGCCCGCCCCCGAGTTGGGCCCACGACAGGTGCCGGACGCCGGTGCATGGGCCGACCCCGGGAGCGCCGAAGCGGATCCGCCCCGCCATACGGCCCGCCTGGTCGTGGTCCGTACCCACCGCCCGCCGGGGCTGCGCCTGCGGGGCACCATGGACGAGCCGGCCCTGCGGCAGCTCAGGGACGCCCTGCGGTCGCTGGCGGCCGTCCGGGGCGAGGTGTGCCTGGAGATGTCCGGGGTGGACTTCCTGGACCTGGCCGGGCTGCGGCTGCTGATGACCTTCGCCAGGGCCCGCGCCGCCCGGCACCGCACCGTGCGGCTGGCCGGGGTGCCACCGCATCTGATGCAAGTGATCACCCTCATCGGCTGGGACCGGACCCCCGGTCTGCGGCTGGGGGCGGCGCACGCGGGCTGACGGCGGCGAGGGGCGGGGCGCCTGGCGCCGGGGAGCAGGTGTCGGCCGCCACCGTGCCGGGGAATCCGACGCGGCTGGGGGCACCCCGGGCTGGGGTGCGGGCCCTGGGGCCATCGAGACCGCCCGGTGTCCGGCCTCCGAACCGGTGGAGCGGTTCCCGGCCTTCCTGCGCCCTTGCCAGGGCCGGGTGCGGCCCCGGGCGGCCTGCGCGACGTACGTGGCGGTACTGCGGCCCCATGCGGCCCCGGTGACGGCCCTGCGCGGCGCGCACCGGGCCCCGGTGGCCGGGCGGCCCTGTTACGGGCTTCTGCGCGGGCCTGGGTGGCGCCGGCCGGGTCGGCGGTCCCATGAGGCGGCGGGGTATCTGCCGGCCGCCGACGGCGCATAGATCGCGCGGCGCTCCGGCGTGAGCCGGGGCGCCGGCGCCGTACACGCCGCCGGTGCTCCTTCGCGGCCTTCAGCCCGCCGGGCAACGCACCCAGCGCTGGGGACGGCCCCTGGCCGGCCCGCACAGCCTCAGCGGGCGCGTGACGGGGCGGCTCAGGGCGTCCGGCCGGCGAACCGGCGGGCGGACTCCTCGGCGTGCGCCAGCCGGCGCAGGCTCAGCAGCACCGGTTCGTAGAGCACCGTCAGCGCCACCGCCGCCTCGATCTGCCCGTCCGGGGTCGGCTGTTCCTGCACCGTGTCCAGGTCGGCGACGGCCAGCTCGGCCGCCAGCCGCCCGTACGGCAGCAGGTGCTCCAGGTCGCAGGGGTAGCCCAGCCGGTTCAGCGCGGCCACCGAGTCGACCAGGGTGCGGTAGGCGGGGGAGTACTCCGCCAGTGCGCCCTCATAGCGCCAGCCCAGCCGGTCCAGCAGGGCCTCCACCGCCGCGCGGGCCGCCTGGTGGGTGGCGTCCTCGTCTCCGGTCCCGGGCGCTTCCGGCAGCGCCCAGGTGGCCGCCCCCAGCCGCATGTGGTGGTCCAGCGACTCGTCCTCGGTGGCCGTGATCACCTCCCGGGCGGTGGCCACCGGCATCCTGCCGATCTGGATCAGCGCCCGCACCAGGCGCAGTCTGCGCAGGTGCGCCTCGCCGTACTCGGCCTGGGTCGCGGAAGTCCGGTGGCCGGGCTGGAGCAGTCCCTCCCGCAGGTAGTACTTGATCGTCGCGGTGGACACCCCGCTGCGTTCGCTGAGTTCGGCCAGTCGCACGGCTCTTGCACCCTTCCTTGGAGACTGGCACCATCCAAACATTGGATAGCGGCACTATCCAACAGAGGGGAGAGCCATGTCCGCACAGCCCATCGCAGAACGGATCACCGCCACGGCCGAGGGGGAGGTGGTGGTCTTCCTGATCGGGATGCGGGTCAACCGCTGGCGGGCGGTGCGACATTGGCTGCCCGTGATGACCGCCATGCCGCGGATGCTCAAGGAACTGTCCCGGGATCCGGACAGCGGTCTGCTGGGCTACCAGCTGCTCAGCGGCGGGCCGCGCGTCTACACCGCGGTGCAGTACTGGCGCTCGCGCGAGGAACTGCTCGCCTTCGCCGCCGATCCCGCACGCCAACACCGCCCGGCCTGGGCGGAGTTCAACCGCAGGGTGCGGCGCGGGGCGGGCAAGGTCGGTATCTGGCACGAGACTTACACGGTCCCGGCCGGGTCGTATGAGTCGATCTACAGCGGGATGCCGCCGTGGGGGCTGGGCGCGGCCTATGGCGTGGAGCCGGTGGCGCGGCGCGGCGAACGGGCCGCGCAGCGGCTCCGGTCCGGCGCGGCCTAGAGCCCGCCCGGCGGCTCCTGGCCGCCCGCCCGGCGGGCCGGATCACGGTGCCGTGCGGCGCTTCGCGAAGTGCGCCGGGGCGCCGCGTCAGGGGCGCGGGGCGGCTGCGTCATGCGGTTGCGTCATGCGGCTCTGCCGCGTGCGCGCGACCGGGCCACCGGCGACCCGCATCTGAAACCCGACGGGCGGGCCCCTGCGATTCGGGTGTGGATCGTCCGCGGTCGGGCGCTCCCACGCGGCGAGGCCGCACATGGCGGCCGCGCGCCCCATGCGGGGCGCGCGGGGCGCCCCGGACTAGCCGTTGCGCCGCAGGGCCTCCGTGAGGCGGGCCGCCGCGTCCAGTACCGCCTGGGCGTGCATCCGGCCCGGGTGGCGGGTCAGCCGCTCGATCGGTCCGGAGACCGAGACGGCGGCGACCACCCGGTTGGACGGGCCGCGGACCGGGGCGGAGACCGAGGCCACACCGGGCTCCCGCTCGCCGATGGACTGCGCCCAGCCCCGGCGCCGCACCCCGGAGAGCGCGGTCGCGGTGAAACGGGCGCCCTGCAGGCCGCGGTGCAGCCGCTCCGGCTCCTCCCAGGCCATCAGCACCTGGGCGGCCGAGCCGGCCTTCATCGGCAGGGTGGAGCCCACCGGCACCGTGTCCCGCAATCCGGACAGCCGTTCCGCGGCGGCCACGCAGATGCGCATATCGCCCTGGCGCCGGTAGAGCTGGGCGCTCTCGCCGGTCACATCCCGCAGGTGGGTCAGGACCGGTCCGGCGGTCGCCAGCAGCCGGTCCTCGCCCGCGGCCGCGGCCAGCTCACTCAGCCGGGGGCCCAGGATGAACCGGCCCTGCATGTCGCGCGCCACTATCCGGTGGTGCTCCAGCGCCACCGCCAGCCGGTGGGCCGTGGGCCGCGCCAGCCCGGTCGCCGTGACCAGCCCGGCCAGCGTCGCCGGACCGGCCTCCAGGGCGCTGAGCACCAGAGCCGCCTTGTCGAGAACACCCACTCCGCTGGAGCCGCCGCCAGAATTGTCCATGTCAGGATCCTCGCGTCTCAGAGTGTGAAACGCAAGTCCAAATCCCGGCGAGAGACGCCAACCTGGTACGGACAGCACTCACTCCAACGGACATCGAGGGACAGCGATGGGACGGACACTGGCGGAGAAGGTCTGGGACGACCACGTCGTCACACGCGCCGAGGGCGAGCCCGATCTCCTCTACATCGATCTGCACCTGCTGCACGAGGTCACCAGCCCGCAGGCGTTCGACGGGCTGCGCAAGTCCGGGCGCAAGGTCCGCCGCCTCGACCTGACCCTCGCCACCGAGGACCACAACACCCCCACCCTGGACATCGACAAGCCCATCGCGGACCCGGTCTCCCGCGTCCAGTTGGAGACGCTGCGCGCCAACTGCGCGGAGTTCGGGGTGCGTCTGCACCCGCTGGGCGATGTGGAGCAGGGTGTGGTCCACGTGGTGGGACCGCAACTGGGACTGACCCAGCCGGGTACCACGGTGGTCTGCGGCGACAGTCACACCTCCACCCATGGCGCGTTCGGCGCGCTGGCCTTCGGCATCGGCACCAGCCAGGTCGAACATGTGCTGGCCACCCAGACGCTGCCGCTGGCCCCGTTCAAGACCATGGCGGTCACCGTGCGGGGTGAACTGCCCGCAGGCGTCACGGCGAAGGACCTGATCCTGGCGGTGATCGCCCGCATCGGCACCGGCGGCGGCCAGGGGCATGTGATCGAGTACCGCGGTCCGGCCATCGAGAAGCTGTCGATGGAGGCGCGGATGACCGTGTGCAACATGTCCATCGAGGCGGGCGCCCGGGCCGGCATGATCGCCCCGGACGAGACCACCTTCGCCTACCTCAAGGACCGCCCGCACGCTCCCAAGGGGGCCGACTGGGACGCGGCGGTGGCCTACTGGCGCACCCTGCGCACCGACGAGGACGCCGTCTTCGACCGGGAAGTGGTCATCGACGCCGCGGAGCTCTCCCCGTTCGTCACCTGGGGCACCAATCCCGGCCAGGGCGCGCCGCTGTCCGCCGCCGTCCCCGACCCCGCCTCGTACACCGACCCCTCCGAGCGCCAGGCGGCCGAACGAGCCCTGGAATACATGGGATTGACGGCTGGTCAGAAACTGCGGGATATCGCGGTGGACACCGTCTTCGTGGGCTCGTGCACCAACGGCCGGATCGAGGACCTGCGGGCCGCGGCCGAGGTGCTGCGCGGCCGCTCGGTCGCCGGGGGAGTGCGGATGCTGGTGGTGCCCGGCTCGGTACGAGTGGCGCTGCAGGCCGTGGCGGAGGGCCTGGACAAGGTGTTCACCGAGTCCGGCGCCGAGTGGCGGCACGCCGGCTGCTCGATGTGCCTGGGTATGAACCCCGACCAACTCGCCCCGGGCGAGCGGTCGGCGTCCACCTCCAACCGCAACTTCGAGGGCCGGCAGGGCAAGGGCGGCCGTACCCACCTGGTCTCGCCCCAGGTCGCCGCCGCCACCGCGGTGCTCGGCCGGCTGGCCTCGCCCGCCGACCTGACCACCGGCCCGGCCCTGGCCGCCTGACCGCGACCACGCGCCTTACCGCGGCCCCCGGGGCCGCGAAGAGGGAAGGAAGACCGAGGACATGGAAACTTTCACCACCCACACCGGCCGGGCCGTACCGCTGCGCCGCAGCAATGTGGACACCGACCAGATCATCCCGGCGCACTGGCTGAAAAAGGTGACCCGGGACGGCTTCGAGGACGGACTCTTCGAGGCCTGGCGCAAGGACGAGCAGTTCGTGCTCAACCGGCCGGAACGCGCGGGCGCCACGGTACTGGTGGCCGGTCCCGACTTCGGCACCGGCTCGTCCCGGGAGCATGCCGTCTGGGCGCTGCAGAACTACGGCTTCAAGGCGGTGATCTCCTCCCGTTTCGCCGATATCTTCCGCGGCAACTCGCTGAAGAACGGCCTGCTGACGGTGGTCCTGCCGCAGGAGACCGTGGAGCGGCTGTGGACGCTCACCGAGGCCGACCCCACCGTGGAGATCACCGTGGACCTGCTCGCCCGCCAGGTGCGCGCCGGCAGCATCTCGGCTGGTTTCGACCTTGACGAGAACGCCCGATGGCGGCTCCTGGAAGGACTGGACGACATCGACCTGACCCTCAGGAGGGAGGCCGACATCGCCGCCCACGAGGTGCGGCGGCCGTCCTTCAAACCCTCCACCGCCCAGGACTGAAGCGGGTTTTCACCCCCGTTCGGCCCAGTCCGGCTTGCTGGATCCGACCCCTGATTTTCGCTGCTCGCCCAGGGTTTGGCATGATGCGCCCCCTGTCTTCGGACAGGGGGCGCAGCGCTTGTTGAGGCCCTGTGAGGCGACAACTCGCCTCAGATGGCACAATCGGTGCATGGAACGCGACAGCCAACTCGAGCTCTACCGGCTCGTCGCGGACCGGCTCAAGGAAGCGCACTCCCGAGTGCGCGCACTGCAAGTCCCGGAGGGCGTACGGATGGCGCTGTCCCGGAAGCTGTTGGTCATCACGGCCGCGGCGAAGCACGATCTCTCAGGCGCGGCAAGGCGTCTGGACCGGCTGATGAACGACCTCGACGAGGGCCGTTTCCCTTCCGAGCGCGACACCGACGGAACTCCGTGATGGGTCGGATTCGTTGCGGCACAAGGGTGATTAGACCGTTTCGTGTTTGATTTGCGGTATATATCTGCCTAACGTGCGAAAACGCTGGAACAATTCCAGCAAAGTCTCCGAAGGGGAAGACGTGAACAAGGCGCAGCTCGTTGAAGCGATTGCCGACAAGGTCGGTGGCCGGCAGCAGGCCTCCGACGCCGTCGACGCCGTACTCGACGCGATTGTCCGGGCCGTTGTGGCCGGCGACCGCGTATCGGTCACCGGTTTCGGCTCGTTCGAGAAGGTCGACCGCCCGGCCCGCTACGCCCGCAACCCGCAGACCGGTGAGCGCGTGCGGGTCAAGAAGACCTCGGTGCCCCGCTTCCGCGCGGGCCAGGGCTTCAAGGACCTGGTCGCCGGCACCAAGAAGCTCCCCAAGGGCGACGAGGTGGCCGTCAAGAAGGCGCCCAAGGGCAGCCTTTCCGGCGCCAAGCCGACCGTGAAGAAGGCCGCCGCCAAGAAGGCCACCGCCAAGAAGGCCGCTGCCAAGAAGGCCGCTCCGGCGAAGAAGGTCACCGCGAAGAAGGTCACCGCGAAGAAGACCACCGCCAAGAAGGCCGCGCCGGCGAAGAAGGCCGCCGCCACGAAGGCCACCGCGAAGAAGGCCGCCCCGGCGAAGAAGGCCGCTGCCGTCAAGAAGGCCGCCGTCAAGAAGACGGCGGCGGCGAAGAAGACGGCGCCGGCCAAGAAGACCACCGCGCGCAAGACGACCGCCAAGAAGACGGCGGCCCGCAAGAAGTAAGCGGCTGCGCGGCGGCGTACACACGCCGGGCCGGGCTCCCCTCGGGGAGCCCGGCCCGCGGTGTTTGTACCCGGTGTTCCCGCCCGCCGCCCCGGTGTTCCCAGCCGGCGCCGTGGTGCCGGGGCGCCCGCAAAGGCCGTTGGACGGCCCGTGACGGACCTCAGCCGCCCTCAGCGGGCTCTGGCGGGCCCTAGAAGGTCTGCAGCGTCACCAGCGTCACCCGGCGCCCGGACGGGCCGTCCGCGGCCGCCTCAGGCGTTCCGGGGGCTTCGGCGCACTCGATGCGCACCCGCTGCCCGGGGCGGAGCAGGAGCAGGCCGCCCGCGTCGAAGGCCGCCGCGTCGAAGGACAGCGGGCTGCCGTCGTCCAGCAGCACGCTGCCGGTGCGGGTTTCGGGGTCGAAGGTGTACGCGGTGGCCTGCATGGCAGCAGCTTAGGCGAGGGTGGCGGTGACGGCCGCGGTGCGCGGGCCCACCCCCAGGCCCAGGGCGGTGCGCAAATCCGCCTCGGTGTCCACATCCTGGCGCACCGATTCGACTCCGGCCAGCTCGATTTCCCGGGCGCCGGAAGCCCGGTGACGCTGCCGGGAGTGGCCCTCGAAGGCCGGTTCCAAAGTGTTTCCGGGGCCCGCCGCCAGCAAGGTCGTCCCGATTCCGGCGGCATCGGCGAGAAATGCACGCGGGAATTCGGCGGCACAATCGAGCACCCGGCCGAGTTCTGCCGGGCGCAGCGCCGGCAGATCGGCGTTGAGCGTGGCGACGGCGGAATGCGGCCGCCGTGCGCGAACGGCGCGCGCCCCGTGCGCCAGCGCCGCGTTGAGCCCGCCGCCGGGCGGCTCGGCCACCGTCCAGGCGCCGATCGCGGCCAGTTCCGCGGCCGCCCGCTCGTCGCCCGTGACCACCGCCACATCCCGTACCGCGCCACAGGCCAGCGCCGCCGCCACGGTGTCCAGGGCGAAGGCCAGGGCCAGGGCGGACCGCGGCGCGGGGCCCGCGGTGTGTGCGAGGCGGCTCTTGGCCAGGGCCAGCGGTTTCAGCGGCACCACCAAGCTCCAGGCCACATCCGCCCCCTCTCCTCGTGTCGGCCCCATTGTCCCCTGCCGCCGCAGCCGCCAGGGGAGCACGGGGTTACGGTGTTCTCGACAGACCGGGTACCTGGGGCGACACTTGTCCGGCCCCCCGGGTGAGCCGCAGACCCGCGGAAGCTCCCAGGTCCCAAAGAGAAGGGTGTCCGAGTGTCCCGCCACAGAATCGGCTTCTGGTACCGCTTTGCCGCGGTGTTGGCAAAACCGCCGCTCGTGGTTCTCTTCAAGCGGGACTGGCGGGGAATGGAGCACATTCCGGCCGACGGCGGATTCATTACCGCGGTCAACCACAACTCCTATCTGGACCCGCTCTCCTACGCCCACTACCAGTACAACACCGGCCGGGTGCCCCGCTTCCTGGCCAAGGCCGGCCTGTTCAAGGGCAGCTTTGTGGGCACCATGCTGCGCGGCACCGGACAGATCCCCGTCTACCGCGAGACCACCGACGCCGCCAATGCCTTCCGGGCCGCCGTGGACGCCATCAACAAGGGTGAGTGCGTGGCCTTCTACCCGGAGGGCACCCTGACCCGCGACCCGGAGATGTGGCCCATGGAGGGCAAGACGGGCGCCGCCCGGGTCGCCCTGCTGACCCGGGCACCGGTGATCCCCGTCGCCCAGTGGGGCGCCAACGAGGCCATGCCGCCGTACGCCAAGGAGAAGAAGCTGCGGCTCTTCCCGCGCAAAACCCTGAAGGTACTGGCCGGTCCGCCGGTGGACCTGAGCGCGTACTACGGCAAGGAACCCACCGCCGAGGTGCTGCGCGAGGCCACCGAGCAGATCATGGCGGCGATCACCGCGCTGCTCGCCGAACTCCGCGGCGAGCCCGTGCCCGCGGAACCGTACAACCACCGCAAGGCCGTCGCCGCCGCCCGCAAGAAGGCCGGCGGGAAGGCCGAGGAGGACACCAAGTGACGCGCTGCGCCGTCTTCGGCACCGGTTCCTGGGGCACGGCCTTCGCGATGATCCTCGCGGACGCCGGCTGTCAGGTGACCATGTGGGGCCGCCGCGCCGAGGTGGTCGAGGCCGTCAACACCGGCCGGAGCAACCCCGACTACCTGCCGGGCGTCGAACTGCCCCCGGCCGTACGGGCCACCACCGATCCCGGCGAGGCGGCCGCCGGCGCCGACTTCACCGTGCTCGCCGTCCCCTCGCAGACCCTGCGGCAGAACCTCACCGACTGGGTGCCGCTGCTGGCCCCGGACACCGTGCTGGTCTCGCTGATGAAGGGCATCGAACTCGGCACCGCCAAGCGGATGAGCGAGGTCATCGAGGAGGTCGCCAAGGTCACACCGGACCGGGTGGCGGTGCTCACCGGCCCCAACCTGGCCAAGGAGATCGCGGCCCGGCAGCCGGCCGCCGCGGTGGTGGCCAGTACCGATGAGTCGGTGGCCACCAGGCTCCAGGCGGCCTGCCACACCGCGTACTTCCGCCCGTACACCAACACCGATGTGGTGGGCTGCGAACTCGGCGGCGCGGTCAAGAACGTGATCGCGCTGGCGGTGGGCATCGCCGACGGCATGGGGCTGGGCGACAACGCCAAGGCCTCGCTGATCACCCGGGGACTGGCCGAGACCACCCGGCTGGGACTGGCCATGGGCGCCGACGCGCACACCTTCGCGGGACTGGCGGGCATGGGCGACCTGGTCGCCACTTGCTCCTCGCCGCTGTCCCGCAACCACACCTTCGGCGCCAACCTCGGCCGCGGCATGAGCCTTCAGGAGACCATCGCGGTCACCCGGCAGACCGCCGAGGGCGTCAAGTCCTGTGAATCCGTGCTGGATCTGGGCAGAAGGCACCATGTCGACATGCCGATCACCGAGACCGTGGTGGGCATCGTGCACGAGGGCAAGCCGCCGATGGTGGCGCTCAAGGAGCTGATGTCGCGCAGCGCCAAGCCCGAGCGGCACTGAAACACCCTCCGGCGCAAGGTACTCTCAACGCGATATGAGCAGCGAGACCTTCCCCCAGAGCCCCGAGCGGAAGCCGCGCGTCGCGGTGGTCTTCGGCGGCCGCAGTTCCGAGCACGCGATCTCCGTGGTCACCGCGGGTGCCGTGCTGAGCGCCATTGACCGGTCCAAGTACGACGTGCTGCCGATCGGCATTACCAGCGACGGGCGTTGGGCGCTGACCGCCGACGCGCCCGAGCGGATGGCCATCGCCGACCGGGCGTTGCCCAGCGTCGAGCAGCTCGCCGAGTCGCCCGAGGGTGAAGTGCTGCTGCCCGTCGCCCCGTCCAGCCGCGAGGTCGTCTACTCCGAACCCGGCGCCGTGCCCAAGGCGCTGGGCGAGGTGGACGTCGTCTTCCCGATGCTGCACGGCCCCTACGGCGAGGACGGCACCGTGCAGGGCATGCTGGAACTGGCCGGCATCCCCTACGTCGGTGCCGGGGTGCTCGCCTCGGCGGTCGGCCAGGACAAGGAGTACATGAAGCGGATCTTCATCTCCTACGGGCTGCCGGTCGGCCCGTACGAGGTGATCCGCCCGCGCGAGTGGCAAAACGATCCGTCGGCTGCCCGCCGCAAGATCGTGGACTTCGCCGGCGAGCACGGCTGGCCGCTGTTCATCAAGCCCGCCCGCGCCGGCTCGTCCATCGGCATCACCAAGGTCGACGACCTCTCCGGCCTGGACGAGGCCATCGCCGAGGCCCAGCGCCATGACCCCAAGATCATCGTCGAGGCACTGGTGCGCGGCCGTGAAATCGAGTGCGGGGTGCTGGAGTTCGAGGACGGGCCGCGGGCCAGCGTGCCGGCCGAGATCCCGTCGGTGGCCGCCCACGACTTCTACGACTTCGAGGCCAAGTACATCGACTCCGCCCCCGGCATCGTGCCCGCCCCGCTGAGAGAGGAGGAGACCCGCCGGGTACAGGAGTTGGCGGTGCACGCCTTCGAGGCCACCTCCTGCGAGGGCCTGGTGCGCGCCGACTTCTTCCTTACCGGGGAAGGCGAGTTCGTGATCAACGAGATCAACACCATGCCCGGTTTCACCCCGATCTCCATGTACCCGCGCATGTGGCAGGAGAGCGGCGTGAGTTACCCCGAGCTGGTGGACCGGCTGATCCAGGCGGCGCTGCGCCGCTCCACCGGGCTGCGCTGAGCCCGGCCGGTATCTCAGCCGGTACTGTCGGCGGGAACCGTCTTGTTGACGGCGGCGGCGAGGTCGATCAGGGCACTCATGTCGCCGCCGGCACCGGTGATCTTCTTCGGCAGGGTGACCTCGATGTACACCGGCCGCAGGGACGTGGTGCAGCGCACCGAGCCGTCGGAGAGCTTCTCGGGGGCCCAGTCCACGCCCTCGATCTCCGCGGACTGGGTGGTCACCTTGTCGAACATGGCCGGCCGCGGCACCCCGCAGCGCAGGGTGATCACCGGTCCGTCGCCCCAGGCCGCGGTGAAGTCCGAGGCCGGGTCGGTGGGCCGCCGCTTGAGGCCGCCCACGGTGCCGGGCAGCGCCCGGTGCAGGTCCCGGCAGAGCGCGGCCTGGTGGCCGGTGGGGGACGGGACCGCCGGGCTCGCCCCGTCCTTCGACGAGCACCCGGCGGCCGCGGACAGCAGGGCGGCGGCGAACAGGCCGAGAGGCCGGCGGAGCGAAGACTTCACCGGCCGAGCATACGGGGGAGCTAGATGTGGACCACCGGGCAGGTCAGTGTCCGGGTGATGCCCTCGACCTGCTGGACCCTGGCCACCACCATGCGGCCCAGCTCGTCCACGGTGTCGGCCTGGGCCCGCACGATGACGTCATAGGGACCGGTGACATCCTCGGCCTGCAGGACGCCCGCGATCTTCGAGATGACTTCTGCCACGGTCGACGCCTTGCCGACCTCGGTCTGGATCAGGATGTACGCCTGTACCACGGAACCTCCAGGGCGGCTACGAGGATCATGTGGGGAGAAGAGACGCCACCGTACCGCGCCACCCCATGGCACGGGGAGACCCGCGCTGCCTGTGGCGCGGCAGAGCGCAAACCGAGACTCCGAGGAGGAGCGCAGTGAAAGGCACCGTCGGCGAGCTGGGGGAGTTCGGCCTCATCAAGGAGCTGACCTCCCGGCTCACCACCACCCCGGCGGTCCGGCTGGGGCCGGGGGACGACGCGGCGGTTGTCGCGGCGCCCGACCGAAGGGTCGTGGCCAGCACTGATGTGCTCCTGGAGGGGCGGCACTTCCGCCGCGACTGGTCCACCGCCTATGACGTCGGCCGCAAGGCCGCCGCGCAGAACCTGGCGGACATCGCCGCCATGGGGGCAGTGCCCACCGCCGTGCTGCTGGCCCTGGTGGTGCCCGCCGAACTGCCCGCCACCTGGCCGGTGGAACTGATGGACGGCATCCGCGACGAATGCCAGGTCGCCGGCGCCGCGGTGGTCGGCGGGGACGTGGTGCGCGGGGACACCATCACCGTCTCCATCACGGCCCTGGGCGACCTGCGCAACCATGAGCCGGTCACCCGGGCCGGGGCCCAGCCCGGCGATGTGGTGGCGGTAACCGGCTGGCTGGGCTGGTCCGCGGCGGGCCTGGCGGTGCTCTCCCGGGGCTTCCGCTCGCCACGCGCCTTTGTCGAGGCCCACCGGCGCCCCGAGCCGCCGTACCACGCCGGACCGGCCGCCGCCTCGCTGGGCGCCACCGCCATGACCGACGTCAGCGACGGGCTCATCGCCGACCTGGGCCATATCGCCGAGGCCAGCAAGGTCCGTATCGACCTGCGCACCGCGGCCATAGATGTGCCGACCCAGATGTCGGACATCGGCCAGGCGGTCGGCGTCGACCCCATGCAGTGGGTGCTCACCGGCGGCGAGGACCACGCCATCGTGGCCACCTTCCCCGCCGATGTGAAGCTCCCCGCGCGCTGGAAGGTGATCGGCGAGGTGGTCAACCCCTCCGCGCTGCCCCAGGTGACGGTGGACGGGGCGCCCTGGGACCGCGCGGGCGGCTGGGACCACTTCGGGGACCAGGAGCCCGAGGAGTAGGGTCGGCGGCCGTGCGTACTCCCCCCACCGTGCTGACCGTCGCCGGATCCGACTCCGGCGGCGGCGCCGGCATCCAGGCCGACCTGAAGACCATGCTGGCGCTGGGGGTGCACGGCATGAGCGTGCTCACCGCCGTCACCGCCCAGAACTCGCTGGGCGTCCAGGACACTTGGCCGCTGCCCGCCGAGGCGGTACGGGCCCAGTTCCGCAGCGTGGTGGACGACATCGGGGTCCGGGCCGTCAAGACCGGCATGCTGGCCTCCACCGAGCTGGTCCGCACCGTGGCCGCCCTGCTGGCGGAGACGGAAGCGCCCGCGGTGGTCGACCCGGTGGGCATCTCCAAACACGGAAACGCCCTGCTGGCCGCCTCGGCCCGGGCGGCCGTGTGCGGCGAGCTGCTGCCCCGGGCGACGGTGGCCACCCCCAATCTGGACGAGGTCGCCTGGCTGACCGGGGTGCGGGTGCGCACCGAGGAGGAGCTGCCCGCGGCCGCCGAGGCGGTGCTGGCCTGCGGACCGCGCTGGGTGCTGGTCAAGGGCGGTCATCTGGCCGGGGACCAGGACGCGGTCGATCTGCTGACCGACGGCACCGAACGCCACTGGCTGCGCGCCCCGCGGCTGGCCAACCGGCACACCCATGGCACCGGCTGCACCCTGGCCAGCGCCATCGCCGCCGGGCTGGCCCTGGGGCACACGGTCCCGGAGGCGGTCACGGCGGCCAAGGAGTACGTCACCGGCGCCATCGCCGGGGGATTCGCGCTCGGCGAGGGCATCGGGCCGGTGGATCACGGGTGGCGCTGGCGTACCTGATTCCCGCGCCGGGCCGCCCTCTGGTTACGAGGGTCCTGCATGGGAACGCAACAAAGCCGGTTCACCCTGAGGTGAACCGGCTTTCGCAACCGGAGGCTGCGCTACGCGTTAGCGCGAGACCTTGCCGGCCTTGATGCACGAGGTGCAGACGTTGAGCCGCTTCGGCGTCGCACCGACCATCGCGCGCACCCGCTGAATGTTGGGGTTCCAACGGCGGGAGGTACGGCGGTGCGAGTGCGAAATGCTGTTGCCGAAGCCCGGCCCCTTGCCGCAGACGTCGCAGTTGGCAGCCACGGGTTACTCCAAAGACGGGTCACCCCCGCTCACGCGGAGACGACAGGCACGTACGGTGAATCCCTGCCTACCGAGATCTCAGTGAGGTAACCGGCATTGTCAGGGGGATTGTCCTGACTTTCGTCAGGCAACCGGAGCAGCATACAACGACCGCTCCAGGACAACGAAATTACCATGACCGGCCCCGATCCCGCCCGCCCGCCCCCCGGCGGACCCCGGCACGGCTACTGTGCCCCCATCGCCCCCGGCCCCGACCGTCCTAGGAGGACCCACGTGCCGCACCCCCTGGACGCCGTCGCGGTACGCACCTGGTGCGCCCTGGCGCTGCGGGCGCTGGGCCGGGCCCGGGAGGAGATCGACGCGATCAACGTCTACCCGGTGGCGGACGGGGACACCGGGACCAATCTCTGTCTGACCGTGGAGTCCGCCGCCCGCGCCGTGGACGCCGTCTTCGAGGGCCGGGCCACCGGCGGGCCCGCTGGCCGTCCCGACCTGGCGGAGGCGGTACGCGCCATGGCGCACGGCGCCCTGATAGGCGCGCGCGGCAACTCCGGCACCATCCTGGCCCAGCTGCTGCGCGGCATGGCGCAGGTGCTGGGCACGGCCGGCGCCCGGGCCCCGGGCGGGCCGGCGGGCGGCGCCCTGCTGGGGCGGGCCCTGGAGCGGGCGGTGGAGTCGGCCTATGAGGGCGTGGCCCGGCCGGTGGAGGGCACCATCCTGACCGTCGCGACGGCGGCCGCGGAGGCGGCCAGAGCCCCCGGGGACATCGAGGCGGTGGCGCACGCGGCCTGCCGCGGCGCGCGCGCCGCCCTGGAGGCCACCCCCGGCCAGCTCGAGGTGCTCAGCCGGGCCGGCGTGGTGGACGCCGGCGGCAAGGGCCTGGTGGAGGTGCTGGGCGCGCTCTGTGCCGCCCTGTCCGGAACCACCGGAGCGGCGCCCGGCGCGGAGCCGGCCGCGCCCCGCTGGCGGGCCGAGCTCTGCCCCGCCGATCTGAGGGGCGGACCCGGCGACGGCCCCGCCTTCGAGGTGATCTACCTGCTGGAGGCCCAGGACGCGGCGGTCGCCCAACTGCGGGCCCGGCTGGACGCGCTGGGCGAGTCGCTGGTGGTGGTCGGCGGGGACGGGCTGTGGAACGTCCATGTGCATGTGGACGACGCCGGGGCCGCCGTGGAGGCGGGCGTGGAGGCCGGACGCCCGCACCGCATCCGCATCACCCACTTCGGGGCTGCCACCGAGGAGCACACCCGGGTGCGCGAGCGGGTGCAGCGGGCCGTGGTGGCGGCGGTGCCCGGCGAGGGGCTGGCCCGGCTGTGCGCCGAGGCGGGCGCCACCGTGGTGGCCGTACGCCCCGGGGAGCCGCCGGCCGCCGGTGAACTGGCCGAGGCCATCCGCCGGGCGCACGCCCATGAGGTGGTGCTGCTGCCCAACGACCCGGAACTGCGGCACACCGCGGCCGCCGCCGCCGAGCAGGCCCGCGCCGAGGGCGTCCGGGTCGCCCTGATCCCCACCCGCTCCCCGGTCCAGGGCATCGCCGCGCTCGCCGTCCATGAGCCCGGCCGGCGCTTCGACGAGGACGTGGTGGCCATGACCGCCGCGGCCGGCGCCACCCGCTACGCGGAACTGGCCGTCGCCGAGCGGCAGTCCTGGACCATGGCGGGCGTCTGCCAGGCCGGCGATGTGCTCGGCCTGATCGACGGCGATGTGGCGGTCATCGGCCGGGAGCTGGCGGCCACCGCCGGGACCGTGCTGGACCGGATGCTGGCGGCGGGCGGCGAGATGGTCACCCTGGTGCTGGGCCAGGGCGTCCCCGACGCCGTGGCCCAGCGCCTGGAGCGCCATGTGCGCGGCGGCCACCTGGCCGTGGACACCGTGGTCTACCGGGGCGGCCAGCAGTCGCCGCTGCTGATCCTCGGCATCGAATAGCCCCGGCTGTCGGTGGCCTGGTGTGCAATGGTGACGTGCCCGCGCTCGAAGAACCACTGAAGAAGATCCTCGGCGGCAACACCGCGAAGGTGATGGCCGAGCACCTCGGCCTGCACACCGCCGGCGACCTGCTGCACCACTACCCGCGCCGCTACGCCGAGCGCGGGGAGCTCACCCGCCTCGCCGACCTGCCGCTGGACGAGCACGTCACGGTGGTCGCCCAGGTGGCCAAGGCAGCCATGAAGACCTTCAACCAGGGCCGCGGCGTGCGCCTGGAGGTGGTGGTCACCGATGGCAGCGGCGCGCTGACCCTGGTCTTCTTCGGGCGCGGGGCCTATGCGCGGGAGAAGGAGCTCATCCCCGGGCGGCGCGGGATGTTCGCCGGGAAGGTGTCCGTCTTCAACCGGACCCGCCAGCTGCTGCACCCCGACTACGAGCTGCTGGACGGCGACAGCACGGCGGCCGCCGCCGAGGAGTTCGCCGGCCGGCTGCTGCCCATCTACCCGGCCTGCAAGCAGTTCCAGTCCTGGAAGCTGGCCAAGGCCGCCGGCACCCTGCTGGATCTCTTCGAGGCCGACGGCTGGCAGGGCCTGGTGGACCCGCTGCCGCCCGCGCTGCGCGAGGGACGCGGCCTGGCCGAACTGGCGGACGCCTTCCGCCAGGTGCACCGGCCGCGCGCCAAGGCCGATATCGAGCAGGCCCGGGCCCGGCTGAAGTGGGACGAGGCCTTCGTCCTCCAGGTCGCCCTGGCCCGCCGCCGCCACGCGGACGGCCAGCTGCCCGCGGTGGCCCGCAAGCCGGTGGCCGGCGGCCTGCTGGACGCCTTCGACGCCCGGCTGCCGTTCACCCTGACCGAGGGACAGCGCAAGGTCTCCGCCGAGATCTTCGACGACCTGGCCACCGAGCACCCCATGCACCGGCTGCTGCAGGGCGAGGTGGGCTCGGGCAAGACCATGGTCGCGCTGCGCGCCATGCTGGGCGTGGTGGACGCCGGCGGCCAGGCGGCCATGCTGGCGCCCACCGAGGTCCTCGCCCAGCAGCACCACCGCTCCATCACCGAGATGATGGGCGACCTGGCCGAGGGCGGCATGCTGGGCGGGTCCGACCTGGGCACCAAGGTGGTGCTGCTCACCGGCTCCATGGGCGCCGCCGCCCGGCGCCAGGCGCTGCTCGACCTGGTCACCGGCGAGGCAGGCATCGTGGTCGGCACCCACGCGCTGATCGAGGACAAGGTGCAGTTCCACGATCTGGGCCTGGTGGTGGTGGACGAGCAGCACCGGTTCGGCGTGGAACAGCGGGACGCGCTGCGCTCCAAGGGGAAGCAGCCCCCGCACCTGCTGGTGATGACCGCCACCCCGATCCCGCGCACCGTCGCCATGACCGTCTTCGGCGACCTGGAGACCTCGGTGCTGGACCAGTTGCCGGCCGGGCGGTCCCCGATCGCCACCCATGTGGTGCCCGCCAGGGACAAGCCGCACTTCCTGGCCCGGGCCTGGGAGCGAGTGCGCGAGGAGGTGGCCGCCGGGCACCAGGCGTATGTGGTCTGCCCGCGCATCGGCGACGAGGAGGACCAGCCGAAGAAGGCCGCCGGGGACGACCCGGATCCGGAGAAGCGGCCGCCGCTGGCGGTGCTGGACATCGCCGGGCAGCTGGGCGGCGGGCCGCTGGCCGGGCTGCGGGTGGCGGTGCTGCACGGCAGGATGCAGCCGGAGCCCAAGGACGAGGTGATGCGCCGCTTCGCGGCCGGCGAACTGGACGTCCTGGTCGCCACCACCGTGATCGAGGTCGGTGTGAACGTGCCCAACTCCACCGCGATGGTGATCATGGACGCGGACCGGTTCGGCGTCTCCCAGCTGCACCAGCTGCGCGGCCGGGTCGGCCGTGGCTCGGCCCCGGGCCTGTGCCTGCTGGTCAGCGAGGCACCGGAGGGCAGCCCGGCCCGGGCCCGGCTGGCCGCCGTGGCCGGGACGCTGGACGGCTTCGAGCTGTCCCGGATCGATCTGGAGCAGCGCCGCGAGGGCGATGTGCTCGGCCAGGCGCAGTCCGGGGTGCGCTCCTCGCTGCGGATGCTGGCGGTCATCGACGACGAGGAGGTCATCGGGGCCGCCCGGGAGGAGGCGAGCGCGGTGGTCGCGGCCGATCCCGAGCTGACCGGGCTGCCGGAGCTGAGGACCGCCCTGGACGCGCTGCTGGACAAGGAGCGGGAGAGCTTCCTGGACAAGGGCTGAGCCACCGGGCGGGGGCAGCACCCCGGGACAGAACCTAGGCTTTAGACGCTGAGCCCACCGCCAGCTGACCGCATGCCACCGGAAAGACCCGAGGACCCCATGACCCGCGTGATCGCCGGCACCGCCGGCGGACGACGGCTCGCCGTGCCGCCCGGCACCGGCACCCGCCCCACCTCCGACCGGGCGCGCGAGGGCCTGTTCTCGACCTGGACCTCGCTGCTGGGCAGCCTGCACGGCACCCGGGTGCTGGACCTCTACGGCGGCTCGGGCGCCGTCGGCCTGGAGGCGCTCTCCCGTGGCGCCGCGCACACCCTGCTGGTGGAGGCCGACGCCCGCGCGGTGCGGGTCATCCGGGACAACGTCCGCGCCGTGGGCCTGCCCGGCGCCGAGGTGCGCGCGGGCAAGGCCGAGCAGCTCGCGGCCGCCCCGGCGCCGCCCGGCGGCCCGTACGACATCGTCTTCCTGGACCCGCCCTACGCGGTGACCGACCAGGAACTGCGGGAGATCCTCCTCACACTCGCGGCGAACCGCTGGCTGGCGGCGGAAGCGTTGATCACTGTGGAGCGCGGCACCCGGGGCGGGGAGTTCCAGTGGCCGCAGGGCTTCGACGCACTGAGGGCCCGTCGCTATGGCGAGGGGACGCTTTGGTACGGTCGCGCCGCCTCGGCGTGCCCGGCCCACCCGGCCCCCGACACGCCATGAATGGACCGGAGAGCGAGGAACCACCGTTGTTGCGCCGCGCCGTCTGTCCGGGGTCATTCGACCCCGTCACCAATGGACACCTCGACATCATCGCCCGGGCGTCGAAGCTCTACGACGTCGTGCATGTGGCGGTGATGATCAACAAGTCGAAGCAGGGCCTGTTCACCGTCGAGGAACGGATAGAACTGCTGCGGCAGGTCACCGCCGAGTACGGCAATGTGGTGGTGGAGTCCCACCACGGCCTGCTGGTCGACTTCTGCAAGGACCGTGACATCCCCGCCATCGTCAAGGGCCTGCGCGCCGTCAGCGACTTCGACTACGAGCTGCAGATGGCGCAGATGAACAACGGCCTGTCCGGGGTGGAGACGCTGTTCATCCCGACCAACCCCACCTACAGCTTCCTGTCGTCCAGCCTGGTCAAGGAGGTCGCCGCCTGGGGCGGCGATGTCTCCCACCTGCTGCCGCCGGTGGTGCTGGCGGCGCTCACCGGTCGGATCGCCGGCGACCAGTAGTTCTGACGGAACGTCAGTGGCTGCCGGGCGGGGGCCACGGGCCGTACAGTCGTGGCGTTCCTGCCCATCGCTCAGTGGAGAGTGGCGATCGTCAAGGTGGACGTGCAGAAGAAGCTCGACGAGATCGTCACGACCGTCGCCGGTGCCCGCTCCATGCCCATGTCGGCCTCCTGTGTGATCAACCGGGCCGAACTGCTGGCCCTGCTGGAGGAAGTGCGCCAGGCGCTGCCCGGCTCGCTGGCCCAGGCCCAGGAGCTCATCGGCGGCCGGGAGCAGCTGGTGGCCGAGGCCCGCGAGGAGGCCGAGCGGATCATCGAGTCGGCCCGCGCCCAGCGCGGTTCGCTGATCTCCGACACCGAGGTCGCCCGGCAGTCCCAGGGCGAGGCCGACCGCATCCTGGCCGAGGCCCGCCGGGAGGCGGAGGAGATCCGCGCCCAGGCCGACGACTATGTGGACAGCAAGCTGGCCAACTTCGAGGTGGTCCTCACCAAGACCATCGGCGCGGTCGGCCGCGGCCGGGAGAAGCTGCTCGGCCTGGCCGAGGAGGGCTACGGCGAGGAGGCCGACCCCGATCTGCCCGCCCGCAGCACCGACCCGGCCGCCCAGCGCCACAACGCCGACGCCTATGTGGACGCCAAGCTCGCCGCGGTCTCGGCGGTGCTCACCGGCACCCTGGAGGCCGTCGGCCGGGGCCGGGAGAAGCTGAGCGGCGCCCGCCCCATCGACGAGCTGGCCGCCCACCTGGCCGCCCAGGACGAGTTCCAGGCCGGGCACGGCACCGGTGACTTCCTGGCCGAGCTGGCGGCGTCCCAGCAGGCTCAGCCCGCCCCGCAGGCGCAGCAGCCACAGCAGCCCGCCTATGACGCCTACCAGGGCTACCAGCAGCCCCAGGAGCCGTCCTACGACTACCAGTCGCACCAGCAGCCGCAGTACGCCCAGCAGACCGACCCCTACGGGGTCCCCGGCGGCTACCAGCAGCCCGACCCCTACAGCTGGCCGGTGCCCAGCCCGCCGGAGCCCTACCCGTCGGACGGCGGCTACGGCACGTCCCCCCAGGTGCCCCAGCAGCAGGTTCCCCAGCAGCACCAGGGCGGTGCGGCACTGGACGAGACCAGCTTCTTCGACACCAGCATGATCGACCTCAACCAGCTGCGCAGCTATGAGCAGGGGCGCTGACCGCACGCGGATTGGGCTCACGGCGGACCGTCCAGTATCCTGGCTCTTCGGTCGCGCATAGTCTGCGATCCGGGCTGCCCTGAGCACGTCGACAGACGATTGCCGCGAGGGTGGCCGTCACCGCAGCGTAGAAAGCAGGAAGCCCTGAACGCCCGCCTCGATCACCGTTCCCCTCTTGTGTTCGACACACACGAGCTGGGGCGGCGTCCCGGTGCGCTCAAGCGGCTGTCCCGCTCCCTCCCGGCCCCGGCCGACCTCGGCATCGAGGTCATCGGAGTGGCCGAGGGCGCGCCGGTGGAGCTGGACCTCCGCCTGGAGTCGGTCATGGAAGGGGTGCTTGTCACAGGCACCGCCCGTGCACCGCTGACGGGGGAGTGCGTAAGGTGTCTGGAGCCGCTGGAGCGAGAGCTCGAAGCGGACTTCCAGGAGATGTACTCCTACCCCGACGCCGATGACCGGGGCCGCCCTGTGGCGGAGCCCGGCGACGACGCCGAGGACGAGGAGGACATGCTCTTCCTCGAGGGCGACCTGTTCGACCTCGAACCCGTGCTGCGTGACGCGGTGGTGCTCGCACTGCCGCTGCAGCCGGTGTGCCAGGACGACTGCCCCGGCCTGTGCCCCGAATGCGGGGCGCGGCTGGCGGACGACCCGGACCACCACCACGAGACCGTCGACATCCGTTGGGCGGCACTGCAGGAACTCGCCGGATCCGGCCAGGACGGCGAGATGGACAACGCACCCCGTGCCAACGGGGATGACTCACAGGAGAAGTAGCCGTGGCTGTTCCGAAGCGGAAGATGTCGCGCAGCAACACGCGCCACCGCCGGTCGCAGTGGAAGGCTGCGGTCCCCACCCTGGTGGCGTGCGAGCGCTGCCACGAGCCGAAGCAGCAGCACATCGCGTGCCCGAGCTGCGGCACCTACAACAAGCGCCAGGTCCTCGAGGTCTGATCGGCGGGTGACAGGCTCTATGTCGGACGCCACCACGCCGTCCCGCTCCCGCGGGACGGGATCGGTGCCGCAGGCGGACACGGCCTCGTCTCTCGCGCTTCTGGAAGGGCGGCTCGGGTACGAACTCGAGACCGCCCTTCTGGTGCGTGCGCTGACCCACCGTTCCTTTGCGTACGAGAACGGCGGTCTGCCCACCAACGAGCGGCTGGAGTTCCTCGGGGACTCGGTGCTCGGCCTGGTGGTCACGGACACGCTCTACCGCATCCACCCCGACCTGCCCGAAGGCCAGCTGGCCAAGCTGCGGGCCGCGGTGGTCAACTCCCGGGCGCTGGCCGAGGTCGGCCGTGGTCTGGACCTCGGTTCCTTCATCCGGCTGGGCCGGGGTGAAGAGGGCACCGGGGGCCGGGACAAGGCGTCCATCCTCGCGGACACCCTGGAAGCGGTGATCGGCGCGGTCTATCTGGACCGTGGTCTGGACGCCGCCGGTGAACTGGTGCACAGGCTCTTCGATCCGCTGATCGAGAAGTCCTCCAACCTGGGGGCCGGCCTGGACTGGAAGACCAGCCTCCAGGAACTGACCGCCACCGAGGGACTGGGCGTTCCCGAGTATCTCGTCACGGAGACCGGGCCCGACCACGAGAAGACCTTCACGGCTGCCGCCCGCGTCGGTGGTGTCGAGTACGGCACCGGCACCGGCCGCAGCAAGAAGGAAGCGGAGCAGCAGGCGGCCGAGTCCGCCTGGCGTGCCATCAACGAGGCGGCACAGGCCCGTGCCAAGGCGGAAGCCGGCCCGGCCGGTGACGCCGAGGGCCAGGCCAGCCCCGCTTCACGCTGAAACACCGTCCGGCCCGCGAGCGTTCCGCGCTCGCGGGCCGGACGCGTTCCACCCGCACGTCTTCAGCCTTCAGGCCACCCGACCGTCTTCAGGAGTGCCGTGCCCGAGTTGCCCGAGGTCGAGGTCGTCCGCCGCGGTCTTGAGCGGTGGGCCTGCGGGCGCACCGTCGCCGCGGTCGAGGTGCGCCACCCGCGCGCGGTGCGCAGGCACGCCGCCGGCGCGGCCGACTTCGCCGCACAGCTCACCGGGCACCCGCTGGGCGCCGCCATGCGGCGTGGCAAATACCTCTGGCTGCCGCTGGGCGACCAGCCGCGGGCGGTCCTGGCCCACCTCGGGATGAGCGGCCAGCTGCTGGTCCAGCCGGAGGGCGCCCCGGACGAGAAGCACCTGCGGATCCGCATCCGCTTCGCCGACGCCGCCGGCACCGAGCTGCGCTTCGTCGACCAGCGGACCTTCGGCGGCCTCTCGCTGCACGACACCGGCCCCGAGGGGCTCCCGGATGTGATCGCGCATATCGCCCGCGACCCGCTGGACGCCGCCTTCGACGACGCCGCCTTCCATGCCGCGCTGCGCCGGCGCCGCACCACCGTCAAGCGCGCCCTGCTGGACCAGTCGCTGATCAGCGGGGTGGGCAACATCTACGCGGACGAGGCGCTGTGGCGCACCCGGCTGCACTATGAGCGGCCCACCGCCACCCTGACCCGGCCGCGCACCGAGGAACTGCTGCTGCACATCCGCGAGGTGATGAACGAGGCCCTGGCGGCGGGCGGCACCAGCTTCGACAGCCTCTATGTCAATGTGAACGGCGAATCCGGCTATTTCGACCGGTCGTTGGACGCCTATGGCCGGGAGGACGAGCCCTGCCGCCGCTGCGGCACGGCGATCCGCCGCCGGCCGTGGATGAACCGCTCCAGCTACTTCTGCCCCAACTGCCAGCGCCCGCCGCGCGGTTAGCCTTTCGCCCCGTCGTACTCCCGCCGGGCCTCGGCGATTTCCGGCATCCGCTCCTCCACCAGCTCGATCAGGCTCATCAGCCGGTCGGCGACGGTCCGCCCGAGCGGGGTGAGGCGGTAGTCCACCCGCGGCGGATTGGTCTGCTGTGCCTCGCGATGCACCAGGCCGTCGCGCTCCAGGGCGTGCAGGGTCTGGGAGAGCATCTTCTCGCTGACGCCGTCCACCCGCCGCCGCAGCTCGTTGAAGCGCAGGGTGTCCTCCCGCAGGGCGCCCAGCGTCAGGCTGCCCCAGCGCCCGGTGACATGGCCCAGGGCCTCGCGGGACGGACAGTTCCGGGCGAAGACGTCATAGGCCAGCGCCTCGTTGCAGCCATCGGTCGTCATGGGACCACCATACTCCGGTAAAGCGCTGCGCAATGGGTTGCGCTATCTAAAAGTTAGTGCTTTCCTTTCCTTAGTCGAACCCGTCACGCCGAGGAGCACCGCTGATGACCACCCCCGTCGTTTCCATCGCCTACCACTCCGGCTTCGGCCACACCGCCGTCCTGGCCGAGGCCGTCCGCGAGGGCGCCGCCCGCGCCGGGGCCACCGTCCACCTGGTCAAGGTCGACGAGATCACCGAGGAGCAGTGGGAGCTGCTGGACGCCTCCGACGCGATCGTCTTCGGCTCGCCCACCTACATGGGCACCGCCTCCGGTGCCTTCCACGCCTTCGCCGAGGCGTCCAGCAAGCGCTGGTTCACCCGGGCCTGGGCGGACAAGCTGGCCGCCGGCTTCACCAACTCCGCCTCCAAGAGCGGCGACAAGCTGCACACCCTGCAGTTCTTCAGCGTGCTCGCCGCCCAGCACGGCATGCACTGGGTGAGCCTGAACCTGATGCCCGGCTGGAACGCCTCCACGGCCTCCGAGAACGACCTCAACCGCCTCGGCTTCTTCCTCGGCGCCGCCGCGCAGAGCAACAACGACCAGGGTCCGGAGGGCGTGCACAAGGCCGACATCGCCACCGCCGAGCACCTGGGCGCCCGCGTCGCGGAGCAGGCGAAGATCTTCGTCGCCGGCCGCGCCGTCTGACGGGAACTGGGCACGGGCCGTTGGCCGCGGGATGGATTCCGCGGCCAACGGCCCTTTGTCATAAGGCCGTTCGGCTGCCTCTCGACGGCTGCCCGGCGGTCGCTCAGTAACCGAAGTCCTGGGTCCACCAGGGGCCGCCGGGCCCCTGGCGCACCCCGACCCCCAGGGTCCGGTACTCGCCGTTGAGGATGTTCTGCCGGTGGCCGGAGCTGCGCATCCAGGCGTCCATCACGGTGTGCGCGTCCGGGTGGCCACGGGCGATGTTCTCGCCGCCCAGATTGCGGATGCCATGCCGGGCGGCCCGGTCCCAGGGGGACTTGCCGTCCGGGTCGGTGTGGTCGAAGAACCCCCGCCGGGCCATGTCATTGCTGAAGGACTGGGCCAGCGAGGACAGCCGGTGGTCGGCGCGCAGCGGCCGGCAACCCGCCTTGGCCCGCTCGGCGTTGACCAGGGCGAGCACCTCGCGGGCGACCGTGACATGCACCTCGGCGAGCGCCTCGTCGCCGGGCCGGGGCCGCACCCGGGCGGACGGTCCGCCGACGGACGGCATCCTGGTGGTACGGCCCGGCCGGGCACCCGGCGCCGGGGGCCGGGGTGCCCGCGCGGGCTGCCGGGGCGCGGCCGCCCGCGCGGGCGTACTGGCCTGTGCCGGGGTGCGGGCCTGCGCAGGCGCGGCGGCCTGCGGGGGAGCGGCGGCCCGGCGCGGCGCGGAGACCTGCTGGACCGCCGGGGCGGCGGGCTGGGCCTGAACCGCGGGGGACGGGGCGGCGGGTGCGCCGTCGGCGGCCCGGCCCGAGAGGCTCTCCGGCCGTTGCACCGGGGCCGTGGGGCCCGAGTAGCGCGGGCTGGGCGCCGGTCCGGGCCGGGCGTCGGCGGCCGGCGCGGTGTCCGGCGGCGCCGGCGGGGCGTCCAGCGGGGCATCGGCCCGGACCTGGCCGCTGCCGCCCGCGCCATGCCCGCCCGCGCCGTCGCCACCGGCCATCAGTGGATTGCCGGGCAGCAGGCCGGAGACCATGGCGACCGCGCCCATGGCCACCGCGGCCGAGGCGCCGAACAGCCCGGTGCGCACCGGCGCCCGGGTCTTGGCCGGCTTCGGGGGCTTCACCGGCTTCGCCGCCGCGCCCGCCTTCCGCCGGGCGGGCCGGTGTGGGCTGCGGTGCCGGCCGGCGCCGGGATCGGCGGCGGTGGCGACGGGGATGGGGACGGTGGGGGCTTCGGCCAGGTCCAGGGGCTGAACCGGCCGGCTCGTCAGGGACACGGACTCGGAGGTCGCAGGGGCAGAGCGTCGATGACGGCCCATCCGCAAGGCCTTCCTTAGTGCTCGGCGGCAAAAGTGCGTCACTCGTATGGGGGAGCCTTTTCGAGCGGTGACCTTACGGCATCAGATGAGGGGCCGAAGTGCTGCTTATCTAATTGCCCGGTTAGCGTGCAGACATGAACGAGAATGTCCGTCTGACGGCCTGGGTTCGTGGCCAAGTGCAGGGTGTTGGCTTTCGGTGGTTCACCCGGGAGAACGCCCTGCGCATCGGGGATCTGATCGGCTTCGCATCCAACCTGGCCGATGGGCGGGTCCAGGTGGTGGCCGAGGGTCCGCGAACCGGCTGCGAACAACTGCTCGACTGGCTCTGTATGGGCGACACCCCGGGCCGGGTGGACGGGGTCACCGAGATCTGGGCCGTCCCCCGCGGCGGCTATGACGGCTTTGAGATCCGCTGACCGGACCGGAAATGCGAAAGACCGCTGGCGTATGTCAAAGGCATATTCACCCCCGAGGAATCGCCCCATGGTTGCCAAGACGGGCCCGCCGTGCAAGGCTGCTCTGGACGGATGATCTCTACGCCCCCCAGGTGCCGGGAGAGGAAAGCGCCGCGCAATTCACCCGCCGCGCACCCTTGGGACGCCTGTGGATACGGGGCGTGATCGTGTTGACCGTCTAACCATTTGGTGAGACGCTGGAAGCCCCGCGCACCTTAGCTGTTTGGCATTGAAACACCGCAGTAGTGATGGCAGACACCGCGGGTGCGAATCCCTCACGACCCACACCGCTTCGGTCGGTCACTCAGTGTGGAGGACCATCCATCATGGCAAAGGCGCTTCTCGGTTACGTCGGCGGCTCCGACCCCCGAGTTCTCTCCGAGATGCGGCGGCTTCAGCAGCGAGTCCAGGACCTGGAATCCGAGCTCATCCGGATGCAGGCCGAGAACGACGCGCTGACTGCCGCCGCTCACCGCGGTGACTCGCTGCTCGAAGGCATCGACGTATCCCAGGCGGAGCCTGCGCTCGCCTGACCGTACGCCCTGCCCCGGGGGCCCGGTCGGGCTGCACTGTCAGCCGCTTGAGAATCTGCAAGGGACGCTTCGGCGTCCCTTCGTCGTATCCGCTGCCCCCCGTATTCTCGGTCCCGCCCCCACACCGCATGATGTGCCCTGCACCTTCCAGGGTGAAACCGAGATGAACGGTAGAGTCCTACCGCGTGCACCTCAAGAGCCTGACCCTACGAGGCTTCAAATCCTTCGCCTCGGCCACCACACTGCGTTTCGAACCCGGTATCACCTGTGTCGTGGGCCCCAATGGTTCGGGGAAGTCCAATGTGGTGGACGCCCTGTCCTGGGTGATGGGCGAGCAGGGCGCCAAGTCCCTGCGCGGCGGCAAGATGGAGGACGTCATCTTCGCCGGGACCACCGGCCGTCCGCCCCTGGGCCGCGCCGAGGTCTCGCTGACCATCGACAACTCCGACGGCGCGCTGCCCATCGAGTACGCCGAGGTGACCATCACCCGGATCATGTTCCGCAACGGCGGCAGCGAGTACCAGATCAACGGGGACACCTGCCGGCTGCTGGACATCCAGGAACTGCTCTCCGACTCCGGCATCGGCCGCGAGATGCATGTCATCGTCGGCCAGGGGCAGCTGGATTCGGTCCTGCACGCCGACCCACAGGGCCGCCGGGCCTTTATCGAGGAGGCGGCCGGCGTCCTCAAGCACCGCAAGCGCAAGGAGAAGGCGCTGCGCAAGCTGGACGCCATGCGCGCCAACCTGGCCCGCGTCCAGGACCTCACCGATGAACTGCGCCGCCAGCTCAAACCGCTCGGCCGGCAGGCCGCGGTGGCCCGGCGGGCCGCGGTCATCCAGGCCGATCTGCGCGACGCCCGGCTGCGGCTGCTCGCCGATGACCTGGTCACCCTGCGCCGGGCGCTGAACGCCGAGATCGCCGACGAGGCCGCGCTCAAGGGCCGCAAGGAGGCCGCCGAAGCCGAACTGCGCGCCGCCGCCGAGCGGGAGGCCGCGCTGGAGGAACAGGTCGCCCAGCTCGCCCCCCGGCTGGCCGGGGCACAGCAGACCTGGTACGAACTCTCCCGGCTCGCCGAGCGGGTGCGTGGCACGGTCGGCCTGGCGGACGCCCGGGTGGCCAGCGCCGGCGCGGCCCCCGAGGAGGAACGGCGCGGCCGCGAACCGGAGGACCTGGAGCGCGAGGCCGCCCGGATCAGGGAGCAGGAGGCCGAACTGGAGGCCGCCCTGGAGGCGGCGAGCCGGGCGCTGGAGGACACCGCGCTCCACCGCGGCGTGCTGGAACGCCAACTGGCCGAGGAGGAGCGCCGGCTGCGGGACGCCGCCCGGGCCAGCGCCGACCGACGGGAGCAACTGGCCCGGCTGCAGGGCCGGGTGAGCGCCGCCCGTGGCCGGGTCGCCTCCGCCGAGGCCGAGATCGGCCGGCTGGCCGTGGCCCGCGACGAGGCCCGCGAACGGGCCGCCGCCGCCCAGGCCGAGTACGAGCGGCAGCGGGAACTGGGTGAGGGGGCCGACGCCGAGGACAGCGAGCTGACGCAGCGCCAGGACGAGGCCAAGCGGGAACTCGCCGCGGCCGAGGAGGCGTTGACCGCCGCCCGGGAGGCCGCCACCGCCGCCGACCGGCGCCGCGCGGCCATCGCCGCCCGCCATGACGCACTGGCCCTGGGGCTGCGCCGCAAGGACGGCACCGGGGCGCTGCTGTCGGCGAAGGAACGATTGGCCGGAGTGCTGGGCCCGGCCGCCGAACTCCTCACCGTGGCCCCCGGATACGAACTGCCCGTCGCCGCCGCGCTGGGCGCCGCCGCCGACTCGGTCGCCGTGGGCTCACCCGCCGCCGCGGCCGAGGCGCTGCGCCTACTGAAGAAGGAGGACGCCGGGCGCGCGGTGCTGCTGCTGGCCGGAGCGCCCGAGCCGGAGCCCGGCCCGCCCCCCACGGGGCACCACATGGCCGGTCAACTGGTGGGTGCCCCGCCCGGGTTGCTGCCCGCGGTGCGCCGCCTGCTGCGCGGGGTGGTGGTGGTCGACTCACTGGAGGAGGCCGAGGAACTCATTGCCGCGCACCCGGAGCTGACCGCCGTCACCGCCGAAGGCGACCTGCTGGGGGCGCATCTGGCGCAGGGCGGATCCGCCGGGGCACCCAGTCTGCTGGAGGTGCGGGCCGCCGTGGACGAGGCCGCCGCGGAACTGGCCGAACTGGAGCGCAGTTGTGAAGACTTGACCGGGCGGCAGCACGCCGCGGCCGGGGAACGCGCGCGGCGGGCGGCCCTGGTGGACGAGCTCTCCGCGCTGCGCGGCCGGGCCGACCGGGAGAAGTCCCGGCTGGCCCAGGACCTGGGGCGGCTGGCCGGCCAGGCCCGGGCGGCGGCGGGCGAGGCCGAACGCACCGCGGCGGCCGCCGCCCGGGGCGAGGAGGCCCTGGCCAAGGCCGTCGAGGAGGCCGAGGAACTGGCCGAGCGGCTGGCGGTGGCCGAATCGCTGAGCGACGGGGAGGACACCGGCGAGCCGGACACCTCGGTCCGCGACCGGCTGGCCGCCGACGGGGCCAACGCCCGGCAGACCGAGATGGAGGCCCGGCTTCAGGTCCGCACCCATGAGGAGCGGGTCAAGGGGCTGGCCGGGCGGGCGGACGCCCTGGACCGGGCGGCACGGGCCGAGCGGGAGGCGCGGGAGCGTGCCGAACGGCGCCGCGCCCGGCTGCGCCATGAGGTGCGCGTCGCCACCGCGGTGGCGGCCGGCGCCCGGCAGCTGCTGGCACATGTGGAGGTCTCGCTGGTGCGGGCCGACCGGGAACGGGGGGCCGCCGAGGAGGCCAAGGCCGCCTGGGAGCGTGAGCTGACCGAGCAGCGCAACCGGGGCCGCGAGCTGAAGACCGAGCTGGACAAGCTGACCGACTCGGTGCACCGGGGCGAGGTGCTGGGCGCCGAGAAGCGGCTGCGCATCGAGCAGCTGGAGGCCCGGGCGCTGGAGGAGTTCGGCGTGGAGCCGGCCGGCCTGGTGGGGGAGTACGGCCCCGACCAGCCGGTACCCCCGTCGCCGCCGGCCGAGGGCGAGGAACTGCCCGAGGACCCGGAGCACCCCCGTAACCAGCCGGTGCCCTATGTCCGGGCCGGGCAGGAGAAGCGGCTGAAGGCCGCCGAGCGGGCGTACCAGCAGCTGGGCAAGGTCAATCCGCTCGCCCTGGAGGAGTTCGCGGCGCTGGAGGAGCGGCACAAGTTCCTCTCCGAGCAGCTGGCGGACCTCAAGAAGACCCGCGCCGATCTCCTCCAGGTGGTCAAGGACGTCGACAAGCGGGTGGAGGAGGTCTTCACCGAGGCCTACCGGGACACCGCACGGGAGTTCGAGGGTGTCTTCTCCCGGCTCTTCCCGGGCGGCGAGGGCCGCCTGGTGCTCACCGACCCCGAGGACATGCTGGCCACCGGGGTGGATGTGGAGGCCCGTCCGCCGGGCAAGAAGGTCAAGCGGCTGTCCCTGCTCTCCGGCGGGGAGCGCTCGCTGACCGCGGTGGCCCTGCTGGTGGCGATCTTCAAGGCCCGGCCCAGCCCGTTCTATGTGATGGACGAGGTGGAGGCGGCGCTGGATGACACCAACCTCCAGCGGCTGATCGGGATCATGCGGGAACTCCAGGAGAGTTCACAGCTGATCGTGATCACTCACCAGAAGCGGACCATGGAGGTGGCGGACGCGCTCTATGGCGTCTCCATGCAGGGCGATGGCGTCTCCAAGGTGATCAGTCAGCGGCTGCACTAAGCAGATCTTTCAAGTAGTGAAGACAAGTTGGCGGGAAACCGGGGAGAACGTTCTTCGTCACACTCTATTGACTTAGAAAAATGAAGGCATAGGGTCTGCTGCGTTGCTTACGCCTTCAAGTGGTGGCCGATTTGATCTTGTGTCCCACTGGAAAGGCCACCCCCACACCGCCCGGCAGTGTCGCCGGCGCCCAGGAGTACACGTTGACCAGCACTGCGATGGCGCAGGGGTCCGAGGGCCGCAAGGCCCAGCCGGACCACCTCGGCCATGTCATCTTCATCACCGCGGCCGCGGCCATGGGTGGCTTCCTCTTCGGCTACGACAGCTCCGTGATCAACGGCGCGGTCGAGGGCATCCGGTCGAAGTACGACATCGGTTCGGCCGCCCTCGCCCAGGTCATCGCCATCGCGCTGATCGGCTGCGCGATCGGTGCGGCCACCGCGGGCCGCCTGGCCGACCGGATCGGCCGGATCCGCACCATGCAGATCTCCGCCCTCCTCTTCACGGTCAGCGCCGTCGGCTCCGCACTGCCCTTCGCCCTGTGGGACCTCGCCATGTGGCGCGTCCTGGGCGGCATCGCCATCGGCATGGCCTCGGTCATCGGCCCGGCCTACATCGCCGAGGTCTCCCCGCCCGCGTACCGGGGCCGGCTGGGCTCCTTCCAGCAGGCCGCCATCGTGATCGGCATCGCCATCTCCCAGCTGGTCAACTGGGGCATCCTCAACATGGCGCACGGCAAGCAGCGCGGCCATGTGATGGGCATCGAGGCCTGGCAGCTGATGCTGGGCGTCATGGTCGTCCCCGCCGTCCTCTACGGCCTGCTGTCCTTCGCCATCCCCGAGTCCCCCCGCTTCCTGATCTCGGTCGGCAAGACCGACAAGGCCAAGGCCGTGCTGGCCGACGTCGAGGGCAAGGGCACCGACCTGGACGCGCGCGTCGCCGAGATCGAGCAGGCGATGCACAGCGAGGAGAAGTCCACCTTCAAGGACCTCCTCGGCGGTCGCGGCGGCTTCCTGCCGATCGTCTGGATCGGCATCGGCCTCTCGGTCTTCCAGCAGTTCGTCGGCATCAACGTCGCCTTCTACTACTCCTCGACGCTCTGGCAGTCGGTGGGCGTCAACCCCGAGAGCTCGTTCTTCTACAGCTTCACCACCTCGATCATCAACATCGTCGGCACCGTGATCGCGATGGTGCTGGTGGACCGGATCGGCCGTAAGCCGCTGGCCCTGGTCGGCTCCGTCGGCATGGCCCTCTCCCTGGCCCTGGAGGCCTGGGCCTTCGCCTCCAAGACCGCCGACGGCACCCTGCCCACCACGCAGGGCACGGTGGCCCTGGTCGCCGCCCACGCCTTTGTGCTCTTCTTCGCCCTGTCGTGGGGCGTGGTGGTCTGGGTCTTCCTGGGTGAGATGTTCCCCAACCGGATCCGCGCCGCGGCGCTGGGTGTCGCCGCCTCCGCGCAGTGGATCGCCAACTGGGCCATCACGGCCAGCTTCCCGAGCCTGTCCGACTGGGACCTCTCGGGCGCGTACATCATCTACGCGGTCTTCGCCGTGCTCTCGATCCCCTTCGTGCTGAAGTTTGTGAAGGAGACCAAGGGCAAGGCGTTGGAGGAGATGGGCTGACCTCCCCCGCCGCCCGTCTCCTGACAAAGGGCTGCCCCCGGCACACCAGTGCCGGGGGCAGCCCTTTTCGTATGCCCTTCTCGTATGCCCTTCCGCGCCGCTCAGCGCGCGCGGTGCTCGATCAGCACGGCCAGGCCGTCCAGGATGCGCCGCAGCCCGAACTCCCAGGCCTGGTCCCGCCCGCCGGGCTGTGAGGCGGCCGCCACCAGGGCGGGGAAGCGCGCACCGTGCTCGCGCAGCACCTCGCCCATGAGGGCGGTGAACTGCTCGTCCGCGCCATGCGCGGGGCCCGTGGCGCGGGCCTGTTCGGCGATCATCCGCACATGGCCGGTCAGCAGCACCGCGGCGTCCATGCGCTCGGCCCCGCTCAGCCCGGTGCCGTCCAGAGCGGCGACGGCCGCCTCCAGCCAGGACAGCTCGGCCGGTCCCGGCAGGCGCGGGCCCAGCGTGGCCGCAAGCGCCCAGGGGTGGCGGCCGAAGGCCTCGAGCAGCCGGGCGGCCCAGTCCTCCAGCGCCGCCCGCCAGCCGGCCCCGCCGGCCCCGTCGGGGTACGGGCCGAGGGCGGTGTCCACCATCAGCGCGATCAGCTCGGTCTTGCCCGGCGCATACCGGTACAGCGCCATCTTGGTCACCCCCAGCCGCTCGGCCAGGCGCTGCATGGAGACGGCCGCCAGACCCTCGGTATCGGCCAGCTCGACGCCGGCCCGCGCGATGCGGTCCAGATCCAGGGTGCGCCGGGGGCCCCGGGCGGGCGCCGCATGGGGCCCCCAGAGCAGCTGCTTGGTCCCGGCATGCGACTCGGCCATGTCATCGCTCCTTCCCCAGTCGACTGTGTCCATGGTACACAGTAGATATTGCGTCCGATGGACACTGTTTTTGGTGGAGGGGAACCCATGACGAGCGACGTTCTGATCTCCGGCGCCGGCATCGCCGGCCCGGCACTGGCCTACTGGCTCGGGAGGTACGGCTTCAGGCCCACCGTGGTCGAGATCGCCCCCGCCCCGCGCGAGGGCGGCCAGGCCGTGGACTTCCGGGGCGAGACCCATCTGACAGTGCTGGAGCGCATGGGCCTGCTGCCCGAACTGCGCCGCATCCAGACCGGCGGCAGCCCCATGACCTTCGTCGACGAGCGGGGGGCAGCGCTGCTGGAACTGCCCGGCGAGTTCAACGGCGGCGCGGTGGAGGTGCCGCGCGGCGACCTGTCCCGGCTGCTGTACGAGCACAGCCTGCCGTACACCGACTACCTCTTCGGCGACACCGTCACCGGCCTGACCCAGACCCCCGGCAGGGTCGACGTCACCTTCCGGCACGCCGCGCCCCGCACCTTCGGCCTGGTCATCGGCGCCGACGGGCTGCACTCCCACGTCCGCCGCCTGGCCTTCGGCCCCGAGCGTGACTTCGTCACCCACCTCGGCTACTACGCGGCCACCTGGGAGCTGCCCAACCACCTGGGCCTGGCCCACGGCTCGGTCGGCCTCAACGTCCCCGGTCGGCTGGCCGCGGTGGGCGCCGGCCACCGCGAGCCCGGCCTGGCCCGGACCCTGTTCGTCTTCGCCTCGCCCGAGCTGGCCTACCACCGCCACGACCCCGAGCAGCAGAAGCGGCTGATCGCCGACGCCTTCGCCGGCCTCGGCTGGGAGGTGCCCCGCCTGCTGGACTCGCTGCACGAGGCCGCCGACCTGTACTTCGACTCCATCAGCCGGGCGGATGCGCCCCGCTGGTCCACCGGCCGCGTCGCCCTGATCGGGGACGCCGCCTCCGGAACCACCCTGGGCGGGATGGGCACCGGCACCGGGATCGTCGCCGCCCATGTGCTCGCCGGTGAACTCGCGCTGGCCGGGGGCGACCACCGCACCGCGTTCGCCCGGTACCAGGACCGGCTGAGCCGCTACGCCCGGATCTGCCGACGGGGCAACGCCGGCCGGTTCCTCGCGCCCCGCACCCGGTACGGCCTGCGCCTGCGCAATGGCCTGCTGTCCCGGCCGCTGCTGATGAACGGCCTGCTCGGGGCGACGGAACGGGTGGCCACCGCCGACCTGCCCGACTACCCGCACCCCGACGCAGACGTCCCCTCCGCCGTGCACACGGCGAAGGGGACGTCGGGAAGCCGGTCAGGCCGGTGAAGGTCAGACCGTGACCTTCTCCTGCTGCTCCTCGCGCTGGGCGGGAACGGCGGCCTCGGCCGCCTCGTTCTCCCGCGGCACCGGCAGCACGGCCATCACCAGGGCCGAGATCGCGATGGTGGCGGCCCAGCCCAGCCCGTACTTGCCGACAAAGGTGCCGGACAGCGGACCGGAGAACCAGTCGCACTTGGTGAAGGCGATACCGGCCACCAGGGCGACCGTCCAGGCGGTCATCGCCTGCCAGCAGAAGCCGCCGGTGTACCAGTAACGGCTGGTGCGGCCGGTGTTCATCAGCGCCTCGGCGTCATAGCGCACGGCGCGCTTGCGGCGGCGGGCCATGTCCACGGTGTAGACGCCGATCCAGGCGGAGAAGGAGACCGCCAGCAGGATCAGGAAGGTGATGAAGGAGCCCAGGAAGCTGGAGGCCACCAGCATCAGCATGGCGCCGCCGACCAGGGAGATCACGGCGTTGATGCTGACCGCCAGGGCACGGGGCAGCTTGACGCCCATGGTCTGGGCGGTGAAGCCGGCCGAGTACATCGAGAGGCTGTTGATCAGCAGCATGCCGACGATCGCGGTGATCAGGTACGGAACCGCCAGCCAGGTCGGCAGGATGTCACCGAGGAAGGAGACCGGGTCCTGCGCCTTGGCCAGGTCCGGCGTGGCCACGGCCATCACGCCGCCCATCAGCACCATGGGCACCATGACCAGCGCGGCACCGGAGACCGTCACACCGGCGATCTTCTTGCCGGAGACGGAGTGCGGGAAGTAGCGCGCGAAGTCGGGACCGGTGGGCACCCAGCTGATGCCGCCCGCCGCGATGGTGCCGATACCGGCGATCATCATGGCGGTGGAGCCGGCCGGCTTGGCGAAGACCTCGCTCCAGTGCATATGGACGATCAGGTAGCCCAGCACCAGCACGCTGAAGACGCCGAAGAGGTACGTCGACCACTTGTTGCAGACATTGAGCGCCTTGCGGCCCATGCCGCTCACCATGAAGGTGCAGGCGACAAAGGCGAAGAGCGTGATCACGATGAGCACGGAGTTGCTCTTGATCCCGAACACCAGGTCCAGCACGGTCAGCACCGCGTAGGCGCCGGTGACCGCGTTGATCGTCTCCCAGCCGAAGCGGGCCACCCAGAGGATGGAACCGGGGAAGAGGTTCCCGCGCACACCGAAGGTCGCGCGGGAGAGCATCGCGCCGGGGGCGCCGCCCCACTTGCCGGACACCGACACCAAGCCGACCAGACCGAACGACGCCAGCGCGGCACACGCGGCGACGATCAGGACCTGCCAGAAGTTCAGCTGGTTGAAGACCACCAGGGCCGCGCCCATGGTGAGCAGCAGCACACTGATGTTGGCGGCGACCCAGGTTGGGAAGAGCTCCCGGACCCGCCCGCGGCGCTCGTGATCCGGGACGGGCTCGATACCACGGGTTTCGATCGCGCCTTCGGGATCAGCGGCGCTCACATTGTCCTTGTGGGTGGCCATATGGGGGGCTCCGTGCAGTTAAAGCGGAAAAGAGAACCCTGGTAGTACCTGGGCAAGAGAGAACGCTGGGACTCTACGCGCGTCGCAGCGCCTTAGCCATCGTAGTTTGATCCAACTTGAGCCGTTTAGTGACTTTAGTCCTCAGTGTGATTGCACGAACTCACAGGACTCGCGCAGCTCACCGCCCCCGCACCCGAGGTGTCCGATACTGGGTGCGTTATGGAAATCGTCATCCTTGCCGTAGTCATCGCTGTGGTCGCGCTCGGCGCGATCAGTGGGCTCGTGGTCAGCAGCCGCAAGAAGAAGCAGCTGCCCCCGGCTCCGCCGAGCAGCCCGTCCGTCACCGCGCCGCCCGCCGAGCCCCAGGTAGGCGAGGAGGCCGAGACCCCGCGCGAAGCAACCAAGCGCCGCACCATAGAGGAGGTGGAGCTGCCGCCCGCCGAGGCGCCGGCGGCTCCCGAGGCGCCTGAGGTCGCCGAGGCCCCCGTGGAGGAGGCGGCCCCCGAGGCCGCCCCCGAGGTCGAGGTGCCCGAGCCCACCGCGGGCCGGCTGATCCGGCTGCGCGCCCGGCTCTCGCGTTCGCAGAATTCCCTGGGCAAGGGTCTGCTGACCCTGCTGTCCCGCGAGCACCTCGACGACGAGACCTGGGAGGAGATCGAGGACACCCTCCTCACCGCCGACGTCGGCGTCACCCCCACCCAGGAGCTGGTGGACCGGCTGCGCGAGCGGGTCAAGGTGCTGGGCACCCGCACCCCCGAGGAGCTGCGCGGCCTGCTGCGCGAAGAGCTGCTCACCCTGATCGGCACCGACTTCGACCGCAGTGTGCACACCGAGCCCGGTGTCGCTGTCAACGGTGAGGAGAAGCCCGGCGTCGTCATGGTCGTGGGCGTCAACGGCACCGGGAAGACCACCACCACCGGCAAGCTCGCCCGGGTGCTGGTCGCGGACGGCAAGTCGGTGGTGCTGGGCGCCGCGGACACCTTCCGCGCCGCCGCCGCCGATCAGCTGCAGACCTGGGCCGAGCGGGTCGGTGCCCGTACCGTGCGCGGCCCCGAGGGCGGTGACCCGGCCTCCGTCGCCTTCGACGCGGTCAAGGAGGGCATCGCCGAGAAGGCCGATGTGGTGCTGATCGACACTGCGGGCCGGCTGCACACCAAGACCGGGCTCATGGACGAGCTGGGCAAGGTCAAGCGCGTGGTGGAGAAGCACGGCAGCGTGGACGAGGTGCTGCTGGTGCTGGATGCCACCACCGGTCAGAACGGCCTGGTGCAGGCCCGGGTGTTCGCCGAGGTGGTGAACATCACCGGCATCGTGCTCACCAAGCTGGACGGCACGGCCAAGGGCGGCATCGTGGTCGCGGTCCAGCGCGAGCTGGGCGTTCCGGTCAAGCTGGTGGGCCTGGGCGAGGGCGCCGACGACCTGGCGCCCTTCGAGCCCGAGGCCTTTGTGGACGCCCTCATCGGGGAGTGAGTCCCATCCGGGAGTGAGCCCGGGACGACGGCGGGCCCGGTCGCGGTGATGACGCGACCGGGCCCGCCGTCGTCGTACCGCCCGGGGGGTGTCCCGCTCGGGGCGCCGGGCCCCGTGGTGCCGCTCGGGGCCCGTCAGCCGGCGGCCGAGCGGTGGCAGACATAGGCCAGCGTGCCCAGCAGCAGCCGGGCCTGCGGCGGCCGGTCGGCGTCCAGGGCCGGCGGGCGCAGCCAGCGCATCGGCCCCAGGCCGGCGAAGTCGGAGGGCGGGGCGGTGATGTGCTCACCGGGGCCCAGACCGCGCAGATCCAGCCGGGCGTCGTCCCAGCCCATCCGGTAGAGCAGCTGGGGCAGTTCGGCGGCGGCCCCCGGGGCGACGAAGAACAGTGCCCGGCCGTGCGGGCTGAGCACCACCGGGCCCAGCGGCAGCCCCATCCGCTCCAGCCGGGCCAGCGCATGGCGCCCGGCCGGCTCGGTGACCTCCAGGACGTCGAACGAGCGGCCCACGGGCAGCAGTACGGCCGCTCCGGGCACCTCGGCCCAGGCGGCCGTCGCCTCGTCCAGCGTCGAGCCCGCCGGGATGGGTGGGACAAAGGGGAGCGGATGGGCACCGGGGGAGGGGCAGTTGGCGGCCCCGCAGGAGCAACTCACCCGCCCGCCACCGCGGATGGCACGGGCGCCGGGCACCACATCCCACCCCCACAGGCCGGTGTACTCCGCCACCGTGGTCGTGGACTCCGCTGCCCGGCCTCGACGCCGAGAACCCGCGCGCAGATCCCGGATGCCGCCGATTGTGAACCCCATGCCCCCTCCAACGGGTCGTCTTCGCAATGGTTACGGGTCGGAGTGTCCCGGACACGGACGGTCGCGGACGACCGGCTTTAAGGCGGCGTGACGGTGTGCCGTGGGTGGTGGGGCGAGTTCCGCGCGCTGTACCGCGCAACTGTCCGCTCCGCCCTGAGCCTTGTCCTGCTGACGGGTGTCAAGTCAATCGCGAGAAGGGTGGGAGGGGTTCATTCATTGGGGTGGCGAATGGTGGCGTTTGCTGGACTCCACTCGCTTCAGCGGTGATCGTAGGATTACTTTCGGTACATGAGCCGCGCGAACTCCTGGAGGATGGACCCCCGGTGGGTGTGCCGTAGCGAACGACGCGGTGGCACCCCATCGGCCCGGCCGCCGCAACGGGCGGTGCGCCGTGGGCGGTTCGCGTGTGAAGCCTTCGTGCGCCAGGGCGCCGGAGCATAGGTGTGTGAATGGGGGCGTTCCAGTTGGGCGGCGACGTCGGCGGCACCTTCGGTGCCGACGGGGCTGGCGAGACGGGTGCGGCCGAGCGGGCCGACGCCGCGCAGAAGCGCCCCAATGAGCGGCTCGGTTCCTGGTTTCTGCGCAGCGGCTGGTCCAAGGGCGAGCTGGCGCGGCAAGTCAACCGCAGAGCCCGTCAGTTGGGCGCCCACCACATCAGCACGGACACCTCCCGGGTGCGCCGCTGGCTGGACGGAGAGCAGCCCAGGGAGCCGATTCCCAAGATCCTCGCTGAGTTGTTCTCCGAGCGCTTCGGCTGTGTGGTCGGCGTGGAGGACATCGGCCTGCGCGTCGCCCACCAGTCGCCCTCCGTGTCGGGGGTGGACCTGCCCTGGGCGGGCCCGCAAACCGTCGAGCTGATCAGCGAGTTCTCCCGCAGCGATCTGATGCTCGCCCGGCGCGGGTTCCTGGGCGCCTCCCTGGTGCTCTCGGCCGGCCCCGCCCTGATCGAGCCCATGCAGCGCTGGCTGGTCCCCTCGCCGGCCGGCGGCCCTGGCGCCAAGGCCGCCGCTTCCGCCGACCGCGTCCGGCGCGCCCCCAAACTCTCCGCCCCGGAGCTGGATCTGCTGGAGTCCACCACCCGGATGTTCCGGGCCTGGGACGCCCAGTGCGGCGGTGGCCTGCGCCGCAAGGCGGTGGTCGGACAGCTGCACGAGGTCACCGACCTGCTTCAGGAGCCCCAGCCGGAGGACACCGCCAAGCGGCTGTTCAAGGTGGCCGCCGAACTCGCCGAGCTGGCCGGGTGGATGAGCTATGACGTCGGCCTGCACCCCACCGCCCAGAAGTACTTCGTGCTGGCGCTGCACGCGGCCAAGGAGGCCGGTGACCGTCCGCTGGGCTCCTATGTGCTGTCCAGCATGAGCCGCCAGATGATCCATCTCGGGCGTCCGGACGACGCGTTGGAGCTGATCCACCTCGGCCAGTACGGCTCCCGTGAGACGGCCACCCCGCGCACCCAGGCCATGCTCTACGCCATGGAGGCCCGGGCGTACGCCAACATGGGCCAGCCGGCCAAGTGCAAGCGGGCGGTGACCATGGCGGAGGACTGCTTCGCCGACTGCGCGCCCGGGGACGGCGATCCGGACTGGATCCGCTTCTTCTCCGAGGCCGAACTCAACGCGGAGAACGCCCACTCCTACCGCGACCTGGCCTATGTGGCCGGACGCAGCCCGACCTACGCCTCGCTGGCCCGGCCCAAGATGGAGCGGGCGGTGGAGCTGTTCGCCGAGGACGACGAGCACCAGCGGTCGTATGCGCTCAACCTGATCGGCCTGGCCACCGTCGACCTGATGGAGCGCGCACCGGAGGAGTCGGCGGTCCATGTGGCCCAGGCGATGAGGATCGCCCAGCAGGTCCGCTCGGAGCGGGTGAACAACCGGCTGCGCAAGACGGTGGACGCCGCGATGCGCGACTTCGGCGAAGTGTCCGAGGTGCGGGAGCTGACCGAGCGGCTCTCCACCCACCTGCCGGAATCGGCGGAGGCCACCCACCCGGTGTGAGCCCCGCCGCCCCGTCCGGCCCCGGTACCCGGCCGCGGCGATCCGCCCGTACAGCCCGACTCGGCTCCCCCACGCCAGGTCACTCCGGGTGGTCGTCGCGGCCGGCCCCGCGCCGTGCCCCATGGGGGGCACGGCCGGGACGGAAGTACGGCCGAATTCACCCGGGCGTAACACTGCCGAGGGCTTCGTCACCGGTGCGAAACAACCGGCTGCCCTGGCCGAAATCGTGCTGGGTGACCCTCTAGGCCAACCAGGTACGCCCCCTGCCCGCCCGGGGCGCGGACCGCCGCCACGAGGAAAGGCCGGCCATGAATGGCGCAGATACCGCATTCGTTCTGATCAGTGCCGCGCTGGTGATGCTGATGACCCCCGGCCTGGCCTTCTTCTATGGCGGCATGGTGCGGGTCAAGAGCGCGCTCAACATGCTGATGATGTCCTTCATTTCGCTGGGCATCGTGACCGTGCTCTGGGTGCTCTACGGCTACTCACTGGCCTTCGGTGACGACATCGGCTCGGGGCTGCTCGGCAACTTCGACCACGTAGGCCTCAAGGGCATCAACCCCACCACCCTGACCGGTGGCAAGGAGGGCATCCCGGTCTTCGCCTTCGCCCTCTTCCAGCTGATGTTCGCGGTGATCACTCCGGCGCTGATGAGCGGGGCGCTGGCGGACCGGGTGAAGTTCAGCGCCTGGTCGCTGTTCATCACCCTGTGGGTGACGGTGGTCTACTTCCCGGTGGCGCACTGGGTGTGGCAGCAGGACGGCTGGCTGGCCAGGCTGAAGGTGATCGACTTCGCGGGCGGCACCGCCGTGCACATCAACGCGGGCATCGGGGCGCTGGCCGCGGTGCTGGTGGTCGGCAAGCGCATCGGTTTCGCCAAGGACCCGATGCGCCCGCACAGCCTGCCGCTGGTGATGCTGGGAGCGGGGCTGCTGTGGTTCGGCTGGTTCGGCTTCAACGCGGGCTCGGCACTGGCCGCCAACGGCACCGCCGCCAATATGGCGCTCAACACCCAGGTGGCCACCGGGGCCGCCATGCTCGGCTGGCTGGCCTTCGAGCGCATCCGGCACGGGGCCTTCACCACGCTGGGCGCCGCCTCCGGGGCGGTGGCCGGACTGGTCGCCATCACCCCGTCCGGGGCCGCCGTCAATGCCTTCGGGGCCATCCTCATCGGCCTGGTCGCCGGAGCGGTCTGCGCCTGGGCGGTGAGCTGGAAGTTCAAGCTGGGCTTCGACGACTCCCTGGACGTGGTGGGCGTCCACATGGTCGGCGGCATCATCGGCACCCTGCTGGTCGGCCTGCTGGCCACCGGCGGCGTCGGCGGCCTCACCCAGCTCGGCCGGCAGGCAGCCGGCACCTTCGCCGTGCTGGCCTACTCCTTCACCGTCTCCTGGCTGCTGGCCAAACTGGTGGACAAGACCATCGGCTTCCGGGCGAGCGCCGACGACGAACTCAGCGGCGTCGACCAGGCGTTCCACGCCGAGACCGCCTATGACCTCAGCGCGGTGGGCGGCACCTCCGCCGCCCGTGGCGCCCAGCACCCCGTTCCGCACCCGGACCACAGCAAGGTGGACGTATGAAGCTGATCACCGCCATCGTCAAGCCCTTCAAACTCGACGAGGTCAAGGAGGCCCTGCAGAGCTTCCGGGTCCAGGGCCTGACCGTCACCGAGGTCAAGGGCTATGGCCGGCAGCGCGGCCACACCGAGGTCTACCGGGGCGCCGAGTACACCATCGACCTGCTGCCCAAGGTCCGCATAGAGGTCCTGGCCGAGGACGAGGACGCCGCCGACATCGTGGACGTCATCGTCAAGACCGCCCGCACCGGAAAGATCGGCGACGGCAAGGTCTGGGTCGTGCCGGTCGAGACGGTGGTACGGGTCCGCACCGGCGAACGCGGCCCCGACGCGCTCTGAACCACCTGAACCACCTGAACCACCTGAACCGACCCGCATGACCTGAACCACCGGCGAAGGGCCCCGAGTTGACCGGAACCAACCAGGAAACGACCGGCTCGGGGCCCGGCGGTTACGCGGCCGACCGGCTGCGTCTGCTCCAGCAACAGACGCTCACCGGGCCGCCGTTGCGCGCCGCCCTCGCCCGGCTCACCGACGGCTGGCTGGCCGCCCTGCTGGGCCACGCCCAGGACGTCGCCCTGGTGGCCGTCGGCGGCTACGGCCGCGGCGAGCTCTCCCCGCGCAGCGACCTGGACCTGCTGCTGCTGCACCGGGAGTCGGCCGGCGCGGACCGGGTCGCGGCAGTCGCCGACCGTCTCTGGTACCCGGTGTGGGACCTGGGACTGGCCCTGGACCACTCGGTACGCACCCCCGCCCAGGTGCGCAAGGTGGCCGCCGGCGACCTCAAGGTCCACCTGGGCCTGCTGGACGCCCGCCATCTGGCCGGGGACGCCGAACTCACCGCGGAGGTACGCGCCGCGGCGTACCGGGACTGGCGCGCCCAGGCACCCGCCCGGCTGCCCGAGCTGCGCGAGTCCTGCGCGGAACGCGCCGGCCGCCAGGGCGAGTTGCGCTTCCTGCTGGAGCCGGACCTCAAGGAAGCCCGCGGCGGGCTCCGGGACGCCACCGCGCTGCGCGCGGTGGCCGCCTCCTGGCTCGCCGACGCCCCGCGCCAGGGCCTGGAGGAGGCCCGTGCCCTGCTCCTGGACACCCGGGACGCCCTGCACCTGACCACCGGGCGGGCCACCGACCGGCTCACGCTCCAGGAACAGGACCAGGTCGCCGACCGGCTGGGACTGCCCGACGCGGACGCCCTGCTGCGCCGGGTGTACCAGGCGGCCCACACCGTGGGCTATGCCTCGGACGTCACCTGGCGGGAGGTGGGCAGGGTGCTGCGGTCCCGCTCCGCGCGGCCCAGGCTGCGCCGGGTGCTCGGCGGGCGCGGCGGGCGGGGCGGCTTTGTGGAACCGGAGCGCACCCCGCTGGCGGACGGCGTGGTGGAGCAGGACGGCGAGGCGGTGCTGGCCCGCACGGCCCGGCCGGAGCGCGACCCGGTGCTGCCGCTGCGGGCCGCGGCCGCGGCGGCCCGGGCCGGGCTGCCGCTGTCCACTCACGCGGTGCGGCGGCTGGCCGCCGCCGGGCCGCTGCCGGTGCCCTGGCCCCCGGAGGCGCGGGAGCAGCTGCTGACCCTGCTGGGCGCGGGCGAGCACACGGTGGCCGCCTGGGAGGCGCTGGAGGCGGAGGGCATCATCTCCCGGCTGCTGCCGGAGTGGGAGCGGGTGCGCTGCCGCCCGCAGCGCAATGCGGTGCACCGCTGGACCGTCGACCGGCACCTGGTGGAGACCGCCGTGCGGGCCGCCGCCCTGACCCGCCGGGTGGCCCGCCCGGACCTGCTGCTGCTCGCCGCGCTGCTGCACGACCTGGGCAAGGGGTGGCCAGGCGACCACTCGGTGACCGGCGCCGTGCTGGCCCGCGAGGTGGCGGCGCGGATCGGGCTGCCGGAGGAGGACGCCCGGGTACTGGCCGTCCTGGTCCGCCACCACCTGCTGCTGGCCGAGACCGCCACCCGGCGCGACCTGGACGATCCGGCCACGGTTGGCACGGTGGTGGCCGCCGTGGGGCGGGCCGAGACCCTTGAGCTGCTGCACGCGCTCACCGAGGCGGACGCCCTGGCCACCGGGCCCGCCGCATGGAGCGACTGGCGGGCCTCGCTGGTGGCGGAACTGGTGCGGCGGGCGGCGGCGGTGCTCGCGGGGGAGCCGGCCGTGGCGCGGGCGCCCCAGGCGCCGGGCCCCGGGCAGCTGCTGCTGGCCGAGGAGGCCCGGCGTACCGGCGGCCCGGCCCTGACGCTCGGCGGCGGGGAACTGCTGCTGGCGGTGCCCGACCAGCCGGGCGTGCTGCCCGCCGTGGCGGGGGTGCTGGCGCTGCACCGGCTGGCGGTGCACTCCGCCGAACTGACCGGTGGCCCGGTGCTGGCGCTGCGCTGGCGGGTGGCCGTCGAGTACGGCGAACTGCCCCAGGCCGGGCGGCTGCGGGCCGATCTGGCACGGGCCCTGGAGGGCTCGCTGGACCTCGCCGCCCGGCTGGCCGAGCGGGAGTCCGCCCGCCTGGGGCGCCGCCGGGGCGCGGAGCCCGCGCCCCCGTCGGTGACGGTGGCCGAGGACGGTTCACGGGACGCGACGGTGCTGGAGGTACGGGCCGAGGACGCCCCCGGCCTGCTGTACCGGGTGGCCCGGGCGCTGGAAGCGGCGGGCGTACGGGTGCGCAGCGCCCATGTGTCGACGCTGGGGGCGAGCGTGGTGGACGCGTTCTATGTGACCGGCCCGGACGGCGCCCCGCTGGCCGGGGCGGAGGCGGCCGAGGTGGTGGCGGCGGTGCGGGGCGCGTTGAAGTGAGCGAAGTCGCGCTCCGGGCGCCGTGCCCGGAGCGCGCGCCCCGGGGCGCATCACCCGCCGGGCATGGTGCGCGGCCGGGCCCCGGCCGGGCGGTCCCGGGCATCCGCCCGGGGCAGATCCGGCACGGGCCGACCCCACTCTTCCCGGGCCGGATACTCTTGAAGGCGATTTCCCAACGCCCCCGACTCCCGAGGACCGACGAGCGCCGTGTTCGATACCCTCTCTGACCGCCTCAGTGCGACCTTCAAATCCCTGCGTGGCAAGGGGAGGCTGTCCGAGGCCGACATCGACGCCACCGCGCGCGAGATCCGCATCGCGCTGCTGGAAGCGGATGTGGCCCTCCCGGTCGTCCGGGCGTTCATCAAGCAGGTCAAGGAGCGGGCCGGCGGTGTCGAGGTCTCGCAGGCCCTGAACCCGGCCCAGCAGGTCATCAAGATCGTCAACGACGAGCTGGTGACCATCCTGGGCGGCGAGACCCGCCGGCTGCGCTTCGCCAAGACCGCGCCCACCGTGATCATGCTCGCCGGTCTGCAGGGTGCCGGTAAGACCACCCTGGCCGGAAAGCTGGGCCTGTGGCTGAAGGCGCAGGGGCACAGCCCGCTGCTGGTCGCCTGTGACCTCCAGCGCCCCAACGCCGTCAACCAGCTGAGCGTGGTGGCCGAGCGCGCCGGCGTGGCGGTCTACGCCCCGCAGCCGGGCAACGGCGTGGGCGACCCGGTGCAGGTCGCCAAGGACTCCATCGAGTACGCCAAGTCCAAGGTCCACGACATCGTGATCGTGGACACCGCCGGCCGGCTGGGCATCGACGCCGAGCTGATGCAGCAGGCCGCGGACATCCGTGACGCCGTGCAGCCGGACGAGGTCCTGTTCGTCGTCGACGCGATGATCGGCCAGGACGCCGTCAACACCGCCGAGGCGTTCCGCGACGGTGTCGGCTTCGACGGCGTGGTGCTCTCCAAGCTCGACGGCGACGCCCGCGGCGGTGCCGCGCTCTCCATCGCGCATGTCACTGGCAAGCAGATCATGTTCGCCTCCAACGGCGAGAAGCTGGACGACTTCGACGCGTTCCACCCGGACCGCATGGCGTCCCGCATCCTCGACATGGGCGATGTGCTCACCCTGATCGAGAAGGCCGAGCAGACCTTCAGCCAGGCCGAGGCCGAGAAGATGGCGGCCAAGCTGGCGAAGGGCCCCAAGGAGTTCACCCTCGACGACTTCCTGGCCCAGATGGAGCAGGTCCGGAAGATGGGCTCGATCTCCAAGCTGCTCGGCATGCTGCCCGGCATGGGGCAGATCAAGGAGCAGATCAACAACCTCGACGAGCGCGATGTGGACCGTACCGCCGCGATCATCAAGTCGATGACCCCGGCCGAGCGCCAGGATCCGACGATCATCAACGGCTCGCGCCGGGCCCGGATCGCCAAGGGCTCCGGTGTGGAGGTCAGCGCCGTCAAGCAGCTGGTGGAGCGGTTCTTCGACGCCCGCAAGATGATGTCGCGGATGGCCCAGGGCGGCATGCCGGGGATGCCCGGGATGCCGGGCATGCCGGGGATGGGCGGCGGCGGCAAGAAGAAGAAGCAGGTCAAGCAGGCCAAGGGCAAGCGCCAGAGCGGCAACCCGATGAAGCGCAAGGCCGAGGAGCAGGCCGCCGCGGCCCGCCGTGAGCAGCAGGCGGACGGCATGCCGGGGCTGCCGGCCGGTACCGACCCCGCCAACTTCGAACTCCCGGAGGAGTTCAAGAAGTTCATGGGCTGAGACCCGGACATGGGCCAGGACCCGGGCACGGGCCGGGGCCCGGACCGGGTTCAGGGGACGCGGGCCACCAGGTAGCGGAAGACATTGGGCATCCAGACCGTGCCGTCGGCGCGCGCATACGGCTGGAGGGCCTCGGTCAACTCCTTGGTGACCTGCTCCTCCTCCGCCGCGCGCAGCGCCGCGTCGAAGGCGCCGGTGGAGAGCATGCCGCGCACCGCGCTGCCCATGTCGGCATAGCCGTACGGGCAGGACACGCGTCCGGAGCCGTCCGGGCGCAGCCCCGCCCGCAGGGCCAGGTTCTCCAGGTCGTCGCGTCCGCAGGGCCGCCAGCGGGCGGGGGCGGTCATGGGGTCGCCCAGCCGGGCCGCCACCCGTAGCGCGGCCGAGGCGGAGCAGCGTTCCTGGGGGCCCCAGCCGGCCAGCACCACCGCCGCCCCGCGCTCCGCGCAGGCGCCGGCCCGGGCCAGCGACCGGGCCAGGTCGCGCGGCTCGCACCCGGCGTGGTGCAGCGGCTCGAAGGCGGTCACCAGGTTGAAACGCCGCCCCGTGGGATCGAGGACACAGTCGGGGCCGCCGTGCCCCAGGCGCGTCACGCCGCTGCCGTGCGGCCGGCTCAGCAGCCGTTCGCGCGCCAGCTCCAGCCGGCGCGCGTCGCCGTCCACCCCGCTGACCGAGGCGCCGCGGGCGGCGGCCATCAGCAGCGCCAGGCCCGAGCCGCAGCCCAGGCTGAGCAGCCGGGTGCCGGGGCCGACGTCGAGCCGTTCGTAGACGGCTTCGTAGAGCGGTACCAGCATCCGTTCCTGGATCTCCGCCCAGTCGCGGGCCCGCGACCGGGACGGCGACGAGGACGGCCGGTTCCGTCGCACGAGCGTTGGTGTCATCGCAAAGGGCCCCAATCCGCCGAATGACGAGTCTGGTCCGAAGCTGCCGCCCCCATGTGTGCTGCCGTGCGCCCGCCGTGAAGCGTCCCCCGTTGCCAGAGAACTCCGCTTCCGGGCCGGAGTCCAGGGGGCGAAGGTAGAACCTTGCCCAAGCGCGGGGATGGCATGTGCCAGACGGCGGCGCGGGGCGCAAGCGGAACCGGATGCCGCGGCGTGGCGGGGAAGCGGGGATGCCCGGCGGGCGGATTCACGCTCGGCCTGACCGGCCCCGTACCATTCGCACCATGGCAAAGGCTCCCATTCTCACCCCCCAGGCGGAAGACTTCCCGCGCTGGTACCAGGACTTGATCAACAAGGCCGAGCTGGCCGACAACGGCCCGGTGCGCGGCACCATGGTCATCCGACCGTACGGGTACGGGCTCTGGGAGCGCATGCAGCAGGAGATGGACGCCCGCATCAAGGACGCGGGCGCCTCCAACGCGTACTTCCCGCTGTTCATCCCGCAGTCGTACCTGACGCGTGAGGCCGAGCACGTGGAGGGCTTCGCGCCCGAGCTCGCGGTGGTCACCCACGGCGGCGGCAAGGAGCTGGAGGAGCCGGTGGTCGTCCGGCCCACCTCCGAGACGATCATCAACGAGTACTTCTCCAAGTGGGTGCAGAGCTACCGCGACCTGCCGCTGCTGATCAACCAGTGGGCCAACGTGGTCCGTTGGGAGATGCGCCCGCGGGTGTTCCTGCGCACCAGCGAGTTCCTCTGGCAGGAGGGGCACACCGCGCACGCCACCTACGAGGACGCCCGTGACTACGCGGCCCGCATCCACCGCGAGGTCTACTACGACTTCATGGTCAATGTGCTGGGCATCGATGTGGTCCTCGGCCGCAAGACGCCCAAGGAGCGCTTCGCCGGCGCCATCAACACCCTCACGCTGGAAGGCATGATGGGCGACGGCAAGGCCCTCCAGCTGGGCACCAGCCATGAGTTGGGGCAGAACTTCGCCAAGGCCTTCAACACCTCCTACCTGTCCAAGGACGGGCACCAGGAGCTGGTCTGGCAGACCTCCTGGGGTGTGTCCACCCGGATGGTCGGCGGCCTGATCATGTCGCACGGCGACGACAACGGCCTGCGGGTGCCGCCGCGCCTGGCGCCGGTCCAGGCCGTGGTGCTGGCGATCAAGGGCGACGAGGCGGTACTGGCCAAGGTCCGCGAGATCGGTGACACCCTCAAGGCCGCCGGTGTGCGGGTGCAGGTGGACGACCGCACCGACACCCCCTTCGGCCGCCGCGCCGTGGACTGGGAGCTCAAGGGCGTACCGGTGCGCATCGAGATCGGCCCGCGCGACCTGGAGAACGGCACCGCGATGCTGGCCCGCCGCATCCCCGGCGGCAAGGAGCCGGTGCGCATCGAGGAGCTGGCGGCGCTGCTGCCCAAGGTCCTGGAGGAGGACCAGGCGCTGCTGCTGCGCCAGTCGCGCGAGCGCCGCGAGTCCCGTACCAGCGACGTGGCCACCATCGAGGAGGCCGCCGAGGCGGCGGTCGCCGGTGGCTGGGCGCGCATCAAGTGGGCGGACCTGGGCCCCGAGGGCGAGGCCAAGCTGGCCGAGCAGGCGGTCACGGTGCGCTGCCTGGTGAACGAGGACGGCTCGGTGCCGGAGTCGGACGACGCCCCGGGCGCCGTGGCGCTGGTCGCGCGCGCCTACTGAGCACGCCTGCTGAGCGCCTGCTGAACGCGCGCATGGAGCGCGCCCGCTGAAAACGGCCGGGCGAGCTGACTCGAGAGTCAGTTCGCCCGGCTGTGGCGGTATCGCGCGGGGATGGCCGGAAAACTGACTGGTACGTGCAAATTATTTGGGATGGCCCGGTATCGGAACACCGGGCCGTCCCGGCTCGTTGTCACGACGTGAGCACGACACCACCTGTTCTCGCCGCAGAGCTGGCACAGGCGTGGGCCGACATTCAGCGGTTCCACCCCGAGCTGCCGGATCTCGCCGCGCCCGAATCGTTGATCGGGGAGTCGTCGTCCGCCTGTGGCGCCGAACTCTCCTTCGAAAGGCTGCTGCACGAGGCAGTGCACGGCATCGCGGCCGCCCGCGGTGTCCGGGACACCTCACGCGCCGGCCGCTACCACAACCGCAGGTTCCTGGCGATCGCCGAGGAGCTGGGGCTCGACCACAGCGATGAGCCGCATCCCAGCAGCGGTTTCTCCCTGGTCGTGCTCACCCCGGAAGCGCGCCGGCGCTACCGCTCCACCATCGAGAGACTGCAGCGCGCGCTCAAGGCCCACACGGTGGCCACCGCCGCCGACACCTCCCGCACCTTCCGCGGCCCGGCCGCGCGCCATGGCTCGTCCGGCGGCGGGGTGCGGGTGAAGGCGGTGTGCGACTGCGGGCGCAACGTCCGCGTCGTGCCCTCCGTGCTCGCCCAGGCGCCCATCATGTGCGGCGGCTGCGGGCAGCCCTTCCGGATCCCCGATCCGGTCGCCGTGGGCTGACCACTCCGCACCGTGTGGCACAATGGGTCGCTGTACTCGACAGTCGAACAGGACCCCTCTCTCCTCCGGCTGACGCGTCCATCGGGCACCGAGTACCGCAACCCCACGTGGCATCTCGCAGTGCCCAACCACGTCAAGACCAGGAGACACCACTCCCGTGGCAGTCAAGATCAAGCTGAAGCGTCTGGGCAAGATCCGTGCGCCTCACTACCGCATCGTCGTCGCCGACTCCCGTACCCGCCGTGACGGCCGGGCCATCGAGGAGATCGGTCTGTACCACCCGGTGCAGAACCCCTCGCGCATCGAGGTCGACTCGGAGCGCGCCCAGTACTGGCTGAGCGTCGGCGCCCAGCCGACCGAGCCCGTGCTCGCCATCCTCAAGCTGACCGGCGACTGGCAGAAGCACAAGGGCCTGCCGGCCCCGGCGCCGCTGCTGGCCCCGGCCACCAAGGAAGACAAGCGCCGTTCCTTCGACGAGTTCGCCAAGGCTCTCGAGGGTGACGACGCCAAGGGTGAGGCCATCACCCAGAAGGCCAAGAAGGCCGACAAGAAGGCGGACGAGGCCGCGGCCGAGTCCACCGAGTCGACCGAGGCCTGAGCATGCTCGAGGAGGCCCTCGAGCATTTGGTCAAGGGCATCGTCGACAACCCCGACGAGGTGCAGGTGGCGTCCCGCAACCTGCGCCGCGGGCGCGTGCTGGAGGTCCGGGTGCACCCCGATGACCTCGGCAAGGTGATCGGCCGCAACGGCCGTACCGCCCGCGCGCTGCGCACCGTCGTGGGCGCCATCGGCGGCCGTGGCATCCGGGTCGACCTCGTCGACGTGGACCAGGTCCGCTGAGCAGCGACAGCACACCGGCACGGGCCGGGAAGGGTTTCCCTTCCCGGCCCGTTGTCGTCAGAGAACGCGAAGGACAGGCATTGTGCAGCTGGTAGTCGGCAGGATCGGCCGCGCCCACGGGATCAAGGGCGAGGTCACCGTTGAGGTACGCACGGACGAGCCCGAGCTGCGGCTGGGCCCGGGCGCCGTACTGGCCACCGACCCCGCCGGAGCGGGGCCGCTGACCATCGAGAGCGGACGGGTGCACAGCGGCCGGCTGCTGCTGCGCTTCTCGGGCGTGGCCGACCGCACGGCGGCCGAGGCGCTGCGCAACACCCTGCTGATCGCCGAGGTGGACCCGGAAGAGACGCCCGAGGACCCCGACGAGTACTACGACCACCAGCTGATGGACCTGGACGTGGTCACCGCCGACGGCACCCCCGTGGGGCGCGTCACCGAGATCGCCCACCTGCCGTCCCAGGACCTGTTCATCGTGGAGCGGCCGGACGGCAGCGAGGTGATGGTCCCGTTCGTCGCCGAGATCGTGACCGAGATCGACCTGGACGCGCAGCGTGCCGTGATCGACCCGCCGCGCGGCCTGCTGGACGCCGGTGAGGCCGAGGTCGCCGGCAGCCGCGAGGAGCCGGCGGCGGAGCGGGAAGCGGGCGAAGCCTGATGCGCCTGGACGTCGTCACCATCTTCCCCGAGTACCTGGAACCGCTGAACGTCTCGCTGGTCGGCAAGGCCCGGGCCCGTGGCCGGCTGGATGTACGCATCCACGATCTGCGGCAGTTCACCCACGACCGGCACAACACCGTGGACGACACCCCCTACGGGGGCGGCCCCGGCATGGTGATGAAGCCGGAGCCATGGGGCGAGGCGCTCGACTCGGTCATCGACTCGCAGGAGGGCGAACCGGTCATCATCGTCCCGACGCCCAGCGGGCGGCCCTTCACCCAGGAACTGGCCGTGGAGCTTTCCGAGAAGCCCTGGCTGGTCTTCACCCCGGCCCGCTACGAGGGCATCGACCGGCGGGTGATCGAGGAGTACGGCGACCGGCTGGACGTCCGCGAGGTCTCCATCGGGGACTATGTGCTGGCCGGCGGCGAGGCGCCGGTGCTGGTGATGGTGGAGGCCATCGCCCGGCTGCTGCCCGGCGTGCTGGGCAACGCCGAGTCGCACCGGGACGACTCCTTCGCACCCGGCGCCATGGCCGACCTGCTGGAGGGCCCGGTCTACACCAAGCCGCCCGAGTGGCGCGGACGCGGCATCCCCGAGGTGCTGCTCAGCGGACACCACGGCAAGATCGCCCGATGGCGCCGCGACGAGGCGTTCCGGCGTACCAGCGAGAACCGGCCGGACCTCGTCGAGCGCTGCGACCCGGCCGCCCTCGACAAGCACGACCGCTCCATGCTGGCCGCGCTGGGCTGGGCCGAGGGGCCGAATGGCCGATTTGGGCGTCCGGCCCAGGTCGTGGAAGAATAAGACGTTGCCTTGCGTCCGGCGCGCGCCCCTGCCACAGGGGGAACGACGCCCGCCCGCCGCCCGGGCACCATTCCCACTTCAGTACGAGTTCCGCTGATGACCTGTGGCATCGGCGAGGAAGCAGACGAGATGTCCCACCTGCTCGACAACGTCAACGCCGCGTCGCTGCGCACCGACCTCCCCGACTTCCGTCCCGGTGACACCGTGAACGTCCACGTTCGCGTCATCGAGGGCAACCGCTCCCGCATCCAGCAGTTCAAGGGCATCGTCATCCGCCGCCAGGGTGCCGGCGTCAGCGAGACCTTCACGGTCCGCAAGATCTCCTTCTCGGTCGGCGTCGAGCGCACCTTCCCGGTGCACAGCCCGATCTTCGAGAAGCTCGAGCTGGTGACCCGCGGTGACGTCCGCCGCGCCAAGCTGTACTACCTCCGTGAGCTGCGCGGCAAGGCCGCGAAGGTCAAGGAGAAGCGCGACAACTGAGCTTCGCTCCGGTGCCCGGGCCGGGCCGGATAGGCTCTCGGCTCGATGGACACCGACGCACAGCTTTCGGAGCGCGACCGCTCTGCCGAACCCGCAACGGGGGAGGAGCGGTCGCGCTCCTCGCGTTTTCGGGCCCGGCCTTCCCGGAACCCGCGTCTTCAGCCCCTCGCTTCGCCGCGCGGGGCGGCGCACGCGGCCTGGGGATGGCTGACCGGCGGCGGGCCGCTGCGCCGCGCCGGGGTGCTGCTGGCGGTGTGCGCGGCCTTTGTCCTGCTGCTCAGCAGCCTGGTGACGCAGCCCTTTGTGATCCCCTCCGGGTCGATGGAGAACACCCTCCGGGTCGGCGACCGGGTGCTGGTGAACAAGCTGGCCTACCGCTTCGGCGAGCGGCCGCGCCGGGGTGATGTGGTGGTCTTCGACGGCATCGGATCCTTTGTCCAGAGCGCGCCGAAGGAGAACGCGGCCACCACGCTGGTGCGCAAACTGGCCTCCTCGGTGGGCCTGATGCAGCCCGCCCCCACCGACTACGTCAAGCGTGTGGTGGGCGTGGGCGGCGACCGGGTGGTGTGCTGCGACAAACGCGGCCGGATAGCCGTCAACGGACGGTCGGTGACCGAGGACTACCTGTACCCGGGCGACACCGCCTCCCGGGTCCCCTTCGACGTGGTGGTGCCGCCGGGGAAGCTGTGGGTGATGGGTGACCACCGCAGCGCCTCCCGTGACTCACGGGACCACCTGGGGGAGCCCGGCGGGGGCATGGTGCCGGTGGACCGGGTGATCGGCCGGGCCGACTGGATCGGCTGGCCGCTGGGCCGGTGGACCGCGCTCGAACGGCCGGACGCCTTCGCGGAGGTACCCGATCCGGATTCCCGGGCGGGGCACGGCGGGAGGGCGCGTGGGGGGACATAGGCGGCGCCCGTCGGACGACGCGGGGCCGGACGCGTCCCGGGGGCGGGCGGCCCGGCGCAAGGCCGCACGGCGCGCCAGGCGGCGCCGGCGCCGATCGGTGCTCAAGGAGGTCCCGGTCCTGGTCGGGGTGGCTCTGCTGATCGCCCTGGTGCTCAAGACCTTCCTGCTGCAGGCTTTTGTGATCCCCTCCGGGTCGATGGAGCAGACGATCCGGATCGGCGACCGGGTGCTGGTGGACAAGCTGACGCCCTGGTTCGGCCAGGAGCCGGCCCGGGGCGATGTGGTGGTCTTCAAGGACCCGGGCGGCTGGCTGGACGGGGAGCGGACCGGGGGCGGCGGAGACCCGGTGGGGCTCCGGCAGGGCCGGCAGCTGCTGACCTTCATTGGTCTGCTTCCCTCCGCGAACGAACAGGATCTGATCAAACGCGTGGTCGGGGTGGGCGGCGACACCGTCGGCTGCTGCGATGACCGCGGCCGGGTGACCGTCAACAGGCACCCGCTTGACGAGCCGTATCTGCACCCGGGAAATCCTCCCTCCCAGTTGATGTTCGAGGTACGGGTGCCACCCGGGCGGCTCTTTGTGATGGGTGACCACCGATCGGATTCGGCCGATTCACGGGCCCACCTGGACGAGCCGGGACGGGGCACCGTGGCCCGTGATCTGGTGGTGGGCCGCGCGGTGGTCGTCGCCTGGCCACCGGGCCACTGGCGGCGCCTGGCGGAACCGGACACCTTCGCCCGCACGGGGTCCGCGCGGGGCGCGGCGGCGCCGCCCGCCGCGGGGGAAGGGGCGGTGAATCGGCAAGGAATGCCCCCGCTCCCGACGCCTGTGGAACCTCCGCTCGTTATCGGTGTGATGGGCCTGCGTCGGATGCGCGACAGGCGACAGCGCGGAGTGAGGAGTGACTGTGGGGGATGTGGCGGTCGGCGCGCGGTCCGGTCAGGAAGAGCCCGACAAGCGGCCGCGGGGCACTGAGGACAAGCCCGGTCCCGCGGCGTTCCACGCCCAGGCGGACCCGCCCGATGAACCCGGCACGGACGGAGCACCACCCGGCACGGGACCGTCGGGCGGCGCCGGCGAGGGCCCGGACGGCAAGGCGCCCAGGAAGCACCGTTCCTTCTGGAAGGAACTGCCGATCCTCATCGGCATTGCGCTGATCCTGGCTCTGTTCATCAAGACCTTCCTGGTCCAGGCCTTCTCCATCCCGTCCGACTCCATGCAGGACACCCTCCAGCGCGGCGACCGGGTACTGGTGGACAAGCTGACGCCCTGGTTCGGCTCCAAGCCCGAGCGCGGCGAGGTGGTGGTCTTCCACGACCCGGGCGGCTGGCTGCAGGAGAACCCCGGGGAGAACTCCGGCGCCCTGGCCGGCGGCATCCAGAAAGTGCTCAGCTTCGTCGGCCTGATGCCCTCCGCCGAGGAGAAGGACCTGATCAAGCGGGTCATCGCGGTCGGCGGCGACACTGTGGAGTGCAAGGGCGACAGCAACCCGGTCACGGTGAACGGCAAGGCCCTCAAGGAGCCGTACATCTTCCCCGGCAACACCCCGTGCGGCGACCGCCCCTTCGGCCCCGTCAAGGTGCCCCGGGGACGGATCTGGGTGATGGGCGACCACCGGCAGAACTCCCTGGACTCCCGCTACCACCAGGGCCTGCACGACGGCACGGTCTCGGTGGACGACGTGGTGGGACGGGCCGTCTTCGTGGCCTGGCCGCTGGACCGCTGGTCGGTGCTCTCGGTCCCGGGCACCTTCGCCCAGGTGGGGCCGGGTCAGGCCGCCGCATTGGCACCGCCCGCCTTCGGCCTGGCCGGTGCCACCGGACTGGTGCTCCGGCGGCGGCGCAAGTCCGGGCAGCTGAGGGGCTGACTGGCGTCCATACCGCCGGGTAGTGTGCGATCCGCGCAGACGACCTACTCACCCGGCGGGGGCACCACCATGAGCACAGCCGGACGTCCGGGCCCGAGCCGCGGCCGGGTCGGCAGAGTGCTGTCCGGGATCGCCGTGGCCGTCGGCTGTGCGCTCTTCCTCGGCGGCTTCGCCTGGGGCGCCCTGGTCTACAAGCCGTACACCGTGCCCACCGACTCCATGACGCCCACCATCGGCCGCGGTCACCGGGTGCTGGCCCAGCGGATCCACGGTGACCAGGTGCACCGCGGCGATGTGGTGGTGTTCCAGGACACGGCATGGGGCGTAGCCCCCATGGTCAAGCGGGTGGTCGGAGTGGGCGGGGACGTCGTCGCCTGCTGCGACAAGAGCGGCCGTATGACGGTCAACGGGCAGCCGATCGACGAACCGTACCTGCAAGACCAGGGCCCGGCCTCCCCCATCGGCTTCAGCGCCAAAGTGCCCGAGGGCCGGCTCTTCCTGCTCGGTGACCACCGCGCCGACTCCGTCGACTCCCGCTCCCACCTGAGCACCGGCCAGGGCACCGTGCCACGCTCTGCGGTCACCGGCCGGGTGGAGGCCACCGCCTGGCCGCTGGGCGACTGGGGCATGCTCGACCGGCCCGCCTCCTTCACCGCGCTGCCCGGCGGCACCTCGCACACCGGCCCGCTGCCCGGCCTGGCCGCCGCGGTTGTGGCCGGTGCGGCACTGATCCTGGGCGGCGCCGCCTACGGCCCCGTGGAGCGCCTGTTCAGGCGCCGCCCGGCCGGGGAAACGGCCAAAAAGACGGCGGCGTCCCATGGCTGAGCGGCCCGATGATGTCGCAGGTACCCGCAAGGCGGCCCGGGTGGTGCTGCTCGACTCCCGGGACCGGATCCTGCTGTTGCACGGCTTTGAGCCCGACGACCCCTCCGACACCTGGTGGTTCACGCCCGGTGGCGGCCTGGAGGGCGATGAGGGCTGGGAGGAGGCGGCCCGCCGGGAACTCGCCGAGGAGACCGGCATCACCGAGATCGACCTCGGCCCGCTGCTGTGGCGGCGGCACTGCTCCTTCCCCTTCGCCGGGCGGCGCTGGGACCAGGAAGAACGCTACTTCCTCGCCCGTACCCGGCAGCAGGCCGGCTGGACCGGCGGACGGACGGAGCTGGAGCGCCGCTCCATCAGCGGGCTGCGCTGGTGGACCTGCGAGGAACTTCGCATGGCCCGTGAGACGGTGTATCCGACCAGGCTCGCCGAGCTGCTGCGCACGCTGCTCGACGAGGGTCCGCCCAGTGCGCCGCTGCTCCTGGAGACGGAGCGGGCCTGACGCACAATGGGGGGACGCACGGCTGAAGGGGAACATGCCATGAGCGCCGAGGACCTCGAGAAGTACGAGACCGAGATGGAGCTGAAGCTCTACCGGGAGTACCGCGACGTCGTCGGTCTGTTCAAATATGTGATCGAGACCGAGCGGCGTTTCTACCTCACCAACGACTACGAGATGCAGGTCCACTCGGTGCAGGGTGAGGTTTTCTTCGAGGTGTCGATGGCCGATGCCTGGGTCTGGGACATGTACCGGCCCGCCCGGTTCGTCAAGCAGGTGCGGGTGCTGACCTTCAAGGACGTCAACATCGAGGAGCTCAACAAGAGCGACCTCGACCTCCCGGGTGGCTGAGTTCTCCACAACCGGCCGGTAATCCACCAAGATCCAATAGTTTGCTGGGCGGGCACCACAGTCGGTTCCGGAGGTGGTGCCCGTGTTGGGTTCCGGATGTGCCCGGCAGGCGATCGGCCGCTACGGGGAGAAACTGGCGGTCCGTCGGCTGACCGAGGCCGGGATGACCGTGCTGGCCCGCAACTGGCGGTGCCGGGACGGCGAGATCGATGTGGTCGCGCTCGACGGCGATGCGCTGGTCGTGTGCGAGGTCAAGACCCGCAGAGCGGGGACGTACCAGCACCCGATGGCGGCCGTGACGCCGCGCAAGGCCGAGCGGCTGCGCCGTCTCGCCGAACGCTGGCTGGAACGGCACGGCGGGCCGCCGCCGGGTGGGGTGCGCATCGATCTGGTGGGCGTGGTGGTGCCCAGCCGGGGAGCCCCGGCCGTGCAGCACGTCAAGGGGGTGGCGTGATGGCCTTCGCCCGCACCTGCTCGGTCGCCCTGGTCGGCGTGGAGGGAGTGGTGGTCGAGGTCCAGGCCGACCTGGAACCGGGCGTGGCCGCCTTCGCTCTGGTGGGCCTGGCGGACAAGAGCCTCTCCGAGAGCCGGGACCGGGTCCGCGCGGCGGTGGTGAACTCCGGTGTCCCCTGGCCGCAGAAGAAGCTCACCGTGGGCCTGAGCCCGGCCTCGGTCCCCAAGGGCGGCAGCGGCTTCGACCTGGCGGTGGCCTGCGCGGTGCTGGCCGCCGCGGAACGGGTCGAACCGCACCGGATCGCCGACCTGATGATGATCGGTGAGCTGGGCCTGGATGGCCGGGTCCGCCCCGTGCGGGGTGTGCTGCCCGCCGTGCTGGCGGCCGCCGACGCCGGATACCGCCAGGTGGTGGTGCCCGAGCGCACGGTGGCGGAGGCGTCCCTGGTGCCGGGCGTGGCGGTGCTCGGGGTACGCAGCCTGCGGCAGCTGATCGCGGTGCTCAGCGATGAGCCGGTGCCCGAGGAGGAGCCGCAGCCCGAGGGGCGCCCGGATCCCATGCTGGCCGGGCTGGCGGTGCCCGGAGCCGGGCACGGCACCGGCACGGCCGTCCTGGAGCACCGGCCCGACCTGGCCGAGGTGGCCGGCCAGACGGCGGCCCGCCAGGCGCTGGAGGTGGCTGCGGCCGGCCGGCACCACATCTTCCTGCTGGGCCCGCCGGGCGCGGGCAAGACCATGCTCGCCGAACGGCTGCCCGGACTGCTGCCGCCGCTGACCAGGGAGGAGTCGCTGGAGGTCACCGCGGTGCACTCGGTGGCCGGCACGCTCCCCGCCGGGCAGCCGCTGATCGACCGCGCCCCCTACTGCGCCCCGCACCACTCGGCGTCCATGGCCTCCCTGGTCGGCGGCGGCAGCGGACTGCCCCGGCCCGGGGCGGTGTCGCTGGCGCACCGGGGAGTGCTGTTCATCGACGAGGCCCCCGAGTGCAGCCGGCAGGTTCTGGACGCGCTGCGCCAGCCACTGGAGTCCGGGCATGTGATCGTCGCCCGCACCGGTGGGGTGATGCGGCTGCCGGCCAGGTTCCTGCTGGCGCTCGCCGCCAACCCCTGCCCCTGTGGCCGGCACGGCCTGCTGCCCGAGGGCTGTGACTGCCCGCCGCAGATGGTGCGGCGCTACCGGGCGCGGCTGTCCGGCCCGCTGCTGGACCGGGTCGATCTGCGGGTGAGGGTCGAACCGGTGGGCCGCTCGGAGCTGACCGGGAGCCTCACTCCGGTGGAGAGCACGGCCGAGGTCGCCGCCCGGGTGGCCGGGGCGCGGCAACGGGCCGCCGCACGGTACGCGGACACCCCCTGGCGGACCAACAGCGAGGTGCCCGGGCATGAGCTGCGGACCCGCTGGCGCACCGGCCCCGAGGCCCTGGAGTTCGCCGAACGGGACATGGAACGCGGGCTGTTGACCGCTCGTGGCCTGGACCGGGTGCTGCGGGTGGCCTGGACGGTGGCCGACCTCGCCGGACACGACCGCCCCGATGCGGAGGATGTGCGCCAGGCCCTGGAACTGCGCACCGGGGTGCGGCGCGGAGTGCCGGCCGGGAACGTGCCATGACCGGCACCGGAGTAGGGCAGGAGGAGCGGCTCGCCCGGGCGGCGCTGACCCGGCTGACCGAGCCGGGGGACGAGACGGTGGGCCGCTGGCTGCGCGAGCTGGGTCCGGTGCGGCTGCTGCGCGCGCTGACCGGCCAGGAGCCGCCGCCGCGCGGCGCCCGGGCCGAACGCCTGGCGGGCTACCGGGTCCGGGCGGCCACCCTGGATCCGGCCGGTGACCTGGCGGCCGTCGCCCGGCTCGGTGGCCGCTTCATCTGCCCCGGAGAGGCGGAGTGGCCAGGGCAGCTCGACGACCTGGAGGACGCCCGGCCGCTCGGCCTGTGGGCGCGTGGCAGTGCCAATGTGCGGATGTGGGCGCTGCGTTCGGTCGCGGTGGTGGGTGCCCGGGCCTGCTCCGACTACGGCTCGCATGTGGCGGCCCTGCTGGGCGCGGGGCTGGCCGAGCGCGGCTGGGTGGTGGTCTCCGGCGCGGCCTACGGAGTGGACGGCGCGGCGCACCGGGGCGCGCTGGCGGCGGACGGGGCGACCGTGGCCGTCCTGGCCTGCGGGGTGGATGTGCCCTATCCGCGCGGACACACGGAGCTCCTGGGCCGGATTGCCGAACAGGGGCTGATTCTCGCCGAGTTGCCGCCCGGCGGGCATCCCACCAGGAGCCGCTTCGTCCTCCGCAACCGGGTCATCGCCGCCCTGACCCGGGGCACGGTGGTGGTGGAGGCCGAATACCGCAGCGGCTCGCTGGTCACCGCCCGCCGGGCCCGGGAACTGAATCGGTACACCATGGGTGTCCCCGGGCCGGTCACCTCGGGGCTGTCCGCGGGCGTCCATGAGCTGCTGCGGGAAGGGGCGCACCCGGTCGGGGACGCCGATGAGGTCATCGAACTGGTGGGCGCCATGGGAGAGTTCGCTCCCCGGAGTCGCGGTCCGGTGGTGGCCCGGGACCTGCTGGACTCGCTGGCGGCCGCGGTCCTGGAGGCGGTGCCGGGGCGGGGCGGCGACACGGAGTGTGTCGCCCGTAACGCCGGTGTGGACCGGGATCGGACACTGGCCAAGCTCTATGAGCTCCAGGCGCTGGGCTTTGTGCGGCGGCAGGGGGAGCAGTGGCGGGTGACTGACCCGCCGTCAACATCCGGCACCCCGAAGCCCCCCGGACGGCGCCCCGCCATGCGGCGAGGCGGTCCTTGACCTGGGGCGATCGGGTGAAAGGGTTAAGGGCGTGACCACGGCGGCCGATACGCCGGGCGCCGTGCGGCCCCAGGGCCCGGGGGCCGCCCAAGGAGCGCGGCCGGCGGTCAGCGGCCCGGTGCACGACGGGATTCCGCTCGCGCACCGCGGTGTCGCGGTCACGCTACGCTCACGGGATTCCATCCATTCGTACCACTCGATCCAGTCCACCAGAACGGCTCAAGACGACGAATGCCCCAGCAACCCTCCGGGCCGGACCGCGCGTCGGCGCCGCCCGCGGCGCGCGGCGCCGACCGCCCTCCCGCACCCTCGACGCTCGACGAGCTGTGGCGGTCGTACAAGGCATCGGGCGACGAACGGCTGCGGGAGCAGCTGATCCTGCACTACTCGCCGCTGGTGAAGTATGTGGCGGGCCGGGTCAGTGTGGGGCTGCCGCCCAATGTGGAGCAGGCGGACTTTGTCTCCTCCGGAGTCTTCGGACTGATCGACGCCATCGAGAAGTTCGACCCCACGCGGTCCATCAAATTCGAGACCTACGCCATCACCCGCATCCGCGGAGCGATGATCGACGAACTCCGGGCCCTGGACTGGATCCCGCGCTCGGTCCGGCAGAAGGCGCGAGCCGTCGAGCGGGCGTACGCCACCTTGGAGGCGGCCCTGCACCGCACGCCCTCAGAGGCCGAGGTCGCTGCGGAGATGGGTATCACCCTGGACGAACTGCACACCGTCTTCGGGCAGTTGTCGCTGGCCAACGTGGTGGCCCTGGAGGAGCTGCTGCATGTGGGCGCGGAGGGCGGCGAGCGGCTGAGCCTGATGGACACGCTGGAGGACACCGCCGCGGACGACCCGGTCGAGGTGGCCGAGGACCACGAACTGCGCCGACTGCTGGCCCGGGCCATCAACACCCTGCCGGACCGGGAGAAGACCGTGGTCACCCTCTACTACTACGAGGGCCTCACGCTGGCCGAGATCGGTCATGTGCTCGGAGTCACCGAGAGCCGGGTCAGTCAGATCCACACCAAGTCGGTGCTCCAGCTGCGTGCCAAGCTGGCGGACGTCGGGCGCTGAGCCCGCCCGGCGGCCGTCGAGCCTGGTGAGCGGCGGGCACGGCGACCGGTCGGCCTGGCGGCCGGTGGGCCTGGTGAATCGCCCCTCCAGCATCGTCGCCACAGTCCCTGGTCCGTAAAGTGGAGACGTGCCCAGGATTCGAGCGGCCTCAGTGGCCGAGCACCGGACGATGCAGCGCGGCGCCTTGCTGGACGCCGCCCGAGCCCTGCTGTCTGAAGGCGGCACGGAGGCGCTGACCTTTCCGGCCCTCGCCGAGCGCACCGGACTGGCCCGCTCCTCCGTCTATGAGTACTTCCGCTCCCGGGCCGCCGTGGTCGAGGAGCTGTGCGCCGTCGACTTTCCGGTGTGGGCCGCCGAGGTCCAAGCGGCGATGGAGCGCGCCGAGACGCCGCAGCAGAAGATCGAGGCTTATGTCCGGCAGCAGCTGGCGCTCGTCGGTGACCGGCGGCACCGGGCCGTGGTGGCCATCTCCGCCGGGGAGCTGGACGCCGGGGCGCGGGAGAAGATCCGGGCCGCGCACGGCGGGCTGATCGGGATGGTGGGCGAGGCCCTGGTCGGCCTCGGGCACGAGCAGCCGCGGCTGGCCGCCATGCTGCTGCAGTCCGTGGTGGACGCCGCGGTCCGCCGCATCGAGCTGGGCGTCGAGGACCCGCAGCGGATCACCGAGGCGGCGGTCGTCATGGTCCTGCGCGGGGTCAGCGGCTGACAGCGGCAGCAGCCGGGACGGCGGGCGGCGCAGCAGAGACAGCGGATTGAGGTAGACCCGGCCGCGCAGCAGCCCCCAGTGCAGACAGCCGGCGGGGCAGTGGAACGGCCCGTCCTCGAGTTCGCCGAGCATGGTGCCGGCGGCCACCCGGTCGCCCTTGCGGACGATGGCCCGTACCGGCTCATAGGTGGTGCGCAGTGGCGGGCTGCCGGTGCCGGCCAGCTCCACGGTGACCACACCGCGGCCCGCCACCATGCCGGCGAAGGAGACGACGCCGGGCGCGGCCGCCCGCACGGCCTGGCCGGGGCGGGCGGCCAGGTCCACTCCCCGGTGGCCCGGTGCCCAGGGCAGGGGTGGTGGCTGCCACTGGCGCAGGATCTCCGGCGGGGAGCCGTCGGGCGCGGTGACCGGCCAGACGTGGTCGGTACGCCGGCCCGCCTCGGCGGGCTCAGCCCGCTCCGGCCCCGGTCCGGGGCCTGGCACCGGCGCCGGTCCGGCCATGGCCGGCACACAGGCCAGGCCGACGGCCACGGCCAGCAGCGCCCCGGCGATCAGGGCGCGCACCGGCGCCCCGCCGGTGCCACGGCCGCTCGGCCGGTGAAGCGACCGGACCGTTCGCCGGACCCGGTGAACCCCATGAACACGATGAAGCCGAAGTCGAAGTCGCATGCACGCCACCGTGGCCCAGATCCCCGATCCTTGGGGATCTTGACCAAGATCTGTGGACTACCCGCCGGTTGTGCATAACGCCGTCACCCGGTACTTCCCCGGTCCCGTACACTTCTCATGGCGATCCGGGTCACCGGGTCGACTTCGCACGCCCCGCCACCCGCGCATCACGGCCCTTTCGGGCAGCGTGGTGGCCGTGTCTCTCGGTCCATGGGATTCCTGGAACTCCATGGCAGGCGCGTCGGGGCGTCAGGAGCGGCGGCCGCCCGGCCGTCGTGGAACCGAGCACAACAAGGAGCGCGGCCATGGCCGTCGTCACGATGCGGGAGCTGCTGGAGAGCGGCGTCCACTTCGGTCACCAGACCCGTCGTTGGAACCCGAAGATGAAGCGTTTCATCTTCACCGAGCGCAACGGCATCTACATCATCGACCTGCTCCAGTCGCTGTCGTACATCGACCGCGCCTACGAGTTCGTCAAGGAGACCGTCGCGCACGGCGGCTCCATCATGTTCGTCGGTACGAAGAAGCAGGCCCAGGAGGCCATCGCCGAGCAGGCGACCCGGGTAGGCATGCCCTACGTCAACCAGCGCTGGCTGGGCGGCATGCTCACCAACTTCTCGACCGTCTACAAGCGCCTGCAGCGCCTGAAGGAGCTCGAGCTCATCGACTTCGAGGATGTGGCCGCCTCCGGCCTCACCAAGAAGGAGCTCCTGGTCCTCTCCCGCGAGAAGGCCAAGCTGGAGAAGACCCTCGGCGGTATCCGCGAGATGCAGAAGGTGCCCAGCGCCATCTGGGTCGTGGACACCAAGAAGGAGCACATCGCCGTCGGTGAGGCGCGCAAGCTGCGCATCCCGGTCGTCGCGATCCTCGACACCAACTGTGACCCGGACGAGGTCGACTACAAGATCCCGGGCAACGACGACGCGATCCGCTCCGTCACCCTGCTCACCCGCGTGATCGCCGACGCCGTCGCCGAGGGCCTCATCGCCCGCTCCGGCGCCGCCACCGGCGACCAGAAGCCGGGTGAGAAGGCCGGCGAGCCGCTGGCCGAGTGGGAGCGCGACCTGCTCGAGGGCGAGAAGAAGGCCGACGCCCCCGCCGAGGCCGAGAAGCCGGCCGCCGAGGGCGAGCAGGCCTGACCTCGCCAGTAGCGACGGCGGGGTGAGCCCCGCCGTCGCCTGGTGGATCCACGGCCGGATCCCGTCCGGTGGACGGGAGACGGCCGTCGTGGTGACCTCAAGACGGACCAGCCCTGCCGGGTGCCGAGTGGCACGGCAGGGCGCAGTGCACGAGAAGGATTTGAAGGATGGCGAACTTCACCGCCGCTGACGTCAAGAAGCTCCGTGAGCTCACCGGCGCCGGCATGATGGACTGCAAGAAGGCGCTCGACGAGGCCGAGGGCAACCTCGAGAAGGCCGTCGAGATCGTCCGCGTCAAGGGCCTGAAGGGCGTGGCCAAGCGCGAGAGCCGCACCACCGAGAACGGTGCCGTCGTCTCCAGCATCGCCGCCGACAACGCCTCCGGTGTGATCGTCGAGCTGAAGTGCGAGACCGACTTCGTCGCCAAGGGCGAGAAGTTCCTCGCGGTCGCCGACGCCCTCGCCGCGCACGTCGCCAAGACCAAGCCGGCCGACATCGAGGCCCTGATGGCCTCCGAGATCGAGCCCGGCAAGACCGTCCAGGCGTTCGTGGACGAGGCCAACGCCACCCTCGGCGAGAAGATCGCCGTGGACCGCTTCGCCGCCTTCGCCGACGGCTACGTCTCCGCGTACATGCACCGCACCGCCGCGGACCTGCCCCCGCAGGTCGGCGTGCTGGTCGAGCTGGACCAGGAGAACGCCGAGGTCGCCAAGGACATCGCGCAGCACATCGCCGCCTTCGCGCCGAAGTTCCTCTCCCGCGACGCCATCCCGGCCGAGGTCGTGGACAACGAGCGCCGTGTCGCCGAGGCCACCGCGCGCGAGGAGGGCAAGCCCGAGGCCGCCCTGCCGAAGATCGTCGAGGGTCGCGTCACCGGCTTCTTCAAGGAGCAGGTCCTGCTGGACCAGGCCTTCGCCAAGGACAACAAGAAGACCGTCCAGAAGATCCTGGACGAGGCCGGTGTCACGCTGAAGCGCTTCGCCCGCATCCGCGTCGGCGCCTGAGCCGCCCAGCAGGGCAGCGAATGACCTGCGACCCGCTAGGGTCGTATGCAGCCGACCGTCCACCGGCCGGCCGCTGATGTGACGAGGAGGCCATTGCCGCAGAGGGAACCGTGAGGACCCACCGGCAATGGCCTTCTTCGTATGTGCACGAGGAGAGTTCCAATGAATCAGGGTGCGGACGCCCACACGGCCGCCGACGACAAGAGCGCCGGGAACGGCAAACCCCGCCGGTTCCTGCTGAAACTGTCGGGCGAGGCCTTCGCCGGAGGCGGAGGGCTCGGTGTCGACCCCGATGTCGTGCACGCCATCGCCCGTGAGATCGCGGCCGTGGTCCGTGAGGGCTACGAGATCGCCGTGGTGATCGGCGGCGGCAACTTCTTCCGCGGTGCCGAGCTGCAGCAGCGCGGCATGGACCGCGCCCGCTCCGACTACATGGGCATGCTGGGCACCGTGATGAACAGCCTCGCCCTGCAGGACTTCCTGGTGAAGGAGGGCGTGGAGACCCGGGTGCAGACCGGCATCACCATGGGGCAGGTCGCGGAGCCCTTCATCCCGCTGCGCGCCGTGCGTCACCTGGAGAAGGGCCGCGTGGTGATCTTCGGTGCGGGCATGGGCATGCCCTACTTCTCCACCGACACCACCGCCGCCCAGCGGGCCCTGGAGATCCACGCCGAGGCCATCCTGATGGGCAAGAACGGCGTCGACGGGGTCTATGACTCGGACCCGAAGAAGAACCCCAACGCGGTGAAGTTCGACGCCCTGGAGTACGGCGAGGTGCTCGCCCGCGGCCTGAAGGTCGCCGACGCCACCGCCATCAGCCTGTGCATGGACAACAAGCTGCCGATCCTGGTCTTCGAGCTGCTGGCCGAGGGCAACATCGCCCGTGCGGTCAAGGGTGAGAAGATCGGCACGCTCGTGAGCGACCAGGACTCGCGGGACTGAGACGCCCGCAACACCGTCCATGGCCCCCCGCCGCTGCGCGGGGACGGCAACTCCGGGCCGTGACAAGACCACGGCACGGGGATGGACAACCTGCCTGCCGGTCGGACACCGTGCAGGAGAAGACGCGCGCAGGGGCGAGGCTCTGCTTACTGATAACACCAGGAGCAAGTGGTGATCGAAGAGATCCTCCTCGAGGCCGAGGAGAAGATGGAGAAGGCCGTTGTGGTCGCCAAGGAGGACTTCGCGGCGATCCGCACCGGGCGTGCGCACCCGGCCATGTTCAACAAGATCGTGGCCGACTACTACGGCGCGCTGACGCCGATCAACCAGCTGGCGTCGTTCTCGGTTCCCGAGCCGCGCATGGCCGTGGTGACCCCGTTCGACAAGAGCGCGCTGCGCAACATCGAGCAGGCGATCCGCGACTCGGATCTGGGCGTCAACCCGAGCAATGACGGCAGCATCATCCGGGTGACGTTCCCCGAACTCACCGAGGAGCGCCGCCGCGAGTTCATCAAGGTGGCCCGGGGCAAGGGCGAGGACGCGAAGGTTTCGATTCGGGCCGTCCGCCGCAAGGCCAAGGACGCCCTGGACAAGCTCGTCAAGGACAAGGAGTCCGGCGAGGACGACGTGCGCCGCGCCGAGAAGGAGCTCGACGACACCACCGCGAAGTATGTGGCGCAGGTGGACGAGCTGCTCAAGCACAAGGAAGCCGAGCTGCTCGAGGTCTGATGAACGACGCATCCTGGGGAGCCCCGCCGCGCGCCGGCCACTGGGGGTCCACGGACCGGGGGCCCGCGGTTTCGGCGGGTCCTGTGCACGGGGCGGCCGAGGCGGCGCAGACTCGGCCCATGCCCATCGTGCCCGACGCAGGCGGAGACCAGGACGACCGTGACCAGGGGGCCGCATCTTCCGGCGGTCCCCTGTCCCACGGGGGACGCGCTGAGAAGGAGCCCGACATCCGGCCGCAGAAGCCCGCCGCGCCCAAGGCGGGGAAGAAGAGCGCCGGCCGCGATCTGCGTGCCGCGATAGGGGTGGGGCTGGCCCTCGGTGTGGTCATCCTCGCCTCGTTGTTCATCTACAAGCCTGTCTTCCTCGGCGTGATCGTGATCGCCGTGGTGGTCGGGCTGTGGGAGCTCACCTCCCGGCTGGCCGAGCGGAAATCCATCAAGGCCCCGCTGGTGCCGCTGGCCATCGGCGGTGCCGCGATGACCGTCGCGGGCTATGTGAACGGGGCCGAGGGCGCCTGGGTGGCCATGGCGTTCACCGCGCTGGCGGTGCTGGTCTGGCGGATGACCGAGCCGCCGGACGACTACCTCAAGGACGTCACGGCGGGCATCTTCGCCGCGTTCTATGTGCCCTTCCTGGCCACCTTCGTGGCCCTGATGCTGGCCGCTGGGGACGGGGCCTGGCGGGTGCTGACCTTCCTGATCCTCACCGTGGTCAGCGACACCGGGGCGTACGCGGTGGGCTGGCGCTTCGGCAAGCGCAAGCTGGCCCCGCGCATCAGCCCCGGCAAGACCCGCGAGGGCCTGGTGGGCGCGGTGCTGTTCGCCATGGTGGCGGGCGCCCTGTGCATGCAGTTCCTGATCGACGGCGGCGCGTGGTGGCAGGGCCTGCTGCTGGGCCTGGCGGTGGCGGTCAGCGCCACGCTGGGCGATCTCGGCGAGTCCATGATCAAGCGTGACCTGGGCATCAAGGACATGGGCGAGCTGCTGCCCGGGCACGGCGGCATCATGGACCGGCTGGACTCCCTGCTGCCTACGGCCCCGGTGGTCTGGCTGCTGCTGGTGGCCTTTGTCGGCTCGAGCTGAGCGGAGCCGGTTACCCTGGGAGGGCGCGTTCTTTCGGACGCGCCCTTTTTCGGCCCCCGTGCCGGGGGAGCGCCGGTGTCGGTTCTCCCGCCGCGGCACGGTCCCGCCGTCGGCCCCGCGCGGCGGGGACGGCCCGTTCTCGTCGCATCTGAGGAGTCCCCGCTCGTGGCACCCGCACCCGGTGAGCTCACCTTCGTCGCCCCCCGTGGAGCCAAGCTGCCCCCGCGGCACCTCGCCGATCTCTCGCCCGCCGAGCGCCGGGAGGCCGTGGCCGCCATGGGTGAGAAGCCGTTCCGCGCCAAGCAGCTGTCCCAGCACTACTTCGCCCGGTACGCGCACGACCCGGCGGCCTGGACGGACATCCCGGCAGCCGCCCGGGGCAAGCTCGCCGAGGAACTGCTGCCCGAGCTGATGACCGTGGTCCGGCACATCTCCTGCGATGACGACACCACGCGCAAGACCCTGTGGCGGCTGCACGACGGCAAGCTGGTCGAGTCGGTGCTGATGCGCTACCCGGACCGGGTCACCATGTGCATCAGCTCGCAGGCCGGCTGTGGCATGAACTGCCCGTTCTGCGCCACCGGCCAGGCCGGCCTGGACCGCAACCTGTCCACCGCCGAGATCGTCCACCAGATCGTCGACGGCATGCGCGCGCTGCGCGACGGCGAGGTGCCGGGCGGCCCCGCGCGGCTGTCCAACATCGTCTTCATGGGCATGGGCGAGCCGCTGGCCAACTACAAGCGTGTGGTGGGCGCCATCCGACGGCTGACCGACCCGGAGCCGGACGGCCTGGGGCTCTCCCAGCGCGGCATCACCGTCTCCACGGTGGGCCTGGTGCCCGCCATGCACCGCTTCGCCGACGAGGGCTTCAAGTGCCGCCTGGCGGTCTCCCTGCACGCGCCGGACGACGAGCTGCGCGACACCCTGGTCCCGGTCAACACCCGCTGGAAGGTCCGCGAGGTGCTGGACGCTGCCTGGGAGTACGCGGAGAAGTCCGGTCGCCGGATCTCCATCGAGTACGCCCTCATCCGGGACATCAACGACCAGGCATGGCGCGGTGATCTGCTGGGCCGGCTGCTCAAGGGCCGAAGGGTGCACGTCAACCTGATCCCGCTCAACCCCACCCCGGGGTCGAAGTGGACGGCCTCCCGCCCCGAGGACGAGCGGGCTTTTGTCGAGGCCATCGCCGCGCATGGAGTGCCGGTGACCGTCCGGGACACCCGTGGCCAGGAGATCGACGGCGCCTGCGGACAGCTGGCCGCGACCGAGCGCTGAGCCGCACTGATACGGTTCTTCCGCACACTTTCGTACAAATGAACACTCCGACAGGGGAGCGCACACAGCGCTGAGAGTGCGGCCCGGCCGCAGACCCTCGGACCTGATCCGGTTAGTACCGGCGTAGGGAGTCAGCTCAACCATGAACACCAGCCTCCGGCGTGCCCTGGGCGCGGCCGCCGTCGCCGCGCTCGGCCTTCCGGCGCTTGCCGCCTGTGGCGGCTCCGGCAGCTCCGCCGAGCAGGACGGCGGCAAGACCGTCACCCTCGTCTCGCACGACTCGTTCCTCGCCTCCGACTCGGTGCTCAAGGAGTTCACCAAGGAGACCGGCTACACCGTCAAGGTCATCAAGGGCGGTGACGCGGGGCAGGCCGTCAACCAGGCGATCCTCTCCAAGAACCACCCGCAGGGCGACGTCTTCTTCGGCGTCGACAACACCCTGCTCTCCCGGGCGCTGGACAACGGGATCTTTACGCCCTACCAGGCGAAGGGCCTGGACCGGGTCCCCGGGGAGTTCCAGGCCGACGCCGCCGAGCACCGGGTGACCCCTATCGACTCCGGTGACATCTGCGTCAACTACGACCGCGCCTACTTCGCCGACCACAAGCTGGCCCCGCCGCAGACCCTCGACGACCTGGTCAAGCCCGAGTACAAGAACCTGCTGGTCACCGAGAACTCCGCCACCTCGTCCCCCGGGCTGGCCTTCCAGCTGGCCACCATCGCCAAGTACGGCGACACCGGCTGGCAGGACTACTGGAAGAAGCTCAAGTCCAACGGGGTGGAGGTCGTCGACGGCTGGGAGCAGGCGTACAACGACCGCTTCTCCGGCTCCGCGGGCGGCAAGAAGGCCAAGGGGGACAAGCCGCTGGTGGTCTCTTATGCCTCCAGCCCGCCCGCCGAGGTGGTCGGGATGAAGGAGCAGCCGAAGGAGGGGCCGACCGGCGTGGCCACCGGCACCTGCTTCCGTCAGATCGAGTTCGCCGGCCTGCTGAAGGGTGCCAAGAACACCAAGGGCGGCCAGGCGCTGATCGACTTCATGCTGAGCAGGACCTTCCAGGAGGACATGCCGCTGCAGATGTTCGTCAACCCGGTGACCAAGGACGCCAAGGTGCCCGAGGTGTTCACCAAGTTCGGCGCCAAGCCTGCCGACTCCGCCACCCTGGCCCCGGACAAGATCGCCAAGAACCGTGACCAGTGGGTCAAGACGTGGTCCTCGCTCGTCCTGAAGTGACCACCGGGGAGGCTGAGGCAACCACCGGAGAGGTCACGGCCGGCCCCGCACGGGGCCGGCGCGGGACGGCGGTCCGGCTGGGCCTGATGGCCCTGCCGCTCGCGTTCTTCGGCCTCTTCTTCGGCTATCCGGTGGCGGCGATCGTCTCCCGTGGCCTCAAGACCGACGGCCGCTGGCAGTTCGGCCGGATCGGCGAGGTGCTCGGCGACCCACACACCGTCCACGTCGTCTGGTTCACCACCTGGCAGGCGGCCGCCTCCACCGCGCTCACCCTGGCGCTGGCCCTTCCCGCCGCCTATGTCTTCGCACGCTTCGAGTTCCCGGGCAAACGGCTGCTGCGTGCCGTGGTCACGGTGCCGTTCGTCCTGCCCACCGTGGTCGCCGGCTCCGCCTTCCTGGCCGTGCTGGGACGCGGCGGGCTGCTGGACCAGCTGTGGGGCGTACGACTGGACACCACCGTCTGGGCCATCCTGCTCGCGCACGTCTTCTTCAACTACGCCGTGGTGGTGCGCACCGTCGGCGGCCTGTGGGGCCAGCTCGACCCCCGGCAGGAGGAAGCCGCCCGAGTGCTGGGAGCCGGCCGGTTCACCGCCTGGCGCAAGGTGACCCTGCCCGCGCTGATGCCCGCCGTGGCGGCTGCCGCGCTGATGGTCTTCCTCTTCACCTTCACCTCCTTCGGTGTCATCCAGATCCTGGGCGGCCCGCGTTACGCCACGCTGGAAGTGGAGATCTACCAGCAGACCGCCCAACTGCTGGATCTGCCGACCGCCGCGGTGCTCACCCTGGTGCAGTTCCTGGTGGTGGTCGCGCTACTGCTGGTGCACGCCTGGACCGTACGGCGCCGTGAGGCGGCACTGCGACTGGTGGACGCCGCCCGCACCGCCCGCCGTCCGCGGGGAGCCGGCCAGTGGGCCCTGCTCGCCTCGGTACTGACGGTCATCGCGGTGCTGATCTTGCTGCCGCTGACGGTGCTGGTGCTGCGCTCGCTCGACGGGCCCGACGGCTATGGCTTCACCTTCTACCGGGCGCTGGCCTCGGCCGGGGACAACGGCGGCACCTTCGTGGTCGCACCGCTGGAGGCGATCGGTAACTCGTTGGCGTATGCCATGGCCGCCACCGCCATCGCGGTGGTGATCGGCTCGCTTGCCGCGGCAGCGCTGACCCGGCGTGGGGGCCGCCTGGTGCGGGGTTTCGACGCACTGCTGATGCTGCCGCTGGGCACCTCGGCGGTGACCATCGGCTTCGGCTTCCTGATCGCCCTGGATGAGCCGCCGTTGGACCTGCGCACCTCCTGGATCCTGGTCCCGCTGGCCCAGGCGCTGGTGGGCGTTCCCTTCGTGGTGCGCACCATGCTGCCGGTGCTGCGCGCGGTGGACCCCCGGCTGCGCGAGGCGGCCGCGGTGCTCGGTGCCTCGCCGCTGCGCGCCTGGCGGGAGGTGGATCTGCCGCTGGTGGGGCGGGCCCTGGCGGTGGCGGCGGGGTTCGCCTTCGCGGTGTCACTCGGGGAGTTCGGGGCGACGGTGTTCATCGCCCGCCCCGACAACCCGACGCTCCCGGTCGCGGTGGCCCGGCTGCTGGCCCGTCCCGGAGAGCTGACCTATGGGCAGGCGATGGCCTTGAGCACGGTGCTGATGCTGGTGTGCGCGGCGGCGCTGCTGCTGCTGGAGCGCGTGCGCACCGACCGTACGGGAGAGTTCTGATGCCCCTGCTCCAACTGGACGCGGTGACCGTCCGCCTCGGTGGGCGCACCGTGCTGGACTCCGTCGACCTGGCCGTCGCCGAACACCGGACGGTGTGTGTGCTGGGGCCCAGCGGCAGCGGTAAGTCCACCCTGCTGCGGGTGGTTGCCGGGCTGCAACGGGCCGACGCGGGGCGGGTGTTGCTGGCCGGCCAGGACCAGAGCGCGGTGCCGGTGCACCGGCGGGGCGTGGGGCTGATGTTCCAGGACCACCAGTTGTTCCCGCAGCGCGATGTGGCGCGGAACGTGGCCTTCGGGCTCCGGATGCGCGGCGCGCGGCGCGCCGAGTCGGAGCGTACGGTCGCCGAACTGCTGGAACTGGTGGGCCTGCCCGGGGCCCAGCGCCGATCGGTCGGACAGCTCTCCGGCGGCGAGCAGCAGCGCGTGGCGCTGGCCCGGGCGCTCGCCCCGAGCCCGCGACTGTTGATGCTGGACGAGCCGCTCGGGCAGCTGGACCGGAGCCTGCGGGAGCGGCTGGTGGTCGAACTGCGCACCCTGTTCGGCCGGTTGGGCACCACGGTGCTGGCGGTCACCCATGACCAGGGCGAGGCCTTCGCGCTGGCCGACCGAGTGGTGGTGATGCGCGAGGGGCGCATCGCGCAGGAGGGCACGCCACTGGAGGTGTGGCAGCGCCCCGCTTCCGAATTCGTGGCCCGTTTCCTGGGCTTTGACAACATCGTCGAGGCGACGGTGACCGGCGAACACGCGGACACGGTCTGGGGCAAGCTGCCGGTTCCACCCGGCACGGCGCAGGGGCGGTGCCGGGTGCTGATACGGCCCGGGGGCGTGCGGCTGGTGCCGGCGGCCGACGGTCTGCCGTGCGAGGTGGTGGGCCGGACGTTCCGGGGTGACCATGTGGCCGTGCTGCTACGGCCGCCCGCCGGGCCGGAGTTGGAGGCCTCGTGCGGGCTGGGCGCCGCACCGGAGACGGGTGCCCGGGTGGGCGTCTCCTTCGCCGGGGACGAGGTCGTGGTGCTGGGGGAGTGATCATCAGGCCCCTCGGATGCCCTTCGGGTCCACGGCCCGGCCGAATGAGGCGCAGGCCGTAGCGGCATGGGGCCGGCCGACGGCCGGCTTGGCGGCGGCGCATGGGCCCAGCCGGCTGCCGCATGGGGCGGTGCCGGATGGCGCGGTGCCGCGTGGGTTCACCCGCCGGTTCAGCTCAAAAAGGCCGTCGGTGTGTGGCTCTCCCCGTGGGCGGCGGAGCCGCGTGGGGCGAGCCGTATGGTGCGGGCCGCCCCGTCGCTCGGCGGCTGCCGCATGGGGGTCACCCAGCCGCTGCCTGCATGGGGCCCACCCGGCCGCCGCATGGTGCGCTGCCGCATGGGTCCGGCCAGTGACTTGGCTCGGTCGGCCATCGGCGCGCGGCTCCCGCCCCACGCGTCGGCAGAGCCGCGTGGGGCCAGCAACCCGGGCGAGCTGCATGAGGCAATCCGCTCGGGAAAGCGGCACCGATCGGACGGCCCCAGGTGCCAGGCAGCCCGGGAACCGGGCAGCCCAGGAGTCAGATGGCCTCAGGCCACCGCGGATGGGGCCGGCGGGGCCGGCTCCCGGTCGTTCTCGGCCGTGGCCGGCGGCGCGGCGTGCGCGTCCGGCTCGCCGAGCCAGGCGACCGCCACGGCTCCCGCCACCGCGAGCAGGAAGCCGAGCACCGCGACCCAGGCGAAGCCGGGCCGTGAGTGGTCGCCCAGCCACAGGACGCCGATGATGCCCGGCAGCACCGTCTCGCCGACCACCAGTGCCGCTGTGGCACCGTTCACCGAGCCGATCTGCAGAGCCACCGTGTGCAGGTACATGCCGACGCCGCCGGCGATGAAGATTGCGTAGAGCGCCGGGTCGGACAGCAGGGCGGGCAGATCGAGCGGGGAGAGGCCGTCCAGGATCCGCACCCCCACGCCGATGGCGCCGAAGCCCAGGCCGGACAGCAGGCCGGCCAGGACCGCCGCCCGTGCGCCGAGCAGCCGCACGATCACGATGCCGCCGCCCATCAGCACCACCGTGATGCCCAGCAGCCACCAGTGGATGGACCTGGCCGTGCTGCCGCTGCCTTCGTGCCCGGCCGCCGTCGCCAGCAGTACCAGCGCCGCGCACACCACGGCTATGGACGCCCACTCGGGCCGGCGCAGCCGGATGCCCAGCAGCTTGATGCTCAGCAGCGCGGTGACGATCAGGTTGGCGCTGATGACGGTCTGGGAGAGGAACAACGGCAGCATCCGCGCAGCCAGCGCACCCAGCCCGAAGCCGATGAAGTCCAGCACGGTGCCGAGCATGAACTCCCAGGTGACCGCCGCCTTCGCGGTGGACGACAGGCTGGGCCCGCCATGCTGGGTGACCCCCGTGGTGGAGGCCGTGGCGGCCTCCTGGCGGGCTGATTTCCGCGATCCCACGGCCTGCAGGACCGATCCTGTGCCGTAACAGGCCGAGGCCGCGACAGCCGTCACAAGGCCGATGATCACCAATAGCTCCGTTCGCCCGAAAATCCGTCGTGCTTCTGAGGCAGACGTGATTTACGGGCCCGGAGTTGCCTTGAGTCAAGGAAAGGTCAAGCCCAGGTGGGGTGAGGGGCCGCCCCGGACGCCGCTCACCGCATCAGCGGCAGTGCGGTCAGCTCGGCGATCACCCAGGTCAGCGGGGCGAGCACGGCCAGCAGCACACAGGTGCGCACGGCGGCCGCACCACGCAGCAGGCCGGCCGGAATCCCCAGGCGCCGCAGCGCCGAGGTGGTTTCGGAGCGGAGCTGCCGGGCGTCCAGGGCGGCGGTGATGGCGGTGGCGGTCACACAGGCCATCACCACTGCCGCGCCCAGCCCGGTGAGCGGGCCGAAGGGGCGCGGGCCGGAGCGTTCCCAGGCCACCCCGTAGAGCTCCACGGCGGCCAGCACACCGGAGGCCATCGCGCACAGCACACCCAGCGGCCGCCCGATGCGGGTGGCGGTGTCCTGCAGCATCCGTCCGGCCAGCATGCGCACCGGCTTGGGGCGGCCGGCTGAGAGCACCACGCCGCACCAGTGGGTCAGCCCGGGCCCGGCCAGCACCAGCCCCAGCGAGGCCAGCAGCCAGCCGCCGAGCAGCCCCGGCGAGGCGCCGCGTTCCTGGCCCGGCAGGGCCAGCAGGGTGCCCGGCTCGGGAGCCGGCGCATGGCCCACATAGGCCTCCAGGGCCAGGCCGGTGGCGGTGATCGCCACACCCCAGGGCAGCCCCACGTAGGCGGGCCTGGGCTCGGGGCGGGGGCCCGTCGTGGGCATGGCGTCCGCCGTGGGCGCCGGAGCCTCGGTCTCTTCGGCCGCCTCCATCGGGGCGGCCGCGCGCTTCCCCTCGCGCGGGCGCAGCGCCAGCACACAGGCGCCCGCCGCCGCTGCCGGCAGCAGGCCCAGCAGGGTCAGCGTGCCGCCCCAGGGCAGCGAACGCCCGCCGTCCAGCAGACGGGCCGCGTGGCCGCTGAGCGGGGTGGCTCCGAGATCGCCGCGCAGCTCCAGGTAGACCAGCAGCGCGGCGCCGCTGCCCAGGGTGCAGGAGACCGCGGTCGAGGTGGCGGCCAGCAGGGACAGCCGCACGGGGCCGAAGCCGACCGCGTCCAGTCCGTCCCTGGGCCGGGTGGCCGGGTCGCTGCGAGCCACCGTGAGGGCGAACTGCACCACGGCGGCGAACGGCAGGGCGCACCACAGCAGCCGCACCACCGAGGCGTCGGTCTGCTCCGGGTGCGCCACCGCGTACCCCAGCGTGCACAGCAGCAGGAAGCCGACCCCGGCCGCGGCGATGGCCACCAGCAGCCGTCTGAGCAGGACGAGCGGATGAGCGCCGCGCGTCAGGCGGAGACTGAGCACGCGGCCCTGCCCTCTCCCTCGGGCGCGTCCGGCGCCGGGATGGCGCCGCCCCGGCGGCCGTCGAGCAGGCTGACGGTGCGGTCCGCCAGCGAGGCGCTCTCCTCGTCCAGCACGGCGAGGACCACCGTGATGGTGTGCGAGCGGGCGGCGGTGGTCAGGGTGCGCAGTACCTGGGCGCGGTCGGCGCTGTGCAGCGGGGCGGCCGGGTCGTCCGCGAAGATCACGGTGGGCTCGCCGGCCAGGGCGCGGGCGACGGCGATCCGCTGGCACTGGGCGCGCAGCAGTCCGCGGGGGCGCTTGCGGGCGCAGTCGCCGACGTCCAGGCGTTCGAGCCATTCATAGGCGGTGTTCTTGGCGGCGCGGTGGCCCACCCCGCGGACCAGCAGGGGCAGCGCGGCGTTCTCCCAGGCGGTCAGTTCCGGTACCAGATGGGGCTCGCTGTCGATCCAGCCGAAGCGCTCGCGGCGCAGGCGTTCACGGGCGGAGCGGGAAAGGGTGTGTACGGGCGCGCTGTTGAACCACACCTCGCCCTGGTCCGCCACCAGCTGGCCGGACAGGCACTTGAGGAGGGTTGACTTTCCCGAGCCGCGGGGCCCGGCGATGGCGAGGATCTCGCCTTCCCGGACGCCGACGGAGACGCCCGTCAGGGCGGGGGAACTGTTGTAGGAGTAGTGCAGGCCGCGTGCCCACAGCACGTCGTTGTCCGGCGGGGCCACCATTTCGAGCACACCTCGGGTCGCTGGAGGGTCCGTTCCCCTGTCCGGGTGAACGAACCGGAGGCCATTGGGTCACTGGGTCACACGCACCGTACGGAACCGGGATCCTAGCCCCGGTCCAGGCTCGGCGCGGGAGTGGCCCACTTTCCTCCCATCGGGCTCATGGCCGCGGGAGTTACCGGTGTGCGGCCGCGCATGGTGCAAACGCGCCATGGCCCACGCGGGAAGCGTGGGCCATGGGCGTGGGGGGTGGCGGACTGTGCGTCAGATCTTGGCCCAGGCCTCGGTGAGGACGGTGCGCAGGATCTGCTCGATCTCGTCGAAGACCGCCTGACCGGAGATCAGCGGCGGGGAGAGCTGGATGACCGGATCACCACGGTCGTCGGCACGGCAGTACAGGCCGTTCTCGAAGAGGTTCCTGGAGACAAAGCCGTAGAGCAGGCGCTCGCACTCCTCGGGGGTGAACGACTCCTTGGTGGCCTTGTCCTTCACCAGCTCGATGCCGTAGAAGAAGCCGTTGCCCCGCACGTCGCCCACGATCGGCAGGTCGTGCAGCCGGGACAGGGTGGAGTGGAAGGCGGCCTCGTTGTCCAGTACGTGCTGGTTGAGCCCCTCGCGCTCGAACAGGTCGAGGTTGGCCAGGGCGACCGCCGCGGAGACCGGGTGGCCGCCAAAGGTATAGCCGTGCAGGAAGGTGTTGTTCCCCTTGAAGAAGGGCTCGGCGATCCGGTCGGAGATGATCGCGGCGCCGATGGGGGAGTAGCCGGAGGTCATGCCCTTGGCGCAGGTGATGATGTCCGGCACGTAGCCGAACTTCTCGCAGCCGAACATGGTGCCCAGCCGGCCGAAGGCGCAGATCACCTCGTCCGAGACCAGCAGTACGCCGTGCCGGTCGCAGATCTCGCGGACCCGCTGGAAGTAGCCGGGCGGCGGCGGGAAGCAGCCGCCGGCGTTCTGCACCGGCTCCAGGAACACCGCGGCCACCGTGTCCGGGCCCTCGAAGAGGATCTGCTGCTCGATCTGGTCGGCGGCCCAGCGGCCGTACGCCTCGGGGTCGTCACCGAAGACCGGGGCGCGGTAGATGTTGGTGTTGGGCACCTTGTGGGCACCGGGCACCAGGGGCTCGAACGGGGCCTTGAGCGCGGGGAGCCCGGTGATGGACAGGGCGCCCTGCGGGGTGCCGTGGTAGGCGACCGACCGGGAGATCACCTTGTACTTGCCGGGGTTGCCGGTGAGCTTGTGGTACTGCTTGGCCAGCTTCCAGGCGGTCTCCACCGCCTCGCCGCCGCCGGTGGTGAAGAAGACCTTGTTGAGGTCGCCCGGCGCGTAGTGGGCCAGCCGCTCGGCCAGTTCGACCGCCTTGGGGTGGGCGTAGCTCCACACCGGGAAGAAGGCCAGCTCCTGCGCCTGCTTGTGGGCCGCCTCCGCCAGCTCGGCGCGGCCGTGACCGGCCTGGACCACGAACAGCCCGGCCAGTCCGTCCAGGTAGCGCTTGCCCCGGTCGTCGAAGATATACGTGCCCTCGCCGCGCACGATGGTCGGCACGGGAGCGTTCTCGTACGACGACATGCGGGTGAAATGCATCCACAGGTGGTCGTACGCCGCAGTGGAGTGGTCCTTGCTCACGGCTATCGGGTTCCCCATGTGTAGGTCTGCTTGCGGAGCTTGAGGTAGACGAAGCTCTCGGTCGAGCGCACGCCCGGCAGGGTCCGGATGCGCTTGTTGATCGTGTTGAGCAGATGGTCGTCGTCCTCGCAGACGATCTCGATGAGGAGATCGAAGGAGCCGGCGGTCACCACCACGTACTCCACCTCGTCCATCGCGGCCAGCGCGTCGGCGACCGGGTCCAGGTCGCCCTCGACGCCGACACCGACCATGGCCTGGCGCCGCAGACCCACGGTGAGCGGGTCGGTGACCGCGACGATCTGCATCACGCCCTGGTCGAGCAGCTTCTGTACGCGCTGGCGCACCGCCGCCTCGGATAGCCCCACGGCCTTGCCGATCGCGGCGTAGGGACGTCGGCCGTCCTCCTGGAGCTGTTCGATGATCGCCAGGGAGACGGCGTCGACCGGCGCCGTGCCGCCGGCGCCCTTCGGGTCTGCGTTACGAGTGGCCACGGCCCCACTGTGCATGAGGACTCCGCCGTGTGACAAGCCCTGTTCTTATGTTTTTCGTTGCCATGGGCTCCCTGCTCAACTGATTCCGTCGATACCGGCCAGTGGGTGTATCGAAAACGTCGCCCTCCTGGCTAGGCTGGGCGTCTCAGCCACCGGACATCTCACAGGAGAGGTGCATACCGTGACCACCGAGCTGCGCCGCTTGCGCAACTACATCGACGGAGAGTTCCGGGACGCCGCCGACGGGCGGACCACCGAGGTGGTCAATCCGGCGACGGGCGAGGCCTACGCCACCGCCCCGCTGTCCGGTGCCGCCGACGTGGACGCCGCCATGGCGGCGGCCGAGGCCGCCTTCCCCGTCTGGCGCGACCTGGTGCCGGCCGAGCGCCAGAAGGTCCTGCTCAAGATCGCCGACGCCTTCGAGGCCCGGGCCGAGGAGCTGATCGCCGCCGAGTCCGAGAACACCGGCAAGCCGGTCGGGCTGACCCGCTCCGAGGAGATCCCGCCGATGGTGGACCAGGTCCGCTTCTTCGCGGGCGCCGCCCGGATGCTGGAGGGCCGCTCCGCGGGCGAGTACATGGACGGGATGACCTCCATCATCCGGCGCGAGCCGGTCGGCGTCTGCGCCCAGGTGGCGCCCTGGAACTACCCGATGATGATGGCCGTGTGGAAGTTCGCCCCGGCGCTGGCCGCGGGCAACACGGTGGTGCTCAAGCCCTCCGACACCACCCCGGCCTCCACCGTGCTGATCGCCGAGATCGTCGGCGGGGTGCTCGCCGAACTCGGCCACCCGCAGGGCGTGTTCAATGTCGTCTGCGGCGACCGTGACACCGGCCGGCTGATGGTGGAGCACCCGGTGCCCGCCATGGTCTCGGTCACCGGCTCGGTGCGCGCCGGCAGCCAGGTGGCCGCCTCGGCCGCCGGGGACCTCAAGCGCGTCCACCTCGAACTGGGCGGCAAGGCGCCGGTGGTGGTCTTCGAGGACGCCGACATCGCCAAGGCCGTGGAAGGCATCACCGGCGCCGGCTTCTTCAACGCCGGCCAGGACTGTACGGCCGCCACCCGGGTGCTGGTGCACCAGTCCGTCCACGACGAGTTCGTCACCGCGCTGTCCAAGGCGGCCGCCGACACCAAGACCGGGGCGCCGGACGACGAGGACGTGCTCTACGGTCCGCTGAACAACGCCGGCCAGCTGGCCCAGGTCGCCGGCTTCATCGAGCGGCTGCCCGCCCACGCCAAGATCGAGACCGGCGGCCACCGGGTGGGCGAGAAGGGCTACTTCTACGCCCCGACCGTGGTCTCCGGCCTGAAGCAGGGCGACGAGATCATCCAGCGCGAGGTCTTCGGCCCGGTGATCACCGTCCAGTCCTTCACCGACGAGGACCAGGCCGTGGCATACGCCAACGGCGTGGAGTACGCGCTGGCCTCCTCGGTCTGGACCAAGGACCACGGGCGGGCCATGCGGATGTCCAAGAAGCTGGAATTCGGCTGTGTGTGGATCAACACCCACATCCCGCTGGTGGCCGAGATGCCGCACGGCGGCTTCAAGAAGTCCGGCTACGGCAAGGACCTCTCCGCCTATGGCTTCGAGGACTACACCCGCATCAAGCACGTGATGACCTCGCTGGACTGAGGACGGCGGGAGCGGGGCACGGGCCGGCGGTCGTTATCATCGACGGTCGGCCCGGGCCCGGCAGGCTGCCGTACCGCGCGGCCGGGTGCCGGACACTGCGTCCCTTGTCCGCCCAGATGTCGATCGGCCATCCTGCCGGAATGCGAGTGAGCCCCGTGAAGCCCCTGTCCCGCAGGTCCCTGCTGCGCGCACTCGGCGCGGGTGCCGGCGCGGCCGCGCTCGCCGGCTGCGGGGTGCCGGCCGCGTACATCGCCCCGGGCGACCGGACGGCGGCCGACCGCTCGGCGGCCGACAAGCGGCTGGTGTTCGCCAACTGGCCGCTGTACATCGACACCGACGACAAGAACCCGCAACGCCGCCCCACGCTGGAGGCGTTCGAGAAGCGCAGCGGCATCTCGGTGAAGTACACCGAGGAGATCAACGACAACGACGAGTTCTTCGGCAAGATCAGCCCGGCCCTGATGAACCATCAGGACACCGGCCGGGACGTCATCGTGGTCAGCGACTGGATGTGCGCCCGCTATGTGCGGCTGGGGTGGGTGCAGGAGATGGACCGGGCGGGCCAGCCCCATGTGGCCCGCAACCTCGACCCGCTGCTGCGCAACCCCTCCTTCGACCCGGGGCGGCGGCACACGGTGCCCTGGCAGTCCGGGATCACCGGCATCGCGTACAACCGCAAGAAGCTCGGCCGGGAGATCCGGCACACCTCCGACCTGTGGAAGCCGGACCTGCGCGGCCGGGTGACCCTGCTGTCCGGGATGGACGAGGCCTTCGCCCTGCTGATGATGGGCAACGGCGCGGACGTCACCCGCTGGACCGCGGACGACTTCCACAGGATGACCGACCAGTTGCGGCGCCTGGTGCGTGAGCGGCACATCCGCCGCTTCACCGGCAACGACTACATCAAGGAGCTGTCCTCCGGCGATGTGCTGGCCTGTCAGGCGTACTCCGGCGACATCATCCAGTTGCAGGCCGACAACCCGGACATCCAGTTCGTGGTGCCCGAGGAGGGCGCCGAGCTGTGGGCGGAGAGCATGATGATCCCGGATCTGGCCCGGCACAAGCGCAATGCCGAGCGGCTGATCGACTACTACTACGAGCCCGAGGTGGCCGCCCAGCTGGCGGCCTCGGTCAACTACGTCTGCCCGGTGCCGGCCGCACGTGAGGTGCTGGCCTCGTCCAAGGACAAGGACACCGCCGCCCTGGCGGAGAATCCGCTGATCTTCCCCAGCGACCGGATGCGCAAGCGGCTGGCGACGGCCCGGGACATATCGGCCAAGGAGCGGCCGGTGTTCGAGAAGGAGTGGAACGAGATCGTGGGACTGTGAGGCCCCGTTGAGCTCCGCTCCGGCGTATGCACGGGGCGAGAGGCCATAGGGCCCCGGGTCACCTGGTGAGCAGGGAGCGCAGCGTGCCGACCCGGTTGGTGGTGATGGAGTCGACGCCCGCGCGCAGCAGCCTGCGCATGGAGCGGCGGGTGTCGGCGGTCCAGGCCGAGACCCGGTAGCCCTCGGCGTGGTCGCGGGCCACCAGCTGCTCGGAGACCAGCCCGAAGCGGTAGTTGAGCCACTGCGGCCGGACCGCGGCCAGCAGCGCGGGGCGCGGCGGGGCCAGGGTGGTCCAGGTGAGGGCGATCTCGGCGTCCGGGTCGGCACGGCGGACCTCCAGCATGGAGGCGGTGCCGCCGCAGTAGTAGACACGGCCCGTGGCGCCACAGGCGCGCACCTCGGCCACCGCGGCGCCCGCGGCGGAGGGGTCCGGCAGGTCGATGAACAGCCGGCCGGTCCCGTCCTGCCCGAGCGCCTGGCGCAGGGTGGGGACCCCGCCGTGCGTCGCGGCATGCACCTCCTCGGCCGTCAGCGCGGCCAGCGGCCGCTCGTGGCCCCACAGCCGGGACAGCGTGGCGTCGTGCAGCAGCACCGGCACGCCGTCCCGGGTGAGCCGGACGTCGACCTCCACCGCCGTCGCCCCGGCCCGCCAGGCCGAGCGGATGGAGGGGAGGGTGTTCTCCCGGTGGACATAAGGGTCGCCGCGGTGGCCGACGGCGGTGCAGGCGCGCATGGCGCCCATTGTGCCCGGCGCGGTCAGCCGCGGCGCCAGGCGTCGGTGTAGGCGTCGATCTCGGCGTTCAGCCGGGCCTTGCCCGCCGCGTCCAGGAAGGACGCCTCCACCGCGTTCTTGGCGAGGCCGGCGACGCCCCGCTCGTCCAGCTCGAGCAGGCGGGCGGCCACCGCGTACTCGGTGTTGAGGTCGGTGCCGAACATGGGCGGGTCGTCGCTATTGATGGTCACCAGCACCCCGGCGGCGACCATCTCCCTGACCGGGTGCCGCTCGATGTCCGCCACGGCGCGGGTGGCCAGGTTGGAGGTGGGGCAGACCTCCAGCGGAATGCGGTGCTCCGCCAGGTGTGCCAGCAGCCGGGGGTCCTGCGGGGCGCTGGTGCCGTGGCCGATGCGTTCGGCGCGCAGCTCGGTCAGCGCGTCCCAGATGGTCTGCGGGCCGGTGGTCTCCCCGGCGTGCGGCACGCTGTGCAGGCCGGCCGCGATGGCCCGGTCGAAGTAGGGCTTGAACTGCGGGCGCGGCACGCCGATCTCGGGCCCGCCCAGGCCGAACGAGACCAGTCCCTCCGGCTTGAGCTCACAGGCGATGCGGGCCGTCTCCTCGGCGGCGGGCAGGCCGGCCTCGCCCGGGATGTCGAAGCACCAGCGCAGCACCACGCCCAGCTCGCTCTCGGCCGCCTTGCGGGCGTCCTCTATGGCCTCTACAAAGGCGCCGTCCGGGATGCCGCGCCGGGTCGAGCTGTAGGGGGTGACGGTCAGCTCGGCGTAGCGGATCTGCTGGCGGGCCATGTCGCGGGCGATCTCGTAGGTCAGCAGCCGGACATCCTCGGCGTCCCGGACGAGGTCCACGACCGAGAGGTAGACCTCGACGAAATGGGCGAAGTCGCGGAAGGTGAAGAAGTCGGCGAGCGCCTCGGGGTCGGCGGGCACGGGGGAGTCGGGGTGCCGGGCGGCCAGCTCGGCGACGATGCGCGGCGAGGCCGAACCGACGTGATGCACATGCAGCTCCGCCTTGGGCAGACCGGCGATGAACGAGTCGAGGGCGGGCATGCGGGCCTCCAGGGGCTGGTCGATCCATCGGGACGGGCAGCGTGCGCGGATCATCGTATGTGCGGTGGGTATGGGGCCGGTGCGTGGGCCTTAGCATGACCGCAGAGCAACGAGGGAGGGTCATGTCCGACCGGGACAACGTCCAGCCGGAGCCGCGGGACCGGGATCTCTGGGCTCCGCCGAGCGAGCGGGTGCCGCTCGACAAGCCGGCCGCCCCGCCGTGGGCCGAGGGGCCCGCCGCACCGCCCCCCGTGCCCGGTTACCAGATGCCCCCGGCCGCCCCGGTGCCCCCGGCGGGCGGACCGCCGCCGGGCGCCATGCCGCCGGTGCCTCCCGTGCCGCTCGCCCCGACCGGTCCGGGCACCCCGAGCGCGTATCAGGGTGGCCCCTACGGCGGCTCCGGCTACGTGCCGCCGCAGGCCCCCTACGGGGCGGGGCCGTACGGAGCGAGTCCCTATGGCCAGGGCGGCGCCTGGTGGGCGCCGGCGCCGGTGCCCAACAACGGCTTCGGGGTGGCGGCGCTGGTGCTCGGCATCCTCGGCCTGGTGCTGTCGATGACGGTGCTGTTCGGTGTGGTGCTGGGCGTGCTGGCGCTGGTCTTCGGCGTGATCGGACGGGCCAAGGCGGCGCGGGGCGAGGCCACCAACCAGGGCCAGGCGCTGGCCGGGCTGATACTCGGCGGGGTGGCCCTGGTCGCCTCGGCGCTGTTCGTGGTGCTGTACGTCAGCGTCGGACACAGCGACCGCCACCCCGACAAGGTGCCGGCTGACGACCCGGACGCCACCTACGGCGCCTATATGCCGGAGCCGTCCGCTCCCGGGCCGCTGCCGGCCGCCAGGCGCTGACGCGCCTCCATCAGCGCGAAACCCAGCAGGTTCAGTCCGTCCCAGTGCGCCGGGTGCTGGGCCCGCTCGTCGTCGGCCGCCAGCCCGATGCCCCAGACCCGGTCCAGCGGGCTGGCCTCCACCAGCACCCTGTTCCCGGTGCCCAGCAGGTAGTCCAGCAGCTCGGGGTGCTGGACGAACTTGTGCACGCTGCCCTGGACGACCAGCTCGAAGCGGTGGCGGCGCCAGGTCTCCTCGTCGAAGCCGCGCACCATGCGCCCGGCGTCCTTGGCCTGTTTGGGGTGGCCGGCGGCCAGCACCCGGGCCTCCGCCTCGGCGTCGCCGAACAGCCGGGCCTTGCCGGCCATCATCCAGTGCTCGGCGGTCGCGTAGCCGATGCCGTCCACGGTGAAGGGCGAGGGCCACCACTGGCTGAAGCAGCCGGGCCCCACGCTGTTGTCCCGGCGGGGCCGGTGGCCCCAGAAGTACACGTACTTGGGCTGCTCGCCCCGTGCGATGGCCGCCGTCAGCTGCTCGACCGAACGCGCATCCACGGCGCCATGGCCCGTCTTGATCGTCATGGCCTCATTCTGGCAGCGGCTGTGAGGCCCGGAAGCGGTCATACGGCGCCAGGAGGGGTGCTTGCTGATTCCGTTGTCTGGCCGACCCCCTACGACGGAATCTCTTGTTATGGGTGCTGGCCTCTGCCAGGATCGGCAACCACACCTCGGTGGTGCAACACCAGTTCCAGGCCGTCCGGTCGGGTGCGGGAGTGCGCGAAGACGGCCCGTATCCGAAGACGCTCAGCCGTATGTCACTGTTATGTGCTTTCGGCCCCGACACCTCTGGACCCCCCATGACCGCAACCGCCCCGAGCACCGGCGTCCGCCTCTCCGGGATCAGCAAGCGCTATGGCGCCTTCGCTGCTGTGCAACCGCTGGATCTGACCGTTCCCACGGGTTCGTTCTTCGCCCTGCTCGGTGCCTCCGGGTGCGGAAAGACCACCACCCTCCGCATGATCGCCGGGCTGGAGAGCCCCAGCACCGGCACCGTCGAGCTGGACGGTGTGGACGTCACCGCCCTCCCCCCGCACAAGCGCCCCGTCAACACCGTCTTCCAGAGCTATGCGCTCTTCCCGCACCTGGACGTGTACGAGAACATCGCCTTCGGCCTGCGCCGCCGCGGCCTGAAGTCGGTGCGCAAGCAGGTCGAGGACATGCTCGATCTGGTCCAGCTCGGCGATCTGGCACGCCGCAGGCCGCAGCAGCTCTCCGGCGGACAGCAGCAGCGCGTGGCCGTCGCCCGCGCCCTGATCAACCACCCCCAGGTGCTGCTGCTGGACGAACCGCTGGGCGCCCTGGACCTCAAGCTGCGCCGCCAGATGCAGCTGGAGCTCAAGCGCATCCAGATCGAGGTCGGCATCACCTTCATTCATGTCACCCACGACCAGGAAGAGGCGATGGCGATGGCCGACACGGTGGCCGTGATGAGCGAGGGCCGGATCGAGCAGCTCGGCGAGCCCGCCGACCTCTACGAACTGCCCCGCACCACCTTTGTCGCCAACTTCCTGGGCACCTCCAACCTCATCACCGCCGAGGTCGTGGACGCCGCCGGGGCCGAACTGGCGCTGCGTGCCGCGGATACCAAACTCACCCTGCCCGCGAAACGATGTACCGGCACCGCCCGGGTGGGCGAGAAGCTGCTGGTCGGGATACGGCCCGAGAAGATCACCCTCACCCCCGCCGAGGACGCCGGCACCGTGCCCGAGGGCCGCAACCGGGTCCACGGCCGTATCACCGAGTCCAGCTTCATCGGCGTCTCCACCCAGTACCTGGTCGACAGCCCCGTCGCCCCCGGCCTGGCCGTCTACCAGCAGAACATCGAGCGCGACTCCCGCCTGGCGCCCGGCGCCGAGGTGGTCCTGCACTGGAACCCGGGCCATGGCTTCGGGCTGGACGCCGCACAGCGCATCGAGGCCGGCACCGACGCGGACCTGGGGGAGGGGCCCTCGTGACGACGTTCACCGAACAGCCCCCCGCGCCGTCCCCCGAAGCGTCTCCCGCAGACGGCACCGTCAGGGCCGCCCGCCGCCGCAAACTCGTCCCCTACTGGCTGCTGCTCCCCGGCATCCTGTGGCTGCTGGTCTTCTTCGCCGCCCCGCTGGTCTACCAGGCGTCCACCTCGGTGCAGACCGGCTCCCTGGAGGACGGCTTCCACGTCACCTGGCACTTCGCCACCTACTGGGACGCCCTGAGCCAGTACTGGCCCCAGTTCCTGCGCTCCGTGGGCTACGCCGCCACCGCCACCGTGCTCTGCCTGGTGCTGGGCTACCCGCTGGCCTACCTCATCGCCTTCCGGGCCGGCCGCTGGCGCCACCTGCTGATGATCCTGGTGATCGCGCCCTTCTTCACCAGCTTCCTGATCCGCACCCTGGCCTGGAAGACCATCCTCTCCGACGGCGGCCCGGTGGTCTCCACCATGGACCGGCTGCACATCCTGGGACTGACCGACGCGCTCGGCGTCACCGAGGGCCACCGGCTGCTGGCCACCCCGCTCGCCGTGGTCTGCGGCCTGACCTACAACTTCCTGCCTTTTATGATCCTGCCGCTGTACACCTCGCTCGAACGCATCGACGGCCGGCTGCACGAGGCGGCGGGCGACCTCTACGCGCGGCCGCTGACCATCTTCCGCAAGGTGACCCTCCCGCTGTCCATGCCCGGCGTGGTGGCCGGCACCCTGCTCACCTTCATCCCGGCCGCCGGCGACTACATCAACGCCGAGCTGCTGGGCTCCCCGGACCAGAAGATGATCGGCAACGTCATCCAGTCCCAGTTCCTGCGGGTGCTGGACTACCCGACCGCGGCCGCCCTGTCCTTCATCCTGATGGCAGCGATCCTGGCCATGGTGACCGTCTACATCCGCCGCTCCGGGACGGAGGAACTGGTCTGATGCGCTGGTTCAACTGGTTCCGACGCAACCTGGTGGTCCTCGCGGGCCTGCTGACCCTGGGCTATCTGCTGCTGCCCAACGTCATCGTGACGGTCTTCTCCTTCAACAAGCCCAATGGGCGCTTCAACTACCAGTGGCAGCGGTTCTCCACGGACGCCTGGACGCACCCCTGTGACGTCGCCGATCTGTGCGGATCGCTCTCGCTGAGCCTGCGCATCGCCGTGTGGGCCACCGTCGGCGCCACTGTCCTGGGCACCCTGATCGCCTTCGCGCTGGCCCGCTACCGGTTCCGCGGCCGCTCCTCGGCGGGCACCCTGATCTTCCTGCCCATGGCCATGCCCGAGGTGGTGATGGCCGCCTCGCTGGCCACGCTCTTCCTCAACATGGGCGTCAGCTTCGGTTTCTGGACGATCCTCATCGCCCACATCACCTTCTGCCTCAGCTTTGTGGTCACCGCCGTCAAGGCCCGGGTGATGAGCATGGACCCCCGCCTGGAACAGGCCGCCCAGGACCTCTATGCCACCCCGGCACAGACCTTCTGGCGGATCACCCTGCCCATCGCCGCCCCCGGTATCGCCGCCGGAGCGCTGCTGTCCTTCGCCCTCTCCTTCGACGACTTCATCATCACCAACTTCAACGCCGGCTCGACTGTGACCTTCCCCATGTTCGTGTGGGGAGCCGCACAACGGGGCACTCCCGTTCAAATCAATGTCGTGGGCACCGCGATGTTCGCCGCCGCCGTGCTGTGCGTACTCGTCGGCCAGCTGGCCGGCAGACGTCAGAAAGACCGAAGAAGGAGCTGAGAACCATGGCCGCCCGTGCCATGAACCCTGTCCAAGCACTGTCTGACACTCATCTGCGCCCCTACTGGCTCGACGACCCCGGGCGGCCCGAGCCCTGCCCCGCCCTCGTCGGCGACGAGCACTGCGACCTGCTCGTCGTCGGCGGCGGCTACTCCGGTCTGTGGACCGCCCTCAACGCGAAGGAACGCGACCCCGGCCGCGACGTCGTCCTGATCGAGGGCGAGGAGTGCGGCTGGGCCGCCTCCGGCCGCAACGGCGGTTTCTGCGCCGCCTCGCTCACTCACGGACTGGGCAACGGCCTGGCCCGCTGGCCCGAGGAACTCCCGCTGCTGGAGAAGCTCGGCCACGCCAACCTCGACGGCATCGAGTCCGCCCTCGAACGCCATGGCATCGACTGCGACTTCGAACGCACCGGCGAGATCGACATCGCCACCGCCCCGCACCAGGTCCTGGAACTGCGCGAGACGGCCGAGGAACTGGCCTCGCTCGGCTTCGGCGGCCATGAATTCCTCGACCGCGACGCGCTGCGCGCCGAGGTGGACTCCCCGACCTTCCTGGCCGGCCTGTGGAACCGCTCCGGTGTCGCCATGCTGCACCCCGCCAAGCTGGCCTGGGGCCTCAAGCGCGCCTGCCTGGCGCTGGGCGTACGGATCTATGAACACACCCCCGGCAGCGAACTGTCCTCGCGTGACGCGGGCGTGGCGGTGCGTACGCCCTATGGACGGGTCTTCGCCCGGCACGCGGCCCTGGGCACCAACGCCTTCCCGTCCCTGGTGAAGCGGCTGCGCCCGTACATCGCACCGGTCTACGACTACGCACTGACCACCGAGCCGCTCAGCGAGGAGCAACGGGCGGCCCTGGGCTGGCTCCGGCGGCAGGGGCTGAGCGACAGCGCCAACCACTTCCACTACTTCCGGCTCACCGCCGACAACCGCATCCTGTGGGGCGGCTACGACATCGTCTACCACTACGGCGGGGAGATCCGGGCCGAGTACGACCACCACCCGGCCACCTACCAGAAGCTGGCCGAGCACTTCTTCCGCTGTTTCCCCCAGCTGGAGGGCGTGCGCTTCTCGCACGCCTGGGGCGGCGCCATCGACACCTGCTCGCGCTACTCGGCCTTCTTCGGCACCGCGCACGGCGGCCGGGTCGCCTATGCGCTGGGTTACACCGGCCTGGGGGTGGGCGCCAGCCGCTTCGGCGCGGACGTGATGCTGGACCTGCTGGCCGGGGAGCGCACCGAGCGCACGGAGCTGGAGATGGTGCGCAGCAAGCCGCTGCCGTTCCCGCCGGAGCCGGTGCGCTCCATGGGCATTGGCATCACCCAGTGGTCGATGACCCGGGCCGATGAGAACGGCGGCCGGCGCAACCTATGGCTCAAGGCGATGGACAAGGTCGGGCTGGGCTTCGACAGCTGAGGTCGGCCGGCGTCGGCTGACGCTGGCTCACATCAGGCCGGCTCACCTCCGGCCGGGTCCCGGCGGGCACGGGGCGCCGGGGCGCGTCGGCCTCAGCCGGCCGAGGCCCCGGGGCCGCCCGGCAGCACCCGCCCCAGGCACCACAGCACCATCCCCGACAGGCACCATGCGCCCAGCACATCAAGCGGCCAGTGGTAGCCGCAGCGGACCAGCCCCACGCCCACACACGTGTTGAGCAGCGCCAGGCCCAGCAGTACGGGCCACCGGGGCCGGCCGAACAGGAGCAGGACCGCCGCCCCGTACGCCACCGCCGCCGTGGCCGCGTGGCCGGAGGGGAAGAAGCCCCCGTGCGCCTCGGGGCCCATCATGGGCGGCCCGGGGCGGGCGATCCAGGCCTTGAGCGGGACGACCAGTGCCGGCACCGCCGCCATGGCCAGCGTGGCGGCCAGAGGCGCCCGCCAGGCGCGGGCGCGCCAGGCGGCCCAGGCCAGCGCCAGGCCCAGCACCGGCAGCGCCACCGGGGCATTGCCGAGGTCCGCGAAGAAGTGGGCGGCGGCGGAGGGCACGGCGGACCGCTCGGCCGCCCGCCCCAGCCGCTCGTCCAGGGCGCGCAGCGGGCCATGGGCGGCCACCTGCCAGGCGATCAGGGCGAAGAGCACGGCGCACAGCGCCGGGAGCAGGACGGCCGACGGCCCCGGAACCGGGGGGAGGGTTCCGGAGCCGTCATGACGACCGCGGGGCCGCGCGCCCCGGGGGGTGTGGGGCGGACGGCCGTCCGAGCCGTAAGGGTGCCCGGAGCGCAGAGCTCCGGTGTGCGCGAGGGCACGGCCGGACCGGTGCTGGGGATGCGCCGGCGCGGGTCTTTCGTTCACCGGGGAAACCGTACGGCAGTGCGGGTGGGGTCCGACAAGCCGGATCACCTCTCCACCACCCGCCCCGCACATCTCCTTCACGAACTCCTGAACGAGGAGTCGGCGGACGGACGGTTCAGATGCGCTCGAGGGCGGCCTCGATGATGTCCAGGCCCTCGTTGAGCAGGTCCTCGCCGATCACCAGCGGGGGCAGGAAGCGCAGCACATTGCCGTAGGTGCCACAGGTGAGCACCAGCAGGCCCTCCGCATGGCAGGCCTTGGCCAGCGCGCCGGCCGCCGCCGCGTTGGGCGTCTTGGTCCCCGGCTCCACCAGCTCGATGGCGATCATGGCGCCCCGGCCGCGCACATCGCCGATGATCTGGTGCTTCTCCTGGAGCGCGGTCAGGCGGTCCTTCATGACCTCCTCGATCCGCCGGGCCTTGCCGTTGAGGTCCAGCTCACGCATGGTCTCAATGGCTCCCAGCGCGGCCGCGCAGGCCACCGGGTTGCCGCCGTAGGTGCCGCCCAGGCCGCCCGCGTGCGCGGCGTCCATGATCTCCGCGCGGCCGGTGACGGCGGCCAGCGGCAGGCCGCCCGCGATGCCCTTGGCGGTCGTGATCAGGTCGGGCACGATGCCCTCGTCCTCACAGGCGAACCACTGGCCGGTGCGGCAGAAGCCGGACTGGATCTCGTCCGCGACAAAGACGATGCCGTTGTCCTTGGCGAACTGCGCGATGCGCGGCAGGAAGCCCTTGGCCGGCTCGATGAAGCCGCCCTCGCCCAGCACCGGCTCGATGATGATCGCCGCGACGTTGTCCGCGCCCACTTGCTTGCTGATCATGTCGATGGCCTGCGCCGCGGCCTCCTCGGCGCAGTTCTCCGGGCCGGTCGGCCAGCGGTAGCCGTAGGCCACCGGCACCCGGTAGACCTCGGGGGCGAAGGGGCCGAAGCCGTGCTTGTACGGCATGTTCTTGGCGGTGAGCGCCATGGTGAGGTTGGTACGGCCGTGGTAGCCGTGGTCGAAGACCACCACCGCCTGGCGCTTGGTGTAGGCACGGGCGATCTTGACCGCGTTCTCCACCGCCTCCGCGCCGGAGTTGAACAGCGCCGACTTCTTGGCGTGATCGCCCGGGGTCAGCTCGGCCAGCTGCTCGCAGACCTCCACATAGCCCTCGTAGGGGGTGACCATGAAACAGGTGTGGGTGAAGTCGGCCAGCTGCGCCGAGGCCCGCCGCACCACGGCCTCCGCGCTGGAGCCCACCGAGGTCACCGCGATGCCGGAACCGAAGTCGATCAGCGAGTTGCCATCCACGTCCTCGATGACCCCGCCGCCCGCGCGCACCGTGAACACCGGCAGCACCGAACCCACGCCACCGGCCACGGCGGCGGTGCGGCGGGCCTGGAGCTCCAGCGACTTGGGGCCGGGGATCGCGGTGACGACGCGACGCTCCTGGGGGAGGGACGGGCCTCCGGTCAGTTCGGTCATGAGGGGCTCCAGAGGATCAAAACGGGGGTTGTCGGTCGCAGGCTAGGGGCGCGGGCGGGGCCCGGGCATGTTCCGTTAGGGAGAAGTGCGCGCCGCGCCTTGTCCGTACCGGACATGGCGGGCCCCGTGCGGAGCGGGCCTTCGGCGCTGAACTCCCGCTGCGAAGACACTAGATTGAGCGCGGAGCGACGGCACGCGGACCCCGGGCCGGGGGTCGGGGGCGAGGAGCGGCAAATGGACACCGAGGGCACGTACGGGGCGCGGCATGGTGCGGTCCCTCGTCCGATGGCGGATGCAGCTATGGCGGATGCGCCGATGGCGGAGCCGGTGGCGGAAGTGCCGCGGGCCGGCGTCCCGGTCGAGGGCCTGCCGCGGCCGCGTGCGGTGCCCGGTGACGCCCCGCCACCACCGCCGTTCATCACCTGGCTCCGGGCGCCGCGCGCCGCCCCACGGCCCGGGGTCTGGGCGTACGAGCACCGGCCGCGCCCACCACGCGAACCGGGCCGGGTACCGGGCCGGCAGCTGGTCAGCGGCGCGGTGATCGCGTTCCTCTGCGGGTGGCTGCTGTGGTCGCTGCTGTGGAACGGGTTCCTGGGGCCGTACTGGACATGGCCGCTGCGGGCCATGATGCCCGGCTCCTGGGACCAGAGCACCCGCGCGTACTACGTGGCCTCCTACGCCTACTACGCCCTGTTCATGGTCGCCCTGGCGGTGGTCTTCGGCCGCATCGGCCGCTGGCCCGAGCTGGGCCGCCGCTACTTCATGCCGCTGTGGCGCCGGGCCGCCGAGCGGCTGCTGCGGCCGGCCCGCGAATTCATCGCCGCCCGCTGGCCCCGGCTGCTGGTGCGGGCGCGGCCGGAACTCATCCCCACCCGGGAGCTCGCCGTCCGCGCCGGGCTGGCCTTCGCCGGGGTCTGGGTGGTGTGGGCGCTGTGCTGGAACGGGGTGGTGGGTGATGTGTGGATGTGGCCGCTGGAGACCTTCGCCCCCGAGTCCTGGCGGCGGTCGGTCGCCGCCTGGCTCTACGCCTCCTACACCTACTACGTCCTGTTCACCCTCTTCCTCCTGGCCATCGCCCGCCGCGTGGGCCACTGGCGCGAGCTGATGCGCCGTTACGGCGGCGAGGGGCAGGAACGGTACCCCGGCCCGAAGAGCCCCAAGAGCTCGCAGGGCAAGGAACACTCCGCCCCGCAGCCCAGGCAGGATCCCGCCGAGTGGCCGCAACTGCGTGCCCATGGCGCGCATGACGCCGCCGACCGGCTGACGGCCGACGCCTGGGGCGGGCGGATGAACGACGTGGACCACGCCCGCATCGAGCACGCCTGGCAGTCCGTACAGCAGAAGCCGAGCCGGCTCGCCGGGTTCACCGACACCGTGCTGCGGCATGGGGCCGCCGCCTACCGCCACCCCTCCGGCGAACGGGACCTGCCGCAGCGCACGGCGCGCCATGACCTGGTCACCGCCCAGGTCCGCATCGGCACCGCCGCCGATGAGGAGCGCAACCCCTATGCGCACCGGGACGCCGGCTGCGCCCTCGACCCGAGCCTGCTGGGCACCTCGCTGCTGGCCGTGGGGCCGCCGGGCTGCGGCAAGACCGAGCGCCTGGTGCGGCCGGTACTGGAGTCGCTGTGTCTGCAGGCGCTCGCCGGGCGGGCCTCGGTGGTCGCCGTCGGAGCGGCCGGTTCGGCCCTGGCGCCCGATGACGCCTTTGATGTGGTGGTGAAGATCGGACGGCCGGATTCCGCCTACGACCTCGACCTGTACGGCGGTACCGAGGATCCCGACGAGGCCGCCGCCGTCCTCGCCGAAGGCCTGGCCGGCGACCTGGCCGACGGACTGCCCGGCAGCGAGGGCCGCCGGGTGGCCACCGCGCTGGCCCAGTTGCTCGGCCCCTTCCGGGCGGTGCACGGCCGCTTCCCCTCCGTACCCGAGCTGCGTGAACTGCTGGACGGCTCGGCGGACGCGGTGCGGGCGCTGCGCGAAGCACTGACCGCCGAGGGGCATGAGGCGCACCTGCGCGAACTCGACGCCCGGGAACGGCAGTCGCAGCGTCCGGGCGACCCCGGGCCGCTGCTCGCCGACCGCCTGGCGCTGCTCGACCGGCCCGCCTTCGCCCGTTTCTTCGACACCACCGATCCCAGCCGCACCTTCTCGCTGCGGGCCGTCGAACACCCGGTACGCGTCCGCATCGACCTGCCGGAACGTGGCCATGCCGAGGCGTCCCGGATGCTGGCCCGCCTGGTGCTCGCCCAGTTCACCGAGTGCGCCGCGGGGCGGGGCGACCGCTCGCTGTTCGCCTGCCTGGTGCTGGACGATGCCACCCACACCATCACCCCCGACGCCGTACGTGGCCTGGGACGGCTGCGGTCCGCCAACGCCGGCGCCGTACTGACCCTGCGTACGCTCGATGACGTACCCGAGGCCCTGCGCCCCGCGCTGCTGGGATCGGTGGGCTGCCGGATGGCGTTCTCCGGCGTGACGACCTGGGACGGCGCGCGGTTCGCCGAGGTCTGGGGCAAGGAGTGGGTGGAGACTCGCGATGTCACCGACCGCCAGATCATCGCCCATGAGCCGTTCACCCGGGCCATGCACATCGTGCGCCACCTGGTGACCGGCCGGGCGGTCACCGCCCAGTCGGTGACCGTGCGGCGGGTGGAGCGCGAGCGCTGGTCGGCCTCGGAGCTGGCGCACGCGGTGCCCGCCGGGCACGCGGTGCTGTCGGTGACCTCGGTACGGGGCGACAGCGCGCCCCCCGTGCTGGTCGACCTCACCCGGTGATCCGGACGCCGCTCCACCGGGCCCCGTGCTGAGGGACAATCGTTCGCAGCCGTTCAACCGGGACGGCACTGTCACCGCGATGCCCCACCGAAGGTGCCATGCCCCCGACGCTCGCCTCCCTCGTCCACCACTCCGCGCTGCGGCTGGCAGTACTCGCCGGCGCGGACCGGCTGGAGACCCCCGTGCGCTGGGCGCACGTCAGCGAGCTGCCCGACCCGGTGCCGTGGATGGACGGCGGCGAGCTGCTGCTGACCACCGCCCTGCAGATCGACGCCACGGACCCCGAGGCCATGCGCGCCTATGTGCGGCGCCTGGTGCGGGCCGGCGTGGTGGGCCTGGGCTTCGCGGTGGGCGTGAAGTACGAACGGGTGCCGAAGGCGCTGGTGGAGGCCGCCGAGGCGGAGGGACTGCCGCTGCTGGAGGTGCCGCGCCGCACCCCGTTCATCGCCATCAGCAAGGCCGTCTCGGCGGCCATAGCCGCCGACCAGTACCGCGCCGTGACGGCGGGCTTCGAGGCGCAGCGCGAGCTGACCAAGGCGGCGGTGGGCGCGGACGGCCCCTCCGCGCTGCTGACCAGGCTCGCCGCGCACCTGAAGGGCTGGGCCGCGCTCTACGACGCCTCGGGCGCGGTGGTGGCCGCCGCGCCCGAGTGGGCCGCGCGCCGCGCCGCCCGGCTGAGCGCGGATGTGGAGCGGCTGCGCCGCCGCCAGGCACCGGCCAGTGCGGTGGTCGGACCGGCCGAGGAGGGCGGCGACCGGGTCGAGCTGCAGTCCCTGGGCTCCGGCCGGCACGCACGCGGCGTGCTGGCGGTGGGCACCGGCGCCCCGCTGGGCACCGCCGAGCGGTACGCCGTGCACTCCGCCGTCGCCCTGCTCACCCTGGCCACCGAGCGCTCCCGCGCGCTGCGCGAGGCGGAGCAGCGGCTGGGCACGGCGGTGCTCAACATGCTGCTGGCGGGCGAGCCGGAGCACGCCCGGGCGGTGGCCGGTGAGCTGTACGGCTCGCTGCTGGACGCGCCCTTCCGGCTGCTGCTCGCCGAGGCACTGCCGGCCGCCGCGGAGCCGGAGGCCGCCGATCCGCTGGCCCTGCTGGCCGACACGGTGGAGACCGCCGCGGGCCGGGCGGGCGAGCCGGTGCTGGCCGTTCCGGACGGCTCCCGGCTGGTGGTCCTCGCCCCGGACGGCGGCGCGGCCGTCGCCGCCTGCGGGGCGCTGGCGCCCTCCGGGGACGAGACCGAACTCACGCTGGCCGTCGGCCTGTCCGCCCCGGCGGGCCCGGCCGGGGCGGCAGCCGCCTACCGCCAGGCCGAGCAGGCGCTGTCGGTGGCCCGCCGCCGGGGGCGGCTGCTGGTGGAGCACGAGGAGATGGCCGCCGGGTCGGTGCTGCCGCTGCTGGCCGACGACGCGGTGCGGGCCTTCGCGGACGGGCTGCTGCGGGCCCTGTACGAGCATGACGCCACGGGGCGCGGCGACCTGGTCGCCTCGCTGCGGGCCTGGCTGTCCCGGCACGGTCAGTGGGACGCGGCCGCTGCCGACCTGGGCGTACACCGCCATACGCTGCGCTACCGCATGCGGCGGGTGGAGGAGATTCTCGGCCGCTCGCTGGACGACCCCGATGTACGCATGGAGCTGTGGCTGGCCCTCAAGGCGAGCGGCTAGCCCATAGCTGGTCCCGCGCCTCACGCGCCGTGCCAGGCAACCTGTTTGGGCCGGCCCCCGAAGCGCCCGTCCAAAGACGGCGATCCGCCCTCAGGCCGCCTGCCCCCGGTGCGCCCCACCCCGGGTGACCTCGCCTTGTTCCTGTCGTTCCTGTCGTTCCTGTCGTTCCTGTTGTTCCTGGCGACCGGGGCGTTGTTGTGGGTGTCGCGCGCCATGCGGCTTCCCCCGGGGCGCAGCGCCGCAAGCCCCATGCGTCACGCCGCACCCGCAGGGCCGGCCCACGCGCCATGCCGCTGCCTCGGGAAGCCGTGCCACAGGCGCTCCACGCTGCGAAATGCCCTTGAGGCCCGCGCACCATGCGCCACGCCTCCCGAGCGGGCACGCTGCGCCCGGGGAGATGCTGCAGTTCCTGCACCGTGACGGGCTCCGTGCCCCATGCCTGGGCGGCATGACGCGTGGCCCTCACGCGCCATGCCGCATCAGGAGGCCCGCGCGCCATGCCGCCGTCCCAGGGAGATCCAGCCGCGCTTCGCGAACACGCCCGAGGTCGACGCAACGCGCCGCGCGCCTCAGTAGCCCACGCGCCCGATGCCCCACGCCCATGCCCCATGCCGCCATGTCCTCCCCCCCCACGCCCCAGCCCACACGCCCCGCCCATCCGCCGCCCCCTGCGCCAAACCGCCACCCCCCACGCCAATCCGGCACCCCCGCACCGCCCACCACTCCACCGCGGCCAATCACCAGCACCACGCCTCGCACCTACCGTGGGGGAGCCAATCCACCCCACAGCGAAAGGGCCGGAACCTTGACCGCTCCGCACGTGTTCTGGCTGGCCGGCCGAGAGGCCACCGGCGAGGAGAGCTTCGACGTCACCAACTCCTTCGACGGCCGGCTCGTCGGCACGGTCAGCGTGCCCACCGAGGCGCAGGTCGAGGAGGCCGTCGCCGCCGCGCACGCGGTGCGCGAGGAGTTCGCGGCGACCCCGGCGCACGTCCGCGCGGCCGCGCTCGACCACGTTTCGCGCCGCCTGGCCGAGCGCACCGAGGAGATCGCCCAGCTGATCTCCGCCGAGAATGGCAAGCCCATCAAGTGGGCCCGCGGTGAGGTCGGCCGAGCCGTCTCCGTGTTCCGCTTCGCCGCCGAGGAGGCCCGCCGCTTCAACGCCGGTGAGGCCCAGCGCCTGGACACCGACGCCGGCGGCACCGGCCGCCTCGCCCTCACCCGCCGCTTCCCCCGTGGCACCGTGCTGGGCATCGCCCCGTTCAACTTCCCGCTCAACCTGGCCGCGCACAAGGTCGCCCCGGCCATCGCGGTGGGCACCCCGATCATCCTCAAGCCCGCCCCGGCCACCCCGCTGTCCTCGCTGGTGCTGGGTGAGCTGCTGGCCGAGACCGAGCTGCCCGCCGGCTCCTGGAGCGTGCTGCCGGTGCCCAACGACCGGATGCCCGCCCTGGTGCGGGACGAGCGGCTGCCGGTGATCTCCTTCACCGGCTCCGGCCCGGTCGGCTGGTCCATCCTGGACTCCGCCCCGCGCAAGCACATCACCCTGGAACTGGGCGGCAACGGGGCCGCCGTGGTGCTCGCCGACTACTCCTCGGAGGAGGACCTCGACTGGGCGGCCCAGCGCATCGCCACCTTCTCCAACTACCAGGGCGGCCAGTCCTGCATCTCGGTGCAGCGTGTGATCGCCGATGCCTCGCTCTACGACCGCCTGGTGCCCAAGGTGGTCGCCGCCGTGGAGGCCCAGGTGACTGGCGACCCCTCCGACGCCGCCACCGACGTCGGCCCGCTGGTCAGTGAGGACGCCGCCAAGCGGGTGGAGTCCTGGGTGGACGAGGCCGTGGCGGCGGGCGCCGCCCTGCTCACCGGCGGCAAGCGGGACGGTGCCACATACGCCCCCACCGTGCTCGCCGATGTCCCCGCCGGGGTCACCATCGCCTGCGAGGAGGTCTTCGGCCCGGTGCTGACCCTCAGCCGCGCCGAGAGTGAGAGCGCCGCCTTCGCCGCCGTCAACGACTCGCCGTACGGCCTCCAGGCGGGCGTGTTCACCCACGACCTGCAGGCCGCCTTCCGGGCGCACCGTGCCCTGGAGACCGGTGGCGTGATCATCGGCGACGTGCCGTCCTACCGCGCGGACCAGATGCCCTACGGCGGCGCCAAGCAGTCCGGAGTCGGCCGTGAGGGCGTGCGCTACGCCATGGACGACTACACCTACGAGCGGGTGCTGGTCCTCACCGGTCTGGCCCTTTAGGGGCCTTGAGCCTCTCAAGGCCCCCAAGGCCCCAAGGCCACTGAGGGGGCAGTTTGCTCCGACTGATCCGGCCCCCGCGAGGGGGCCGGATCAGTCCGGCTTTCCCCCCATCCCGGGGGGAATCCCGCCTTCAACCCGTTGTGGCTATCCGGTGATGGGGAGGGACAGGGCGGTGCAGCCGCTTGCTGACCGGCCGCCGCCGACGACCTCGCGTTCGTCGCCCCGCGCTCCGGTCAGCCGCCGGATTGTGACGAGCGTGGTGTGCCGCTGGCCGGCGGCCGCGCATGGGGCGTCGGCCCTGACGGTCGTCCGGTGAATCCGCGACGGCGTCCGTCAACTCCTCGACCGCGGTGCCAGATTGTTGGACGCCGCCGCCCAACCCCGGTGCGAGTAGGCGGTGAATGCCCGCCACGCGGTGGCCGGGGAACGGGTGCGCGTCGCCCGTGAACTGCACGACCCTGGGCACCGTCTGCGTCGCCGGTCGCGCTGCGCATGGGGCCCGGGGGTGCGGCGCGGCGCGGCGCGGAGCGCGGGGGACCGCCCGTACCAGTTGCCCCCGGCCTGGGGCGGTTGGAGATCATCTTCGAACGGCTTCCGGCCGCAGGCGTTCCTGCCTGCCTGGACGATCAGCGGCGCCGACGGCCGCCCGGCCCCGGCCTGTGCGCCCACCATGTGGCCCAGGAGGCGCTCGGCAACGTCATCGAACCCGCCCGCCTCCGCCACGGTGCGAATGGAATTCCGCCCCGGCCGACTGGAGTTGGCGATCACCGAATGGCGGTCGGGCGGCAATTCGCGCCAAACCGGGCTCCGTTGGCGAACATGGATTGCTGGAGATGCGCGGGCGCGCGAGGATCTACGGGGGAACCCTGGTCGCCGGCCTGCGCCGGGACGGCGGATTCGAGGTCCGGCGGACCCTTCCCCGCTGCCGGCGACGGGGCCGGCGCTGGACGGGGCGTACGACGGGGAGTGGGATGACCGGCGAGACGGGGGACAACGCGGCGGAGAACGCGGCGGAGAACGTGAGGAAGAAGGCGGAGGACATCAGCGTCCTGGTCGTCGACGACCAGGTGCTCATCCGCGCCGGGGTCGCGGCCCTGCTGCGCGCCGCGCCCGGGATGACGGTGGTCGGCGAGGCGGCCGACGGGGAGCAGGCCATTGAAATGGCCGCCGAGCGCCAACCGGACGTGGTGCTGATGGACATCCGGATGCCGGGGCTGAGCGGCATCGCCGCCACCGAGCGCATCCTGGCCCAGGCGGCCGATCCGGCCCCCAGGATCCTGGTGCTGACCACCTTCGACCTGGATGAGTACGTCTACGCGGCGCTGCGCGCCGGAGCCGCGGGCTTTCTGCTCAAGGACGCCGGGCCGCAGCGCCTGCTGGCCGCGGTGAGCGCCGTCGCGGGCGGCGACATGCTCTTCTCGCCCTCGGTCACCCGCCGGCTGATCGAGGCGTTCACCCGGCGCCGCCCAGAGGCCGGCCCGCCGCCCGCCGAGGAGCTCCGGGCCCTGACCGGCCGGGAGGTGGAGGTGCTGCGGCACACCGGGCGCGGCCTGTCCAACGGCGATATCGCCGCCGAGCTGGTGATCAGCGAGGCCACCGTCAAGACCCACCTCAACCGCGCCATGGCAAAACTGGGCCTGTGCAGCCGCGCCCAGGCAGTGGTGGTCGCCTATGAGAGCGGGCTGGTCACCCCTGGTGCCCGGCACTGAGTGCATGGGGCGCCGCATCTGCACGGCTCGGGGCGCCCCACCCGCACCGCATGGGGCCACGCCCCTGCGCCGCATGGGGCGCCGCACCCGCGCCGCATGGGGCGCGCCACCTGCGCCGCACGGGGCATTGCGCCCACACCGCACGGGGCGCCGCACCCGCGACTGCACGGGGACTGGTAGAGCCCGTACGGACGGGGTACATACGGACGAGTAGCACCGGTCGGTAGCGACCGGGACAACCGCCCCGACTCCAAGCGGCGAGGTGCCTCATGACCGCACCATCCGTACGGCCGGTTTCCGAGCGCGAAGCCCGTCAGGTCGCCGAAGCGGCCCGCGAACAGGGCTGGAAGAAGCCGAGTTTCGCCAAGGAGCTGTTCCTCGGCAGGTTCCGGCTCGACCTCATCCATCCGTATCCGATGCCCGACCCGCAGGACGTACGGCGCGGCGAGGAGTTCCTCGGCAAGCTGCGCGCGTTCTGCGAGACCGGGATCGACAGCGCCCGCATCGAGCGCGAGGCGTGCATCCCCGACGAGACGGTGCGCGGGCTCAAGGAGCTCGGCGCCTTCGGCATGAAGATCGACACCCGCTATGGCGGCCTGGGGCTGACCCAGGTCTACTACAACAAGGCGCTCACCCTGGTGGGCTCGGTCAGCCCCGTGGTGGGGGCGCTGCTGTCCGCGCACCAGTCCATCGGCGTGCCGCAGCCGCTGAAGCTCTTCGGCACCCAGCAGCAGAAGGACGCCTTCCTGCCCCGCTGCGCCCGCACCGACATCTCGGCCTTCCTGCTCACCGAGCCGGACGTCGGCTCCGACCCGGCCAGGCTCGCCACCTCCGCGGTGCCGGACGGCGACGACTACATCCTGGACGGCGTCAAGCTGTGGACCACCAATGGCGTGGTGGCCGACCTGCTGGTGGTGATGGCCCGGGTGCCGAAGTCCGAGGGCCACAAGGGCGGCATCACCGCCTTTGTGGTGGAGGCCACCGCCGAGGGCGTCACGGTGGAGAACCGCAACGCCTTCATGGGCCTGCGCGGCATCGAGAACGGCGTCACCCGCTTCCACCAGGTGCGGGTGCCCGCCGCCAACCGCATCGGCCCCGAGGGCGCCGGGCTGAAGATCGCGCTGACCACGCTCAACACCGGCCGGCTGTCCATCCCCGCGATGTGTGTCAGCGGCGGCAAGTGGTGCCTGAAGATCGCCCGTGAGTGGTCCGCGGTCCGTGAGCAGTGGGGCAAGTCCATCGCCAGGCATGAGGCGGTGGGCGCCAAGATCTCCTTCATCGCCGCCACCACCTTCGCGCTGGAGGCCATCCTCGACCTGTCCAGCCAGATGGCCGACGAGGACCGCAACGACATCCGCATCGAGGCGGCGCTGGCCAAGCTCTACGGCAGCGAGATGGCCTGGCTGATGGCGGACGAACTGGTGCAGATCCGGGGCGGACGCGGCTACGAGAGCGCCGCCTCGCTGGCCGCACGGGGCGAACGCGCCGTGCCCGCCGAGCAGTTGCTGCGTGACTCGCGCATCAACCGGATCTTCGAGGGCTCCACGGAGATCATGCACCTGCTGATCGCCCGGGAGGCGGTGGACGCCCACCTCTCGGTCGCCGGGGACCTGATCGACCCGGAGAAGTCGCTGGGCGACAAGGCCAGGGCGGGCGCGAAGGCAGGCGGCTTCTACGCCCGCTGGCTGCCCAAGCTGGTCGCGGGGGCGGGACAACTGCCGCTGTCCTACGGTGAGTTCCACCCCACGGGGCACCGTGACCTGTCCGTCCACCTGCGCTATGTGGAACGCTCCTCGCGCAAGCTGGCCCGTTCCACCTTCTACGCCATGTCCCGCTGGCAGGGCCGGCTGGAGACCAAACAGGGCTTCCTGGGCCGGATCGTGGACATCGGGGCGGAGCTGTTCGCGATGAGCGCCGCCTGTGTACGGGCGGAGCGGCTGCGTGCCCAGGGCGAGCACGGGGCCCAGGCGTACGAACTGGCCGACGCCTTCTGCCGGCAGGCCCGCATCCGGGTGGAGGAGCTCTTCGGGCGGCTGTGGACCAACACCGACGCCCAGGACCGCAAGGTCGTCTCCGGGGTGCTGGCCGGGTCGTACCAGTGGCTGGAGAGCGGCATCCTCGACCCCAGCGGGGAAGGCCCCTGGATCGCCGACGCCGCCCCGGGCCCGTCCAAGGCGGACAACGTCCACCGCACCATCGGCTGAGCCGGTCCGCACCGCCTGTCCGGCGGGACGGGCGGTGCGGCAACAATAGGGGGATGACGGACTTCCTCGCTGACCCGCGCTACTCGGTACCCTCGCCCGCTTCCGGCGGACCGCGCGAGGTCGTGATCCTCGGCTCCACCGGTTCGGTGGGCACCCAGGCCATCGACCTCGTGCTCCGCAACCCCGGGCGGTTCACGGTGACCGGGCTGTCCGCCGCCGGCGGCCGGGTGGACCTGCTGGCCGAGCAGGCGCACCGGCTGCGGGTGCGCACGGTGGCCGTGGCGCGGCAGGACAAGGCGTCGGAGCTGCGCCAGGCGCTGGCCGCGCGGTACGGCGCCGAGCCGCTGCCGGAGGTCCTGGCCGGGCCGGAGGCGGCCACCGAGCTGGCCCGCAGCGAGTGCCACACGGTCCTCAACGGCATCACCGGCTCCATCGGCCTGGCGCCCACCCTGGCCGCCCTGGAGGCCGGCCGGACCCTGGCGCTGGCCAACAAGGAGTCGCTGATCGTGGGGGGCCCGCTGGTGAAGGCAGTGGCCAAGCCGGGGCAGATCATCCCGGTGGACTCCGAGCACGCCGCGCTCTTCCAGGCACTGCTCGGCGGCCCCCGCACCGAGGTCCGCAAGCTGGTGGTCACCGCCTCCGGCGGCCCGTTCCGGGGCCGCGGCAAGGCGGAGCTGGCCGCGGTGACCCCGGCGGACGCCCTGGCGCACCCGACCTGGTCCATGGGCCCGGTGATCACCATCAACTCGGCCACCCTGGTCAACAAGGGACTGGAGGTGATCGAGGCGCATCTGCTCTACGACATCCCCTTCGACCGCATCGAGGTCGTCGTCCACCCCCAGTCCTATGTGCACTCGATGGTGGAGTTCATCGACGGCTCCACGCTGCTGCAGGCCACCCCGCCGGATATGCGCGGGCCGATCGCCATCGGCCTGGGCTGGCCGGAGCGGGTGCCGGACGCCGCCCCCGCCTTCGACTGGTCCACCGCCTCCCGCTGGGAGTTCTTCCCGTTGGACGACGAGGCCTTCCCTTCGGTGGGCCTGGCCCGGCACGTGGGCACCCTGGGCGGCACCGCGCCGGCCGTCTTCAACGCCGCCAACGAGGAGTGCGTGGACGCGTTCCTCGCCGGGCGGCTGCCGTTCAATGGCATCGTGGACACCGTCGCCGAGGTCGTGGCGGAGCACGGCACCCCCGAGCGGGGAACCCTCCTCACGGTCCCGGACGTCCTGCAGGCGGAGACCTGGGCCCGTGCCCGGGCCCGCGAACTCGTGGCCGGCGCGGCCAAGACCACCTCGGAGGCCCACGCATGACGGCACTGATGACGGTCCTCGGGATAGTCGTCTTCGTGGTGGGCCTGCTGTTCTCCATCGCGTGGCACGAGCTCGGGCACCTGTCGACCGCCAAGATGTTCGGCATCCGGGTGCCGCAGTACATGGTGGGCTTCGGGCCGACCCTCTTCTCCCGGAAGAAGGGCGACACCGAGTACGGCATCAAGGCCGTCCCGCTGGGCGGCTACATCCGCATGATCGGCATGTTCCCGCCCGGTGAGGACGGGAAGATAAGCGCCCGCTCCACCTCGCCCTGGCGCGGCATGATCGAGGACGCCCGCTCGGCGGCCTTCGAAGAGCTGCAGCCCGGTGACGAGTCCCGGCTGTTCTACACGCGCAAGCCCTGGAAGCGCGTGATCGTGATGTTCGCCGGGCCCTTTATGAACCTGGTGCTGGCCGTGGTGCTGTTCTTCGGCGTGCTGATGACCTTCGGTATCAGCACCGAGACCACCCAGGTCCACTCGGTGCAGGACTGCGTGGTCAAGGCGTCCGCCGACACCGACAAGTGCCCCAAGGGCGCCCCCAAGTCCCCGGCCAACGCCGCCGGGCTGAAGGCCGGGGACAAGATCGTCGCCTTCAACGGCTCGGCGACCCCGGACTGGAAGACCATCTCCCAGGACATCCGCCGCACCACCGGCCCCGCCACCATCACCGTGGAGCGCGGCGGCAAGCGGCTGGACCTGCGCGCCGACCTCATCGAGAACCAGGTCCAGAAGTACGACGGCAAGGGCAATCCCGTCCAGGGCCAGTACGTCACGGCCGGTTTCCTCGGCTTCACCCCCGCCAGGGGCGTGGTCCAGCAGTCCTTCGGCCAGTCCGTGGACCGCATGGGCGACATGGTGCAGTCCGGTGTGGAGTCCCTGGTCAACCTGCCCGGCAAGATCCCCGACCTGTGGAACGCGGCCTTCGACGGCGGCGAGCGCAAGGCGGACTCGCCGATGGGCGTGGTGGGCGCCGCCCGGGTCGGCGGCGAGGTGTTCAACCTGCACATCCCGCCGTCCCAGCAGATCGCGATGATGCTGTTCCTGGTCGCCGGGTTCAACCTCTCGCTGTTCCTGTTCAACATGCTGCCGCTGCTGCCGCTGGACGGCGGACACATCGCCGGTGCCCTCTGGGAGTCCCTGCGCCGTGCCTTCGCCAAGGTCTTCCGGCGGCCGGACCCCGGTCCGTTCGACGTCGCCAAGCTGATGCCGGTGGCGTATGTGGTGGCCGGGATCTTCGTCTGCTTCACCCTGCTGGTGCTGATCGCGGACGTGGTCAACCCGGTACGGCTGACCTAGGCGCCGCCCGGTGCGGGGGCGTGCGGGCGGCGGCGGTGAGACCGTGGCACACCCGCCCGCCCGGTGCCCGAATGTGCCCGCACCGGGCCCCTTGCCGTAACCTCGAACCCCTCGGAGCCCGCCGATCTCGGGACCATGATGAAGACCTTGGGGTTGCTCGCCAGATGACTGCCATTTCGCTGGGAATGCCTTCCGTTCCGACCAAGCTCGCCGACCGCCGGGTCAGCCGCAGGATCCAGGTCGGGTCGGTGGCCGTGGGTGGTGATGCCCCGGTTTCGGTGCAGTCGATGACCACGACGCGGACCTCGGACATCGGGGCGACGTTGCAGCAGATCGCGGAGCTGACGGCGTCGGGCTGCCAGATTGTGCGGGTGGCGTGTCCCACGCAGGATGACGCTGATGCGTTGAAGGTGATCGCGGCGAAGTCGCAGATCCCGGTGATCGCGGACATCCACTTCCAGCCGAAGTATGTCTTCGCGGCGATTGACGCGGGGTGTGCGGCGGTGCGGGTGAACCCGGGGAACATCAAGCAGTTCGACGACAAGGTCAGGGAGATCGCCAGGGCGGCCTCCGACGCCGGGACGCCGATCCGGATCGGGGTGAATGCCGGGTCGCTGGACCGGCGGCTGTTGCAGAAGTACGGCAAGGCCACGCCGGAGGCGCTGGTGGAGTCGGCTCTGTGGGAGGCGTCGCTGTTCGAGGAGCACGGCTTCCGCGACATCAAGATCTCGGTGAAGCACAACGACCCGGTGGTCATGGTCAACGCCTACCGGCAGCTGGCCGCGCAGTGTGACTACCCGCTGCACCTGGGGGTGACGGAGGCGGGGCCGGCGTTCCAGGGGACGATCAAGTCGGCGGTGGCCTTTGGTGCGTTGCTGAGCGAGGGCATCGGGGACACCATCCGGGTCTCGCTGTCGGCGCCGCCGGCGGAGGAGGTCAAGGTGGGGATCCAGATCCTGGAGTCGCTCAATCTGCGGCAGCGTCGTCTGGAGATTGTTTCCTGTCCGTCGTGTGGGCGTGCGCAGGTGGATGTGTACAAGCTGGCGGATCAGGTTTCGGCGGGGCTGGAGGGGATGGAGGTTCCGCTGCGGGTGGCTGTGATGGGCTGTGTGGTCAATGGTCCGGGTGAGGCGCGTGAGGCGGATCTGGGTGTGGCCTCGGGCAATGGCAAGGGGCAGATCTTTGTCAAGGGCGAGGTGATCAAGACCGTGCCGGAGTCGAAGATCGTGGAGACCCTGATCGAAGAGGCCCTGAAGCTCGCCGAACAGATGGAGAAGGACGGCATCGCCTCCGGCGAGCCGGAGATCAGCGTCAGCTGACCCAAGCCGTCACGGTGCTCCGCCCGGTGCGGCGGAGCACCGTCATGTCCGCGACCGGAACCGGGAGGTACAGTGCCAGAACCTGTCCCCTTCGGCCTCGGGCCCGCGACGGTGAGGCAACCCCACTCGTGCTGACGACCACCACCACCAAGGTCCTGGACCCCGGCGAGCTCGACGCCGCCCTCGCCGTCCTCGACCGCGATCCGGTCGCCAACGCCTTTGTCGCCGCCCGGGTGCTCGCCGCGGGCCTGGACCCCTGGCGGCTGGGCGGTGAGATGTGGGGCTGGTACGCGGACGGCCGCCTGGAGTCGCTCTGCTACGCCGGAGCCAACCTGGTCCCCATCTGCGCCGGCCCCGAGGCCGTACGCGCCTTCGCCGACCGGGCCCGCCGGGGCGGGCGCCGCTGCTCCTCGATCGTCGGCCCCGCCGAGTCCACCGGTGCGCTCTGGGCGCTGCTGGAGCCGCACTGGGGTCCGGCCCGCGAGGTCCGCGCCCACCAGCCGCTGATGGTCGCCCGCGCCATGCCCCCGGGCATTGAGCCCGATCCGCTGGTGCGGCGCGTCCGCAAGGACGAGATGGACCTGATCCTCCCGGCCTGTGTGGCCATGTTCACCGAAGAGGTGGGGGTCTCCCCGCTGGCCGGTGACGGCGGGCTGCTCTACCAGGCCCGGGTCGCCGAACTGGTCGGTTCCGGACGGTCGTTCGCCCGGGTCGAGAACGGCCAGGTGGTCTTCAAGGCGGAGATCGGCGCCGCCACCGCCCGGGCCTGCCAGATCCAGGGCGTCTGGGTCGCGCCCGAGCACCGCGGCCGCGGACTGTCCGTCACCGGTATGGCGGCCGTACTGCGCCATGCGCTGCGCGAGGTGGCGCCGGTGGCCAGCCTCTACGTCAACGACTACAACGCCGCCGCCCGCGCCGCCTACCGCCGGGTCGGCTTCCAGGAGACCGGCGCGTTTATGAGTGTGCTGTTCTGAGCCCGCTGTTGTGAACGTGCTGCCCTGAACGTGCTGCCTTGAACGCGGCGTTCTGCACGGGGTGTTCCGGCCGCCCCCGCCATGGCGCGGGCATGGTGGTCCCGCGCCCCGCCATGGCGCGGGGCCGGGTAGCCTCCCGGCATGGATGACATCGTGGTCGGACCGCTCGACCTGGCGGCACGGGTGGACGACGCGCTGGCCGTGCAGGCGCTCGCCTTCGGACTCTCCGCGGAGGAGGTCGGCGTACGACGCCACATCGTGCTGCGGCACCTCACCAACCCCGGGGCGCGCGCCCTGGGCGCCACCACTTCCAGCGGACGGCTGGTCGGTTTCGTCTACGGCATGCCCAATGACCGCACGCACTGGTGGTCCACCGTGGTCGAGCCCTATCTGCGGGCCACCGGCACCGAGGGCTGGCTGGACGACTCCTTCGTCATCACCGAACTGCATGTCCACCCGGCCTTCCAGAACCGGCACATCGGCCGCACCCTGCTCACCGGCCTGACGGCCGGGGCGAGCGAGCCCCGCTCCATCCTCTCCGCCGTCGACGCCGAGAGCCCGGCCCGGGCGCTCTACCGGAAGCTGGGCTACCGGGACCTGGCCCGGCAGGTGGTCTTCCCCAGCGCGGCCAGCCCCTATGTGGTCATGGGCGCCACGCTGCCGCTGACGGGCTAGCCGCACGGCGAAATACGGTACGCGGCGGGCCCGGGGCGCCGTTACTCTCCTGCCACCGCATCCGCACCGCAGGGAGACCGCCCCATGCCCCAAGTCCAGCGCATGTCCACGATGTTGCTCAAGACACTGCGCGACGACCCGGCCGACGCCGAGACCGCCAGCCACCGGCTGCTGGTCCGCGCCGGCTATGTCCGCCGTTCCTCCGCCGGGGTGTGGACCTGGCTGCCGCTGGGCAAGCGGGTGCTGGACAACATCGCCCGCGTGGTGCGCGAGGAGATGGACGCCATCGGCGGCCAGGAGGTGCTGCTGCCCGCCCTGCTGCCCAGGGAGCTCTACCAGGCCAGCGGGCGCTGGGAGGAGTACGGCGATCTCCTGTTCCGTCTGAAGGACCGCAAGGGCGCCGAGTACCTGCTCGGACCCACCCACGAGGAGATCTTCACCCTCACGGTCAAGGACCAGTGCGCGTCCTACAAGGACCTGCCGGTGATCGTCTACCAGATCCAGACCAAGTACCGGGACGAGGCCCGGCCCCGCTCCGGAGTGCTGCGCGGCCGCGAGTTCCAGATGAAGGACTCCTACTCCTTCGACACCACCGACGAGGGTCTGGCCGAGTCCTACCGGCTGCACCGCGAGGCCTACCGCCGCATCTTCGAGCGCATCGGCCTGGACCACCGCATCGTCTCCGCCGTCTCCGGCGCCATGGGCGGCTCCGCCTCCGAAGAGTTCCTGGCCCCGTCGGGGGCCGGCGAGGACACCTTTGTGGACTGTCCCGAGTGCGACTACGCGGCCAACACCGAGGCGGTGACCACCGTGGTCGAGCCCCCGGCGAATGTGGCGCACGGCCCCGTCGAGGAACTGGACACCCCCGACACCCCGACCATCGAGGCCCTGGCCCGGCATCTGTCCGTGCCTGCCTCGGCCACTCTGAAGAACCTCCTGGTCAAGGTGGACGGCAAGATAACGGCGGTCGGCGTGCCGGGCGACCGCGAGGTGGACCTGGGCAAGCTGGCGGAGCATCTGGCGCCCGCCGTGGTGGAGCTGGTGACCGCCGAGGACTTCGCGGCCCATCCCGAGCTGGTCCGCGGCTATGTCGGTCCGCAGGGCCTGGGGCTGCCCTATGTCGCCGACCCGCGCATCGCCCCCGGCACCGCCTGGATCACCGGCGCCAACAAGCCCGGCACCCATGCCCGCGACGTGGTCTGCGGCCGCGACTTCACCGTCGACCGCTACCTGGACGTGGTCGTGGTCGAGCCGGGCGACCCCTGCCCCCGGTGCGGCGCCGGGCTCCGCATCGGCCGGGCCATCGAGATCGGCCATATCTTCCAGCTGGGCCGCAAGTACGCCGACACCTTCGGCTTCGATGTGCTGGGCCCCCAGGGCAAGCCGGTCCGGGTCACCATGGGCTCCTATGGCATCGGCGTCTCCCGGGCGGTGGCCGCGCTGGCCGAACAGACCCATGACGAGGCCGGGCTGTGCTGGCCCCGCGAGGTCGCCCCGGCCGACGTCCATGTGGTCGCGGCGGGCAAGGCACGGCAGACCGAAATCGCCCTGGAACTGGCCGGGCAACTGGCCCGCGCCGGGGCCCGGGTGCTGGTCGACGACCGCACCGCGGTGTCCCCGGGAGTGAAGTTCACCGACGCGGAACTCATCGGCGTGCCCACCGTGCTGGTGGTCGGCCGCCGCGCCGCGGAGGGCGTGGTGGAGCTGAAGGACCGCCGCACGGGGGAGCGCCAGGAACTCACCGTGGACGCGGCGGTGGCGGCCGTGGCGAGGCTGATCGCCTGACTGCCTGATGGACGTCGGCCGGCTGTCAGCCGATCGACTGGACGAACTCCAGCAGGAGTTCACCGGCCGGGCGGGCGCCCAGCGACAGCTCTCGCACGCCCGCCTCGGCCGCCCGGAAGACCGCCCAGCAGCGCAGCCGCTCCCGGTCCACCTCCAGCGAGTCCGCCAGCTTGGTCACCCGCCGCCGCGCCGCGGCCGCCGCGCCCGGGGCGGCCAGCAGGGTGTCCAGCCGGTCCCGGACCGGCCAGGCCAGGTCGTACGCCCGCTCGCCCGCCAGCGGCCGCGGGCCCACCGCCAGCCACGGGGCGCGGTCCCCGGCCAGCACCTTTCCCTGGTGGTAGGCACCGTGCAGCAGGTACGGCTCCTCCCCGTCGCCGGCGGTCAGCGCCTCGCGCAGCTCCAGTGCCTCGTCGATCAGCGCCCGGACGTCCGCCGCCCAGGGTTCCGCGCGCCACCGGCGCAGGTCCTGGGCCAGAGTCGCGGTGTGCTCGGCCACCGAGGGGAACGGGTGCTCCTCCGGCGGGCGCACCCACAGCCGCTGGAGCGTCGCCGAGGCCTCCAGCACGGCCTTGGGCTCGGGCAGTGAGCGCAGGTTGACCTCGCCGTGCAGCCGCTCCAGCAGCAGTGCCCCCGCCCCGGGCGCGGCGCGCAGCACCCGCACAGCGCTGGCGCCGTTCCAGTGCGCCAGCGCCGCGTGCTCCAGCTCCACGGTGCGCCCCGGGGGCGTGAGCTTCAGCGCGGCCGGAGTGCCGTCCGCCTGCCGCACCAGCACCACCATGCCGCGCCGCCCGCCGGGGCGTTGCACCCGTTCGGGTGTCAGTTCCCAGTGCGCCAGGTACTCCTGACAGGTCGCCGGCAGAGCGGCCAGCCATGGGCCGGCCTCCTCATCCCCGGCCAGGGCGCGCAGGAGCCGCTCCGGTGGTTCAAGGCGGTCGTTCCCACTGGCCATCCGTGCGCTGTCCCTTTCGTCGTTGCCGGTCAGGGCCGCGCCGCCGGGCTGCTCGGCGCGGCGGGAGCGGCCCGCTCGGCGAGCCCCGGGAAGGCTACGCCGTCGCCCTGCCAGCGCACCGACCGCACCGCCGCCTCGCGCAGCGCGGCCGCCGCCTCCCCGCGCAGCGCACCGGTGGCGGCACCCACCAGGTCGGCGTAGACCCCCGCCAGTCGGCTCTCCAGCTCCGCCGCCAGGCGCACCGCGGAGTCCGGGTCGGTGACCGGGAACGGCAGCCGGTAGCCGGCCGCCGCCGCCACGGGGCGGCCGTCCAGGTCCCGCACGGTGCGCTCCAGGGCGTCCCGGCGGGCCCGGTGCGCCTCGTACGCCTCCTTCGCCTGCCCGGCGCGCGCGCCGTCGAGGTGGCCGCCGGCCACGCCATAGCCGTAGACGGCGGCGTGCTCGCCGGCCAGCGCCGCCTGGGCCGCCTTCAAGACCGCCTGGTCCATCAGGCCCCCAGCAGATAGGTGTGCGCGGCGCCCGCGGCCGCGATGGACGCCAGCAGCCGGGCCAGCTCGCCCGGAGCGTTGGCCAGGGCCGCGGTGTGTGCCTCGGTGGTGCGCCGTTCGGCGTCCGCCAGGGCCTCCAGCGCGGCCTTCTCGTCGCCCGGCGCGGTGGGGGAGGCGGCGGGCGTGGTGGCGGGGGAGGCGGACGGCGCGGCGGTCGGGGTGCCCAGGGCCTGGACGTGCCGGGCCACCTGGTCCCGCAGCGGGCGCAGCCTGGGGGCGAGCGCGGGGTGGGCGGCGAGGGTGGCGTCGTACCGCCCCAGCAGTTCGGCGGAGCGGCGCGCGGCGCGGGCCCGCAGGGTGCTCCCGTCCGGGGCGCGCCCGTCGGCCGGCCCGGGCCGCGCGGTGCCGGAACAGCCGGACAGCAGCAGGGCCGCCGCGCCCCCCGCCAGTACCCTGCGTCTGCGCGGGCCGTCGGCGCCCCGCGTCGTCGTGGTGAGCGGCACGATCCTCTTTCCGTAGGACTCCATGATCGCCGCCTGCGAGAGTACCGGCGCCCGGGCACCCGGAACCGAATCGTCAGCCGGGTGCCGGAACAGATAGGCTTTGACCTGACACGCGACTTTCCCACAACAGCACACGCGGCCGAGGAGTCACCCGGATGAGCACCACCCAGAGCGAGCGGCTGCGCGAGCTGCTTGCCCCTCTCGTCAGCGCGCGGGAGCTGGATCTGGAAGAGGTCGAAGTGACACCGGCCGGCAAGCGCCGTGTGCTGCGTGTCGTGGTGGACGGTGACCAGGGCGTGTCGCTCGACGAGTGCGCCGAGCTGAGCCGCGAGGTCTCCCAGCGGCTGGATGACACCGATGTCATGGGCGGTGCTCCGTATGTCCTGGAGGTCACCTCTCCCGGTGCAGACCGCCCGCTGACCAGGCACCGCCACTATGTCCGGGCCACCGGCCGGCTGATCAAGGCCCAGCTCGCCGAGGGCGGCGAGCTCCTGGCGCGGATCACCGCCGTGGACGAGGAGGGGCTCGACCTCGAGGTTCCCGGCGTCAAGGGCCGCAAGCCCACCACCCGCCGACTGGCTTTCGACGAGATCAAGAAGGCCCGGGTGGAGATCGAGTTCAACCGCAAGGCCGCCGACAAGGCCGCCGACGAGAGCCAAGAGGAGGCGTAGCCGTGGACATCGACATGAGTGCCCTGCGGGGTCTGGTGCGAGAGAAGGAGATCTCCTTCGACCTGCTGGTCGAAGCGATCGAGTCGGCCCTCCTCATCGCCTACCACCGCACCGAGGGAAGCCGTCGCCGGGCCCGGGTGGAGCTGGACCGCTCCACCGGCCATGTGACGGTCTGGGCCAAGGAGGACCCGCAGGACCTCGCCGAGGGCGAGGAGCCGCGTGAGTTCGACGACACCCCCTCCGGCTTCGGCCGGATCGCCGCCACCACCGCCAAGCAGGTCATCCTCCAGCGTCTGCGGGACGCCGAGGACGAGATCACTTTCGGTGAGTTCGCCGGCCGCGAGGGCGATGTGGTCGCCGGCGTCGTCCAGCAGGGCAAGGACCCCAAGAACGTCCTGGTCGACATCGGCAAGCTGGAGGCCATCCTGCCGGTGCAGGAGCAGGTCCCCGGCGAGGAGTACAAGCACGGCGTCCGCCTGCGTACCTATGTGGTGCGGGTGGCCAAGGGCGTCCGCGGTCCGTCGGTGACGCTCTCGCGCACCCACCCCAACCTGGTGAAGAAGCTCTTCGCCCTGGAGGTCCCGGAGATCGCGGACGGCTCGGTGGAGATCGCCGCCATCGCCCGCGAGGCCGGTCACCGCACCAAGATCGCCGTACGGTCCAACCGCTCCGGGCTCAACGCCAAGGGCGCCTGCATCGGCCCCATGGGCGGCCGGGTGCGCAGCGTGATGGCCGAGCTCAACGGCGAGAAGATCGACATCGTCGACTGGTCGGACGACCCGGCCGAGCTGGTGGCCCACGCACTGTCCCCCGCGCGGGTGAGCAAGGTGGAGATCGTCGATCTCGCCCAGCGGTCCGCCCGGGTAACGGTTCCCGACTACCAGCTCTCCCTGGCCATCGGCAAGGAGGGGCAGAACGCCCGCCTGGCCGCCCGGCTCACCGGCTGGCGGATCGACATCCGCCCCGACACCGAGCAGGCCGAGCCGGCTCCCCAGGCGTAGCGGGGGAGCGCCGGGGGCGCGTGGGAGCGAGCCGGGGCGCATGGATGCGGTTTCCGATGTTCCGAAAAGCCGCGTGACAGGCGGCCCCGGTCCGAGGACCATGGTCATAACGGATACGTAGCCGATCAGTGCCCCGAAGGGGTGAGGTTGGCGCGGGGAGGTAGACTTAACCAGTGTCTGGCCGGACGCATGCCCGGGCATGCCCTGAACGTACCTGTGTGGGGTGCCGGGAGCGCGCGGCCAAGGGCGATCTCTTGCGGATCGTGGTGATCGAGGGCGCCTGCGTCCCCGATCCTCGCGGTACGCTGCCCGGCCGGGGTGCCTCCGTGCACCCCACACCGGTCTGTCTCGAACTGGCGGTGCGCCGCCGGGCGTTCCCCCGGGCCTTCAAAAGCCCGGGACCGTTTGATACCGCGGAGCTGCGTCGATATGTCGAACGCGGCGAGCGGCCATAGTTCGGCCCCGCGTTCTGTGGGGATGGTCCATGTCAGGTACCTCGCGAGTTGGAAGTAGGTCGAGATTGCGATGAGCACTCGATGAGTACGCGATGAGTACGCCCATGAAGTAGCGACGGTCCGGTTGACAACCCGGACCTAGAAGGAGCGAAGTGGCTAAGGTCCGGGTATACGAACTCGCCAAGGAGTTCGGAGTAGAGAGCAAGGTCGTCATGGCCAAGCTCCAAGAACTTGGTGAATTCGTCCGTTCGGCGTCCTCGACGATCGAGGCGCCGGTCGTCCGTAAGTTGACTGACGCGCTGCAGGGACCCGGTGGCAACGCCGGCAAGTCCGCTGCCAAGCCCGCGGCGCCGCGCAAGGCCGCGCCCGCGAAGCCGGGTGCCCCCACTCCGGGTGCCCCGCGCCCCGCCGCTCCGGCTCCCAAGCCGGCCGCGGCCCCCGTTACCCCTGTTACACCTGTTACCCCCAAGCCTGCCGGTGCCGCGCCCGCGCCCGGCCCGCGCCCGGGCCCCAAGCCCGGCCCGGCCGCCCCGGCCAAGCCGGTGCCCGCGGCGGAGTTCTCCGCGCCCCCGGCGCAGCCCGCCGCCCCCTCCGCCCCGCGCCCCGGTGGTGCCCCCGGTCCGCGTTCCGCGGGCCGTCCGGGCCAGGCCGGCCAGCAGGGCGGCCAGCGTGCTCCGCGTCCCGGCCAGGGCCAGGCGCCCCGTCCGGGTGCCCGTCCGGCCGGTCCCCGTCCGGGCAACAACCCGTTCACCTCCGGTGGCTCCACCGGCATGGCCCGTCCGCAGGCTCCGCGCCCGCAGGGCCCGCGTCCCGGTGGTGGCGGCCAGGCCGTTCCCGGCGCCCCGCGGCCGCAGGGCGGTCCCGGCGGTGCCCCGCGCCCGCAGGGCCAGGGCCCGCGTCCCACTCCGGGCGGCATGCCCCGTCCGCAGGCTCCGGGTGGCGCGCCGCGCCCCGGCGCCCCGGCGGGTAACCGTCCGAACCCCGGCATGATGCCGCAGCGTCCGGCCGCCGGCCCGCGTCCGGGCCCCGGCGGCGGTGGCCGCGGTCCCGGTGGCGCCGGTCGTCCCGGCGGTGCCGGCCGTCCCGGCTTCGCCGGCCGTCCGGCCGGTCCGGGTGGCGGCGGTCGTCCGGGTGGCGGCGGCGGCTTCGCCGGTCGTCCCGGCGGCGGTGGCCCCGGTGGTGGCGGTGGCGGCTTCGGCGGCGGTCGTCCCGGTGGCTTCGGCGGTCGTCCCGGCGGCCCCGGTGCCCGTGGCGGCACGCAGGGTGCCTTCGGCCGTCCCGGCGGTCCGGCCCGTCGTGGCCGCAAGTCCAAGCGCCAGCGCCGTCAGGAGTACGAGGCCATGCAGGCCCCGTCGGTCGGCGGCGTGATGCTGCCGCGTGGCGGCGGCGAGACCATCCGTCTCTCCCGTGGTGCCTCGCTCACCGACTTCGCGGAGAAGATCGGCGCCAACCCGGCGTCGCTGGTCGCCGTGATGATGAACCTCGGCGAGATGGTCACGGCCACGCAGTCGGTCTCCGACGAGACGTTGACGCTCCTCGGCGACGAGATGAACTACACGGTTCAGATCGTCAGCCCGGAGGAGGAGGACCGCGAGCTGCTCGAGTCCTTCGACATCGAGTTCGGTGAGAACGAGGGCGGCGAGGAAATGCTCGTCGCGCGTCCGCCGGTGGTGACCGTCATGGGTCACGTCGACCACGGTAAGACGCGACTCCTCGACGCGATCCGCAAGACCAATGTGGTCGCGGGCGAGGCCGGTGGCATCACCCAGCACATCGGTGCCTACCAGGTCGCGACCGAGGTCAACGACGAAGAGCGTCGCATCACCTTCATCGACACCCCGGGTCACGAGGCGTTCACCGCCATGCGTGCCCGTGGTGCCAAGTCGACCGACATCGCGATCCTCGTGGTGGCGGCCAACGACGGTGTGATGCCGCAGACGATCGAGGCCCTCAACCACGCCAAGGCGGCCGATGTGCCGATCGTGGTGGCGGTCAACAAGATCGACGTCGAGGGCGCCGACCCGACCAAGGTGCGCGGTCAGCTCACCGAGTTCGGTCTGGTGGCCGAGGAGTACGGCGGCGACACCATGTTCGTCGACATCTCCGCCAAGCAGGGTCTGAACATCGACAAGCTGCTCGAGGCCGTCGTGCTGACCGCCGACGCCGCGCTCGACCTGCGCGCCAACGCGGAGCAGGACGCGCAGGGCATCGCGATCGAGGCCCACCTCGACCGTGGCCGCGGCGCCGTGGCGACCGTCCTGGTCCAGCGCGGTACCCTCCGCGTCGGCGACACCATGGTGGTGGGCGACGCCTACGGCCGCGTGCGCGCCATGCTCGACGACAAGGGCCAGAACGTGGACGAGGCGGGTCCCTCGACCCCGGTCCTCGTCCTGGGTCTGACCAATGTCCCGGGCGCCGGCGACAACTTCCTCGTCGTGGACGAGGACCGCACGGCCCGGCAGATCGCCGAGAAGCGCGCGGCGCGTGAGCGCAACGCGGCCTTCGCCAAGCGCACCCGCCGGGTGTCCCTCGAGGACCTGGACAAGGTGCTCAAGGCCGGCGAGATCCAGCAGCTCAACCTCATCATCAAGGGCGACGCGTCCGGTTCGGTGGAGGCCCTCGAGTCCTCCCTGCTCCAGCTCGATGTGGGCGAGGAGGTCGACATCCGCGTGCTGCACCGCGGCGTGGGTGCGGTCACCGAGTCCGACATCTCGCTGGCGTCCGGCTCCGACGCGATCGTCATCGGCTTCAACGTCCGCGCCGAGGGCCGTGCCACCCAGCTGGCCGAGCGCGAGGGCGTCGACGTCCGGTACTACTCGGTCATCTACCAGGCGATCGAGGAGATCGAGGCGGCCCTCAAGGGCATGCTGAAGCCGGAGTACGAAGAGGTCGAGCTCGGTACGGCGGAGATCCGCGAGGTCTTCCGCTCGTCCAAGCTGGGCAACATCGCGGGTGTTCTCATCCGCTCCGGCGAGGTCAAGCGGAACACCAAGGCGCGCCTCATCCGCGACGGCAAGGTCGTGGCGGAGAACCTCAACATCGAGGGCCTGCGCCGCTTCAAGGACGATGTCACCGAGATCCGCGAGGGTTACGAGGGCGGTATCAACCTCGGCAACTTCAACGACATCAAGGTCGACGACGTCATCGCGACGTACGAGATGCGCGAGAAGCCGCGCGGCTGATCGCACTGACCGCACGCACGGGGCCGGTCGGCGGGAATATCCGTCGATCGGCCCCGGCCGTTGCGTGTACGGTTTCGAATGAGCCGTACGAATCACGGACCCCTCCAGTCACCGCTGGGGGACCCCCAACGGCCCCACGGGTGGCATGAACCCGCACTGCATGTACGTAGGGACGCTGTCCTTCGACCTCCTCCTCGGCGACGTCCGGTCGCTGAAGGAGAAGCGCTCCGTCGTCCGCCCGATCGTCGCCGAGCTGCACCGCAAGTACGCGGTCAGCGTGGCGGAGGTCGGCGAACAGGACCTCTACCGCAGGGCCCGCATCGGCCTGGCGGCGGTCTCCGGCGACATGGGGCACCTCACCGACCTACTGGACCGCTGCGAGCGCTGGGTCGCCGCACGTCCTGAAGTGGAGCTGCTGTCCGCGCGGCGGCGGTTCCACGGCGAGCACGACGACTGAACATCAAGAAGGAGACGGACCAGTGGCCGACAATGCGCGGGCGAAGAAGCTGGCGGACCTCATCCGGGAGGTGGTCGCCCAGAAGCTCCAGCGCGGAATCAAGGACCCGCGCCTCGGTACGCATGTGACCATCACCGACACCCGGGTCACCGGCGACCTGCGAGAGGCGACGGTCTTCTACACGGTCTACGGCGACGACGAGGAGCGGGCGGCCGCGGCCGCCGGCCTGGAGAGCGCCAAGGGCCTGCTGCGTTCCGCGGTGGGCAAGGCGGCGGGCATCAAGTTCACCCCCACCCTGACCTTTGTGGCCGACGCCCTGCCGGAGACCGCCCGGACCATCGAGGACCTCCTCGACCGGGCCCGCAACTCGGACGCCAAGGTGCGTGAGGCATCCTCCGGCGCCGATTACGCCGGTGAGGCGGACCCGTACCGCAAGCCGGGCGAGGCCGAGGACGGGGACGCGGCCGCCGAATGAACCGCAAGCCCACCGTTCCGGACGGCCTTGTCATCGTCGACAAGCCGGCCGGCTTCACCTCCCACGACGTCGTCGCCAAGATGCGCGGCATCGCGCGTACCCGCCGCATCGGCCACGCGGGCACCCTCGACCCGATGGCCACCGGCGTGCTGGTGCTCGGCGTCGAGCGGGCCACCAAGCTTCTCGGTCACCTCGCGCTGACCGAGAAGGAGTACGTGGCGACCATCCGGCTCGGCCAGAACACGGTGACCGATGACGCGGAGGGCGAGATCACCTCGTCCGCCGACGCCTCCGGGGTGACCCGGGAGGCCATCGACGCCGGGGTGGCCAAGATGACCGGGGACATCATGCAGGTCCCGTCCAAGGTCAGCGCGATCAAGATAGACGGCAAGCGCTCCTACAAGCGGGCGCGCGAGGGGGAGGACTTCGAGATCCCGGCCCGCCCGGTGACCGTCTCCTCCTTCACGGTGCACGCCGTGCACCCCGCCGAGGCCGAGGACGGTACGGCGGTGCAGGACCTGCTGGTCTCGGTGGTCTGCTCGTCCGGCACCTACGTCCGGGCGCTGGCCCGCGACCTGGGCGCGGACACCGGTGTGGGCGGCCACCTCACCGCGCTGCGCCGCACCCGGGTCGGTCCGTACCGGATCGGTGACGCGCGCACCCTGGACCAGCTCCAGGAGGAGCTGACCGTGATGCCGGTCGCCGAGGCGGCGGCCGCCGCCTTCCAGCGCTGGGACGTCACCGCCGAGCAGGCCCGCCTGCTGGGCAACGGCGTGCGGATCCGGGTGCCGCTCTTCGACACCACCGGGCCGATCGCCGTCTTCGGGCCGGACGGGGCCTTCCTCGCCCTGATCGAGAACCAGGGCGGACGGGCCAAGAGCCTCGCCGTCTTCGGCTGAGCCCGCCTCCGGCGACCTCCGGTCATCGTCGGCCGGGCACCCTCCCCGGGCCCGGCACGGCCCGTGAACACCGTCGGGCGGGGACCGCGATCCGCGTTCCCCGCCCGACGATCCCCCTCCCCCGCTCTCTATCCATCTGATACGTGGGATTCACCCCAACGGGCAGGCGCTCGGAGTGAACCAAGGGGGTGGAAGGGGGCGCGTTCGCCTCGCGATCTGTCCCGCCGATCATCCGCTGCCTACGGTCGGAGCGTTCCGGCGTGTGGCTGTCGCCATTACTGCGTAGGCGGACGTACGCCATTGCGGGGAGGTTCGGCGGATGAGCGGTCGGCGGACCGATGCCAGCGAGTCCTTGGTGCGCATCAGAGATCTCGCCGGCAGGCCGCGCGGCACCGGCTTCCCGGTGGACGACCGCTCCACCCTGATCACCAGCCATGAGGCCGTGGACGGCCTGGCCTGCCTGGTGCTGCACGCCCCGGGCGACCGCACGCTGGTGGTCGGCGCGGACGCGATCACCCCACTGCCGGAGTGCGACCTGGCTCTGGTGCGCGCCGAGGGGCTGGCCATGCCGCCGCTGCCGGTCGCCGCGGCGTCACGGGTGGACGGCGGCACCCGGGTACGGCTGAAGGCCGGCCACTGGCACGGGGCGGAGATCGTGGGAGACGCCCTGGTCACCTATACCGCCACCGACCGCTTCCATCTGCTGGGCGCCGCGCTGGAGCTGTCCATCGGCGACCGCACCACGCTGCGGCTGGGCGACGAGGCCACCGGCGGCCCGGTACTGGATGCGCGAACCGGAGCGGTGATCGCCGTCCTCGGTACCGCGCTTCAGGCCGACCATGAGGCGGCCGGCTTCGCCGTTCCGCTGCGTGCCGTCGCCGCCGCCCGCCCGGGCGGGGCGCTGGCCGAACTGCTGGAGCGCAACGCCGCGGCGGTGCCCGCCTACGGCCCCGACCTCAACCTGGCCGGGGCGCTGGAGCTCACCGCCACCTCGCTGGGCTCCGTGGCCACCCCCCGCGCCTGGCAGGACCCGGTCCAGCGTCCGGAGATCGAGCGGGAGCTGAGCCACTTCCTGGACCCCGGGCAGCGGGGCACCGCGCGAGTGCTGGGCCTGGTGGGGGATCCGGGCACCGGGCGCACCACCGAACTGGGGGCGCTGGCCGCCCGGCGGGCGCGTGGGGCCGAGCCCGCGCCCACCCTCTGGCTGCGCGGCGCCGACCTCAGGGCCGATGACGGGAGCCTGCGCGACGCCATCAGCCGGGCGCTGCGGTCGGCCGGGCGGATCGTCACCGCCTCCGCGGGCGCCACGGGCACGGTGGGCGACGCCTGCTGCGCCACCCCGGAGGCCGTCGTCGAGCTGGCCCATCAGGTGGGGCGGCCGCTGCTGGTGCTGCTGGACGGGCCGGAGGAGATGCCGCCGGTGCTGGCCCATGCCCTGCCCGCCTGGACCGAGGCCACCGCCCGGTGGCTGGAGCGGACCTCCGCCCGGCTGGTGGTCGCCTGCCGCCCCGAGCACTGGGAGAGCGCCGGGCGGCTCTTCCCGGCCGGCCTGCTGCACACCCCCCGCGCCACCCTGCGGGCCGCCGCCGAGCGCGAACCGGTCGGTGCCACCGTGCCCCCGTGCGTCCGGCTCGGCGACCTCACCCCCGGCCAGGCCGCCCGGGCCCGCGCCGCCCATGCCATCCCCGACGGGGCCATCGCCCCGGCGGACGCCTGCCACCCGCTGGCCCTGCGGCTGCTGGCCGAGGTGCGCGCCGCGCTGCCCGCCGGGGCCACCACGGGCACCATGCGCGTGCTGCCCGACCGGTGGGATGTCTTCTCCGCCTACCTGGACCTGGTCTGCCTGCGCATCGCGGTCCGGCTGGCCGCCGCCCGGCGTCCGCCGCTGCGCGGCACCGCGGTGCGGCGGTTGGCCGCCCGGGTGGCCGGACAGGTGCATGAGGCGGCCCGGCGCTGCCTCGGCCCCGGCCAGGGCGAGCTGGAGCGCGAGGCCTTCGAGGAGTTGTTCCCCTGGCGCACCGGCTGGGCCTCCGCCGTGCTCACCGAGGGCCTGCTGGTCCCGGCCGGCGCCGGCTACCGCTTCGCCCATGAGGAGTTCGCCGACTGGCTGCACGGCACCCACCTGGACCTGGACGCCGCCCTGCACGCCCTGGTGCACCGCTGGTGCGAGACCGGGGATTCGGCGGGTCCGCCCGCCGAGGCGGTGGTCCGGCTGCCGTCCCGGCGCGGTGGCTCGGCGCCCGCGCCCGACGGGCATGTGCCGCCTCCGCCCGGCTCCCGCCCTGCCGCCCGCGCCGGGCGGCGCCGGGGCCGCCGGGCGGGCACCGAGCCGGCCCAGGCGCCCCGTCCGCTGCCAGTGCCCCGGCACCGCATCGGCCCCGTGCTGCAAGCGATGATCATGCTGGCCCGGCGCTCCGGTCCCACCCAGCTCTCCCGCCGCCTGACCGCGCTGGTGCACGCGGTGGAAGCCCTGGTGCCCAAGGGGGCGGGCACTGGCATGGACGACGGCACCGGCATGGACAACGGCGCCAGGGACGCCCCTACCGCCGAGCACCAGCACGCCGAGGCCGCCCGCGCCGGCGGGACCGCGCCGCCCGCCGGGGACCAACCCCCCGGGCCCCGGGCCGTCGGCCATCTCCCCGACCCCGCCTGGTGGGCCGCCCACCTGCTCGCCGAGACCCTGCTCCGCGTCCCGGACGCCGCCCCCTACCAGCGCGTGCTGCGGCTGCTCGCGGACCGGCTCACCGCCTGCGCGCGCCTGGCGGGCGGCTTCGACAGCGGCGCCGTCGCCACCCTGGGCGGCCTCACCGTCTTCGGCCCCTCCTTCTGGCTGCGGCTGCGCCTGGGGCCGGCCGACCGGCTGGACCTGCTGCGCCGCCTGGTCCCCGCCGACGCTCCGCCCCGCGCCACCTCCGGCGCCGCCCCGGGCGACCGCTTCCTGCCCACCGTCGCCACTCTGCTCACCGAGGACCCGGGCACCGCCCAGCCGCTGCTGTGCCACTGGTTCACCGATGAGCGCCCGCTGCTCACCGGCCCCGAGCAGGACCCGGACCTGCCGCCCCCCACCGTCGCCGCCGCCGCCCAGGCACTGCTGCACACCCACCGCGGCCTGGCCCTGGACGACCTCACCGAGGCCCTGGTCGGCACCGCCCACCCCCGCGCCGACGAACTGCTGGCCGCCCTCGCCGAGGACGAGCCCTCCGCGCTGTGCCGCGCGGTGGACCGCTGGGCCCACGACGAGGAGCGGTTGGAGCTGCATGTGGCCGCAGCCGCCTATGGGCTGAAGGCGGCGCCCCATGCCGAGACCGCCGCCGACCGCGAACTGCTGCGCTACGCCGCGCTGACCCTGCTGGGCCGCTCCGGCGAGGACACCCTGCATGGCGCCGCGCTGACCCTGCTGATCCGCGACCGGGAAACCCGCGCCAAGCACCTGCCCCAGGCGCTGGCCCGCTTCGCCGCCGGCGACTCCCAGCTGCCGCCCCAGGCGCTGGCCGCCGCCCTCACCACCCATCCCGAACCGGTGCTGGCCGCCTTCCGGGCCCGGCTGCACGAGGTGGGTGACGGCCCGGCCGCCGTGCTCGCCACCCTGGCCCAGGTCAGCACGCCCGCCCTCGCCCGGCGGGCCTCCGCGCTGGTCCGCGAGTACTTGGAACACCATCCGGACGGCGCCGGGCACGCCGCCGCCTTCGTCGACCGGCGGCTGGAGGGGGGTTCCGCCGCCCGCGCCGTGCTCTTCCCGCTCGTCGCCGATCTGCTGCGCACCTGCCCCGCCCAGGTGCGCCGCGCCCTGGCCCCGGTGCTGGCCGCCCCCGGCACGCCCGCCTCCCGCCCGCTGCGCCAGGAGTTGCTGGAGGTACTGCTGGAGTGCGAGCAGCAGGGTCCGCCCGAGCAGAACGTCCTGGTGCTGGACATCCTGCTGCGCGCGGTGGCCGAGGGCGCCAGCGAGCGGGGCGAGGCCCGGACCCATGATCTGCTGCTGCGCACCGCGGAGCTGCTGGCCCGCAGCACCGAGGGCACCAGGTGCCTGGACCGGCGGCTGACCCAGCTGGCCCGTGAGGTCCCGGCGTTCGGTGCCCTGGTACGGCGCTGGCTGAAGTCCGCGCCCGCCGTATGGGCCGAGGTGATCGGCCCGCGGACCCGGATCCGGCTGACACTGGGCGTCCGCGAGCCGGAGGCGGAGCACCAGCAGCCCCTGGAACCGGAAGACGGCGCTGGTCAGGCGGGGGAGGAGGCCCAGCGCACCCCAGCCGATGCGGACCGCCGCCAACCGGCATGGCACTCTTAGACCTGCGAAATCGACAGACAAAGGTTCGGGCGAGGAGCGGGCACAGTGCAGCGCTGGCGTGGCTTGGAGGACATCCCCCAGGACTGGGGGCGCAGCGTCGTCACCATCGGCTCGTACGACGGGGTGCACCGCGGGCACCAGGTGATCATCGGCCGCGCGGTGGACCGGGCGCGTGAGCTCGGTGTGCCCTCCGTCGTGGTGACCTTCGATCCGCACCCCAGCGAGGTCGTCCGGCCCGGCAGCCACCCGCCGCTGCTGGCCCCGCACCACCGGCGCGCCGAGCTGATCGAGCAGCTCGGGGTGGACGCGGTGCTGGTCCTGCCCTTCACCGCCGAATTCTCCAAGCTCTCGCCCGCCGACTTCGTGGTGAAGGTGCTGGTGGACAAGCTGCACGCCAAGCTGGTGGTGGAGGGCCCCAACTTCCGCTTCGGCCACCGCGCGGCGGGCAATGTCGGCTTCCTGGCCGAGCTGGGCGTCACCTACGACTACGGTGTCGAGACGGTCGACCTCGAGCTGGCCGGCGAGGCCGGCGCCGGACTGCCGTTCTCCTCCACGCTCACCCGGCGCCTGGTCGCCGAGGGCGATGTGGCGGGTGCCATGGAGGTCCTCGGCCACCCGCACCGGGTCGAGGGCGTGGTGGTGCGCGGCGCCCAGCGGGGCCGCGAACTGGGCTTCCCCACGGCCAACATCGAGACCCTGCCGCACACCGCGATCCCTGCCGACGGGGTCTACGCGGGCTGGCTGGTGGTCGGCGGCGAGTCGATGCCGGCCGCCATCTCGGTCGGCACCAATGTGCAGTTCGACGCCCGGGAGCGGACCGTCGAGGCATATGCCATCGACCGGGTCGGCCTTGACCTCTACGGCCTGCACGCGGCCGTGGACTTCCTGGCCTATCTGCGCGGCATGGAGAAGTTCGAGAGCATCGAGGCGCTGCTGGAGCGCATGGCGGAGGACGTCCGCCAGGCCCGCGAGCTGGTGGCCGCCCACGACGGGGCTCCGGCCGGCTGCTGACGGCCCGCGCCGCGCCCCCGGGCGGGGGCGCGGACGGTACCGCCTCACGCCTGCGGGTACCCGTACCCGCCCGGTTGCTGCGGCTGCTGGGGCCACCCACCCTGCTGCGGATACCCGCCCGGCGGCATCGGCTGCGGCTGGCCATAGGGGTTGTACGGCCCCGGCATCGGCTGCCCGGGCTGTCCCGGCATCGGTTGCCCCGGCTGCGCGGGGGCCGGTGCCTGCGGCTGCTGCCCCTGCGGATACTGCTGAGGGTGCGCCTGCTGCGGCTGCTGCTGGACGGGCGCCTGCTGGGGGTGCGCCTGGGGCGTGCCGCCCCACAGCCCCTGCTGCGCCCGGACGAAGTCCTCGGCCACCATCGCCGACAGCGTGAAGTACGCCTCCCGGGTCTTGGGCCGCATCATGTCCAGGTCCAACTCGGCACCGGCCGCGAGGTGTTCGTCGAACGGCACCACGATCACGCCACGGCACCGTGTCTCGAAGTGGGACACGATGTCCTCCACCTTGATCATCTTGCCGGTCTCCCGGACTCCCGAGATCACGGTGAGGCTGCGCGCCACCAACTCGCTGTAGCCGTGCGCGGAGAGCCAGTCCAGCGTGGTGCTGGCGCTGCTCGCCCCGTCCACCGAGGGCGTGGAGACGATGATCAACTGGTCGGCGAGGTCCAGCACACCACGCATCGCGCTGTAGAGCAGCCCGGTGCCGGAGTCGGTCAGGATGATCGGGTACTGCCGGCCCAGGACGTCTATGGCCCGCCGGTAGTCCTCGTCATTGAAGGTGGTGGACACCGCCGGGTCCACATCATTGGCGATGATCTCCAGCCCGGAGGGGGCCTGCGAGGTGTAACGGCGGATGTCCATATAGCTGTTGAGTCGCGGGATCTCCGAGACCAGGTCACGGATGGTGGCCCCGGTCTCGCGCCGCACCCGGCGGCCCAGCGTGCCCGCGTCGGGGTTGGCGTCGATCGCCAGGATCTTGTCCTGCCGCTCGCTGGCCAGCGTGGCGCCCAGCGCGGTGGTGGTGGTCGTCTTGCCCACACCGCCCTTGAGGCTGATGACCGCGATGCGGTAGCAGGAGAGCACCGGCGTGCGGATCAGCTCCAGCTTGCGCTGCCGCTCCGCCTCCTCCTTCTTGGCGCCGAACTTGAACCGGCTGCCCGAACTCTGCTTCTTCGGCTTGGGCTTGTTCTTCAGCAGCCGCTCCGAGGACAGCTCCACGGCCGCGGTGAAGCCCAGCGGGGCCCCGTGCACGGAACGCTGGCGCTGCTCGGGTGTCACCGTTGGCCAGCCGCCGGTGCGCGGATCGGCCGGTGGCACGGGGGCCCCGGTCTCGCCGAGCCGGGGGTCCACCGGCCGTGTCTCGCCCGCCGGTTCGCCTTCCGGGCGCTGGTGGGCGTACGCGTCCCCGGCACCCGTCGCGGGCGGGGCGTAGGCGGCCTGGGGTACGGGCGCGGGGTACGCGGCCGGGGCGCCCTGCGGTGCGCCGTATGGTGCCGGCTGTACGGACTGCGGGGCCCCGGGGCCGCTTCCCGGCTCGGTGCCGTAAGGGGCCGGTGCGGCCGCGGGGTTGACGACGGGCTGGCCCGGGGTCCCGTAACCACCCGGCGTGACGGCCGGGTTGGGCGCGGGCTGGGCCGGGGCCGCGCTCTCCTGCGGGGCGGGTGCCGGGGCAGGCGCCGGGGTGGGCGGCTGCTGAGCCGGGACCGGGGTGCCGTATCCGGCCCCCGTGGCGGCCGCATGGGGCGCGGGAGCGGCGGCGGACGGGGCTGCGGAGCCCTCCGGCGCGGGGGCCGGCAGGCCGTAACCCGCCCGCGCCCCGCCCGGGTTGAGCGGGGCCGGTGCCGCCGGCAGGGCCGGCATCGCGGCGCCGTAACCGCTCTGCGGGGCGACCGGTTCGGGAGCCGCCGGGGCCGGGGTGGCCAGTTCGTAACCGCCCGATGCGGCCGCCGGACCCGGCGCCGGGGGAGCGGGGTGGTACTCGCCCGGCGGCAGTGCGGGGGCACCGGCCTGGGCATGGTCGGCGGCGGCCCTAGCCGGCGAGGTGCCGAACGCCCCATGCGGGGCAACGGGGTTCGCCGGCACCGGGGCCGGGATCGCGTAATCGCCGGCTGCGGCCTGGGGCTGGGCCGGCGGGGCCCACGCGGCCGGGGCGGTCGGCGAGGCGGGCTCGAAGTCCGGCGGCAACGGCGGCAAAGAGCCCTGCGGGACGGACGGCGGAGTCCACGGTTCCGGAGTGGACGGCGTGGCTGCGGCAGGCGCGGTGGGCGGGGCGGCGGGGGTGGGTGCGGGCGTGGCGGCCGGAGCTGACGGGGCGGCGGGTGCGGCCTCTGCGGCGGGCGCGTCCGGAGCGGGCGCGGCGGCCCCCTCCTCCCGCACCCGGTCGCGCAGCGAGGCAGCCGAGAACCGCATGGTGCCCTCACTGCGCAGGGTGCCGCTCATGTCCTCAACAGAGCCAGCCCCGGCGGCACCGGTACCAGTGGAGTCGGTACCAGTGGAGCCGGTCTCCGCGGCCCCGTCCTGGGCAGAACCGTCCTCAACAGCGCTATTCCCAATGGAACTGACAGCAGCGGAGGTTTCGGGCGAAGGGGAACTCTCCTGCGGAGCCTCCGGCTTGGCCGGTTCCTCCGTCTTCCCCACCCGCTCCGTGATCTCGTTCAGCAGCTCGGCGGCGGACAACCGGAGCGTCCCCCGGTCCCTGGCCGGGGCGGCGGGCGATTCCGCGCTCGGCGGCGCGGCCGGCGGCGCAACGGGCAACGAGTCGGCCGAGGGTGGCGGCGGCGGGGGTGGCGGCGTCTCACCGCCCGGCGTGGTCTGCGTGTACCAGGCGGGCGGCGTGTAGTCGATGGTGAACTCGCCCGTCCGGTCGTGCTCCTGTTCCGGGTCCCGCTCGCGCTCGTGACCGGCGTCGGACCGGTTCTCGCCGGCTGTGATCCCGGCCGCGCGGATCTCGTCCCGATCGCTGCTCACATTGCCTCCTGCTGGTGTGGCCCGGCACCCCGTTGAAGTCACCTGCCGGGAGCGGGCCGTTCCCGTGGTCCGGCCGTCCGGACCCCCGCTGACCACGCTGCTGGCAGGTCCGGCGCCGGCTCCTCAAGTGCGTACAGTCATCAAGACTAATCGTCATCAGTGAGACTGCGGCAGGCCCGCTGGCCCCTTACGCCCGCGCGGTGTGCCACCGGCCCGAGGGGCGCCGTGGGGGTCATGGGCATCGTCAATTCTGGATTGACGTTTGAGTAGGCTTCTGTCCCGTAATACCGACTTGGGGGACGCCGCTCATGGAACCGCTGTACCCGGGTGATCCGGAACGGATCGGCCCCTACCGGGTACTGGCCCGGCTGGACGCGCCGCTGCCCGAAGCCCCCGCCGCCGAAGAGCGCTTCCTGGCACGGGACATGGCGGGCGACCGCACGGTGCTGCTCGCCACCCCCCTGGAGGGCGTGGAGCCGGACCGGTTCGCCGGCGAGGCGGAGGCGGCGCGCAGGCTGTCCGCCCCCTGGCTCGCCGCCGTGGACGAGGCCGCCCCGTCCGGCGGCCCGGCCTGGCACGCCGGCCCCTACCTTCCCGCCGTGCCGCTGCCCGCCGCCCTCGCCGCGCACGGCGCCCCGCTGCCCGAGCGCACCGTCCTCGCGCTGGGCACCGCGCTGGCCGAGACGCTGGTCACCCTGCACCAGGCCGGCATCACCCATGCGGGCGTCTCCCCGGCGGCGGTTCTGCTGGCCGCCGACGGCCCCCGGCTCACCGGTTTCGGCGCGCTACGCGCCGCGGGGCCGGACGGGCAGCCCCGCGCCGGACTCCCGGGCCTGACCCCCGGCGCCGTGCCGCCCGAGCAGTTGTCGGGCGCACGGCCGCAACCCCCGGGCGACGTCTACGCCCTGGGCGCGGTGCTGGCCTACGCGGTGACCGGTCACACCGTCCCGGAGCGCGGCCGGCTCCCCGAGCGGCTGCGTGGCCTCATCTCCGCCTGCACCGCCGGCAATCCCGACAACCGTCCCCAAACGTGCCAAGTGCTCGATGAGTTGCTCTATGGCGCCGCGCCGGGCGGCGGATTCGGCCCCGCGCCGCAGGAGGTTGCTCCGCATGGGGCCGCCGTCCCGCATGGGGCCGCCCCGCATGAGGCCGTCCCGCACGGGGCCACCCCCTATGAGGCCACGCCGCACGGGGCCGTCCCGCCTGGCGCCCGCGCCGCCGCGCTCTTCGGCCCCGGCTGGCTGCCGCCCCGCGCCGTCGCCGAGCTGGCCCGGCAGTCGGCGGAGCTGCTCGCCATGGATCCCAGGACGGACTGAACCGCATGCTGCACCCCCTCATCCCCGAGGACCCCGCGGAACTCGGCGGCTACCGCCTGCTGGCCAGACTGGGTGGCGGCGGCATGGGCACCGTCTACCTCGCCCGCTCCGCCCGGGGCCGCACCGTCGCCCTGAAGACGGTGCACCCGCAGTTCGCCGAGGACGCCACCCTGCGCACCCGGTTCCGGCTGGAGGTCGACGCGGCGCGGGTCATCGGCAGCCGCTACGGGGCCCGGGTGTTCGACGCCGATCCGCTGGCCCCGCTGCCCTGGCTCGCCACGGAGTACGTACTGGGCCCGCCGCTCGGCGCGGCTGTCACCGCCACCGGCCCGCTGCCCGAGCGCACGGTGCGCGCCCTGGGCTTCGTACTCTGCGGCGCGCTGCGGCAGTTGCACGCCTCCGATGTGGTGCACCGGGACCTGAAACCGTCCAATGTCCTGCTCGCCGCCTCGGGCCCCAAGCTGATCGACTTCGGTATCGCCCGCGCCATGGGCGACCACCGGCTGACCCATGCCGGCACCGCCGCCGGAACGCCGGCCTTTATGTCCCCCGAGCAGGCGGCCGGGCTGGAACACACCTCCGCGGGTGATGTGTTCGCCCTCGCCGGACTGCTGGTCTTCGCGGCCACCGGGCACGGCCCCTTCGGCCTGGGGCGGCCTGCCGACCTGCTGTACCGGGTGCGCCATGCGGAGCCCGACCTGACCAGAGTCCCGGACGGACTGCGCCCGGTCCTGGCCGCCTGTCTGAGCAAGGACCCCGGAGGGAGGCCGGACGCCGCCGGGCTGGCCCGGGAAATCGACGCCGAGGAACGGTCGTTCGCCGACGTCCTGCCGGACGGCGTCCTGTCCGAGATCGCCCGCCGTGCCACCGAGGTGTGGCAGGTCCGGCCGCACCGGACGGCCATGGCCCCGTACCGGCCCCAGCCCAGCCCCGCGAAGCCCGGCCCGGCCGGCTTGTCCCGGCGTGGGGCCCTGGCGGTGGCCGGCGGTTCGGTCCTCGCCCTCGGCACGCTGGGGGCGGGTCTCTGGGCACTGACGGAGCGGCGGGGCCACCGCCCCACGGGCGGCAATCCCGCGGCCGCACCGCCCCGTTCCGGGCCGCGCCCCGCCAATGTGCCCGAACGCGCGGTGTGGTGGGCCACGCTCGACAAGGCCGACCCGGGGTTCGCACCCATGACCGTGGGCGACCTGGTGGTGGTGATGTCCCGCAAGGGGCTGGTGGGTTTCGACGCCACCAGCGGCAACCGGGCCTGGACCGCCGGCACGGTCAGAAGGCCCTTGCAGGTCACCACCGACGGAGCACGGATCTGCACCGTCACCCCGCCGCCGACCGGCTCGCGGACCGAGCCAGTGCTGTCCGTGCTGAGCACCGGGGACGGCAGCGCGCGGACCCTGCCCGCCGACTTCTCCGGCCTGTTCGCCGACGGCCAGTACCTCCAGCCACAGGCGCTGGCCGTCGGAGACGGCACGGTGTACCTGTCCGCCTACCGGGACGACGCCCAGCACCCCTACTTCCGGCAGAACGAGCAGCACCTCCTCGCCATCGACATACGCACCGGTGCGGAACGCTGGCGGCACCGGTTCCACATCGACCAGATGGATATGGCGCGGGAGTTCTCCGCCGTGTGCACCGGGGGGCACTTGGTCGTGACGCGGGTGCTGGACCACCTCAAGGCGGGCCGGGCGGTATCCGGTGAGGACTGGCTGGGTGCCTTCCGGGCGAAAGACGGCAGCCTGGCGCTGGACACCAGGATCCCCCGGCTGCGCCTGGCCGATCCTTCTCCCCTCCCCGGCCGGCTCGCGGTGGCGGACGACCAGGTCTGCCTGCGCGGCAGGACGCTGCGGATGTACCGGATTTCCGACGGCAGAGAGCTCTGGGAGTTCGGCGAGGGGCGCAATCCCGACTATGTCGGCCGTGAACTCAACCCTTATGGCGACCCGCTGATCAAGGATGGCGTGGTCTACGCCGCCGAGGGAGCGCTCGGCCTGATCGCCCTGGACGCCCACAGCGGAAGGCGGTTGTGGGACACGAAGCTGGGCAAGCTCACGCCCGTTCCCGGCATTCCGTTCGCCGTCGGCGAGCGACTCCTCTACGTCCCGGCGAAGGCGGACAACCATACGAAGATCGTGGCCCTCGACCGCCACATGCACCGGACCGCCTGGACCATGGACGTCCCCGGCGGCCTGGGTGCCGGCTTCACCGTCCACCAGCGGGCCCGGCGCATCGTCTGGGCCAGTGGCGACTACATCTGCGCCATGCCCCTCGAGTGATCCCGCCTCGCCAACTGACCCGCCCCTCCGCTGACTTCACCCAGAAGAGACCAGAAGAGAACCGAACAGCATGCACTCTCTCGGCAACGGCGACCCGCTGCGCCTCGGCCCCTACCGGCTCCTCGGAGTGCTCGGCGCGGGCGGCATGGGCAAGGTCTTCCTCGGCCGGGACGACGCCGGGCGGCTGGCCGCGGTCAAGGTGCTGCTGACCGAACTGGCCCAGGATCCCGGCATGTCCCAGCGCTTCATCCGCGAGGCGCAGACCGCCCAGGCGGTGCACAGCCCGGGCGTCGCCCGGGTCCTCGGCGCCCGCACCGAGGGCGGACGGCCATGGATCGCCACCGAGTTCCTGGCGGGGCCGACCCTGGACGAGGCCGTCGAGCGGCACGGCCCCTTCGAGGAGGCGGCGGTACGCGCCCTGGGCGCGGCGCTGGCACACACCCTGCGCGACATCCACATGGCAGGCTTGGTGCACCGCGACATCAAGCCGTCCAATGTGGTGCTGACCTCTGCCGGCCCGCGGGTCATCGATTTCGGCATCGCCCGCCCCGAGCACGGCCTCACCCTCACCGCCACCGGTCAGGTGCCGGTCTCCCCGGGCTATGGCGCCCCCGAACAGGTCCTGGGGCGGCGCGTGGCGGGAGCGGCGGACGTCTTCTCCCTGGGCGCCGTGCTGGCCTTTGCGGCCGGCGGGCGCCGGGTCTACGACGGCGGCCATGTGCTGGCCGTGCAGTACCAAGTGGTCCACGAGGAACCCGACCTGGCGGCCGTCCCGCAACCGCTGCGCGCACTGATCGAACCCTGTCTGGCCAAGGACCCGGCCGGACGCCCGGAGCCGGCGCGGCTCGCGACGGACCTCGCCCCGCCCCGGGGCGCCGAGCGGGCCTGGCGCGCCGGCCCGGTCGCCGACGACATCGCCCGCGGCGAAGCCGAGGCCCGCGAACTGGCCGCCTTCACCCACACCTCCGCCCCGCACGGGGCCCGGGCCCCGAGCCGCCGCGGACTGGTCACCGCGCTGGCGGCCGGCGGGACCGCCCTGCTGGCGGGCGGCGGCGCCGGGGCGCTGTGGCTGCTGCGCAAGAACGGGGGCACGCTCCGGCAGCCCGGTGGCGGCCGTACACCCACGGCGAGGACCTGGGTGGCCAGGCGCCTGGCGGGCACCGAGTACAACGACGGCGCGGCGCCACCCGAGTTGTGGGGCCCCGGCTATGTCAGCGGCGCGCCATGCTGGCCACTGCCGCTGGGTGAGTTCGTGGTGACCGGAGTGGGAGAGAACATCAGCGGCTGCTGGGTGACCGACGGCGGGCCCCGGTGGAGCGTGCCGGGGCGGGCGTATCTGGCACCGTCGGCGGACCTGGTGGTGGTGGCCGGCGCGGCGGGCGAACTCCTCGGCGTCGGAAGGACGACGGGTGACCGGCTGTGGTCCGCCAGGCCGGCCGAGCGGGCTGGTTCCCTCATCACCGCGGACCGCACCACCGTCTACTTCACCACTCCGGTCAAGAACGGGCAGACGACCGCCACGCTGTGCGCCTTCGACCTGCCCACCCGCTCCCTGCGGTGGTTCCGGCCCCTGCCGGTGAGCGTCACCTCGGTGACCCCCGTGTGGGGCGCGGCGGGCGAGGGGCGGCTGGTCGTCACCGGCACCGACGGCAATGTCGCCGCGCTGGACGCCCGCACGGGGGCCCCGGTGTGGCAGCTGCCCGGGCAGTCGAGCATGGGCATGGTGCCGGTGGTCTCCGGCAGCACCGTCTATCTGGGCGGGAAGACACTCACCGCCCGGGACCTGAAGTCCGGCAGAGAGCTGTGGTCGGTACGGGCCGGGAGCACTCCCACCGCGCAGCAGGCCGGCTGGGGCCCGCCCACCGTCGACGGCGACCTGCTGTACGCCACCGACGGGCCCCGGCTCTGCCGCCTCAGCAAGCGGGACGGCAAGGTGGTGTGGCACCGGGAGCTGCCGGACACCCTGCCCTGGCCGCTGCCGCCCGTGCCGCAGGGAAACACCGTCTGGGTGGCGCCCGATCTCAAGGGCCGTACCGGGTTCACCGCCGTGCACCGCGACACCGGGAAGGTCGCCTGGACCTACAGCCCGGGGGAGTTGACGGCCCGGAGTACGGACTCGCTGCTGGATGACGCCCGTTACCAGATGGCCGGAGCGGACAATCGCGTATTTGTGGTGGCCGGCGGCAAGTTGAGCGCCATGCCGGTGTTCTAGGCGCGGCGCGGGCGCGACCGCCCGACAGGCCGCCCGCAGCTCCCCGGCCGCCCGGTGCACGCCGCCGAAGGGCAGTGGTTGACCGCCGCCATCGGTCCGGCAGCCGTCCGGCCGGTCGGCGGCATGCGGCGGGCGTCCCCGGCATGGCGGCCCCGTCACGGCGGCCCAGGCGGCCGCATTGCGTCGGGTGCCCGCCAGGTACCGGAAGCGGCACGGCGGCGTGGCGCGCACTGGGCACGGCGGTGGCGCGGGCCACCCGCGGCGCGCCCACGCCGGGGACGCCCACGCCGGGGACGGTCACCGCGGCGGTGCCGCCGACGGCACGGGTCTCCCCGGACGGGACGGCGAGCGCGAGCCGGCCGGTCCGTCAACGCCCGCCCCAGGCCGCCCGCCTGGGGCCCCACGCCGGCCTGGCACCGTCATCCGGCGGGACCGCAACCCGCGCCGGCCGCTCACCCGGCCGGAGCCCCGCGCCCTCAGTCCATCCGCCGGGCCGCGCCCAGCAGCCCCGCCTCCGGGTCCGTCGGCTGGGTGGTGACATAGGTCCGCGAGGAGCGCGTACACCACAGCGTGACCCCGTCCGGAAGACCGGGCAGTGCCTCCACATCGGCCGCCGTCAGGTTCATGGTGCGGCCGATGACCCGGGCCTCGTCCGGGGAGACCCGCTGCACACCCACCACATCGGCATGGGTCATCAGACGCTCGGTGGTCGGGCCCGGATAGGGCAGCAGCGTCACCACCGCCTGCCAGGGCGCCACCGAGACCCGGCCATGCGGCGGGCGCACCCCGCAGTCGCGGACGACCAGCACCGGGCTGTGCACCGAGGGTCCCTGCGGCGGGACCCGGCCCACGGCATGCAAAGTGATCCATTGCTGGCCGGTGTTGGCGCCCTGGACCAGGGGCGTCCACAGCTGCTGCCGGCCGGACTCCACCGCCACCCGGGCGCCCATGCCCACCGTGCGCAGCGCCAGCACCTGTGCTGTCCAGGCTCCGCCCACCAGCACCACATCGAAGGGCGTGGGGCGGAACAGCCCCAGTACCGCCGGTGCGCCCTGGGCGTCGGTACCGATGACCACGCCGTCGTCGCCCACGGGCAGACCCAGCAGCTCCAGCTGCTCGGCGGGGACTTCATGGCGGCCGCGCCGCGGGCCGAGCAGCCCGAAGCCGCGCCGGGGACGCGGCGCCATGGGTGCGGCGTCGGCCGCCGGGAAGGTGGTGGTCATCAGCGCGTTCCTCCAAGCGGCAGGGTGGCGAGCACTCCGGGCACCTGCTCATGGTCCAGCCGCACCAGCCCGACCTTGACCCCTCGTGCGGCGCGTTCCAATTCGCGGCGCACCGTGGCCAGTTCATCGGCGCTGCGGCCGCAGACCCGCAGATGGCCGGTCAGTGTCGGGGTGTACTGCCCGCCGCGCGCCCCGCCCCGGCCGAGGGTCAGGCTGAGCGTGGAGGACAGCGCCGGGAGCGAGGTCAGCAGCGCGGCCAGCTGCGGCAGCGGGGTGGCGCCCGGCCCCAACTGGGGCCAGCGGCCGATCCAGTAGGCGGTGTGCCAGCGGTCGTCGCAGCGCCAGGTCCGGGAGGTCTCCGCGGTGCGCCGGGCAGCCGTGGCCGCGCGGCTCGCCTGGGCGGTGGCCGCCGGGTTGACGCCCGCCGCGGCGGAGACGGCCGCTGTCAGCTCGTCCTCGTTCAGGACCGTCGCCCGGAACCCGGCGCCCTGCAGCCGGCTGGCCAACTGGTCGGCCGCGCGCAGCGCACAGCGCCGGGCGCCCTCCAGGCCGCCACCGCGCGCCGCCACCGCCTCCGGGCACAGCTCGGGGTCGAGCTTCAGCGCCAGCCAGGTCTGGCGCACCGCCGGGGCGCCGGTGAGGGCCTGCAGCGGCGTGTAGTTACGGGCCGCCAGCGACTGCGCGGGCAGGTGCGGGGCGGGCGCCGGCAGCGCGTTCTGCACCACCTGTATGGATTCCAGCCGGACATCGGCCGCGTCCATGGCATCGCGCAGCAGGGCCAGCGGCAGCGCCCTGTCCACCCGCTGCGGGCGCAGCGGGGCGTCCATCGCCGCCACGCTCAGCAGCACGGTCACAAAGGTGCCGTCGCCGATCAGACCGATGCGGCGCCCCTCCCGGTCGGTGAACGACTCGGTGCGCAGCGCCGGTTCGCACTCCACCACCGGTGCCAGCCGGGGATCCGCGCCGGCGGCGGTGGCCTTGCGGGACCGCCGGGTGCGCCGCCGCAGGGCGACCCAGGCGGTCAGCCACTCGGCGATCGGCCGGCGGGCGCGCCGTACCAGGGCCAGCAGCACCAGCACCACGGCCACCACCGAGGCAGGCACCAGCCACATCCGGCCGGCCACCCAGGCGGCCAGCACCAGGGCGGCCGCCACCTCGATCAGCACCAGCTGCTGCAAGCGCACCGGCCCCAAACTGCCCGGCTGCGAAGCGGTGCGCGGCGCCACGGCCGCGGCCGATGCCGCCGTCGCGGACGGACGCGACCGGTCGTCCTGGCGCGCCGGCCGTTGCCGATTCGCCGAACCACCCCCGGTCCGCAGGCGCGTTGCGACAGCCATTCCCGCCGATACCCCCTTGAAGAGCCGAATTACAGCTACCGGCATAGTAGAGGCTCCCTCTGGTGGCGGGACCGAGGGCAAGGGCCTGCTCAACCGAGGCAACCGAGGCTGACAAGCGGGGAGAAACAGCTACAGATGGCATCACGGCGGGATGAGCTCAACGCCTATACCTTTGCGAAGAAACGGACGGTTGCCGCATTTCTCCAGCCGTCGGCGACCGGCACCGAGGAGGGGGCACCGCGGCCGCTGAAGACCGTACTGCCGGGGCTGGTGGTGGGCGCTCTGCTGGTCGCCGGGTTCGGGGCCTGGGGCATGTTCAAGCCCACCGCGCCCAAGGGCTGGGACGACGTCGCGGCGCACGTCATCGTCGGAAGCGACTCCACCACCCGCTATGTGGTGCTGGTCACCGACGGCAAGAAGCAGCTGCACCCCGTCCTCAACTTTGCCTCCGCCAAACTGCTGCTGACGCCGGACAAGTCCTCGGTCATCAAGGTCAAGGAGTCCGAGCTGGACAACGGCCATATCCAGCGCGGCCCGACGATCGGCATCCCCTACGCACCGGACCGCATGCCCGGCGCCGGTGAGGCGGGCAAGCAGAAGCAGTGGGCGGTGTGCGAACAGCCCGGCGGCAACGGCAAGACCACACAGAAGGCCGTCTTCGTCTTCGCCGACCGCGACCCCAGGCTGAAGAAGCTCACCGGCTCCCAGCGGCTGCATGGCAGCCAGGCGCTCTATGTCCAGGGACCGGACGACGCCCGCTATCTGGTCGACCCCCAGGGAACCAAGTACCTGCTGGGCGGCGCCGACTGGCAGTCGGCCGGCGCGGCCGAGCACAACCTGATGCTGCGTTCCATCTTCAAGGACGGCGCCCAGCCGCAGCGCGTCACCAAGGACTGGCTGGACACCTTCCACAACGGCACACCCATCGACTTTCCCGATGTTCCCGGCGCCGTCGGCACCAGTGCGGGCATCTCCACCCTGCCCGCCAACGCCAACAAGGTGGGCATGGTGCTCCAGGCACCCACCGGCACCGGCACCCAGGACTATGTGGTGCTGCCCGGCAAGGTGCAGCGGGTCTCCGAGTTCGTTGCCAAGCTGCTGCTCAGCAGCAAGAAGCTGGCCTCCCTCGGCCAGGCGGGCAGCCCCGAGCGGGTGAGCGCCGCCGCCTTCACCCCCGGCGACGAGGAGTTCGCCGGGGCCAACCACTGGCCCGCAAGCGTGCCGCAGCAGGTCAACTCCGTGGACACGGGCGGGGGCAGCGCCAACACCGTCTGCTCCATCCTCACCGGTGTGAGCTCCTCCGGTACCCCGCAACTGGCCACCTGGGCGGGCACCGACTACCCCGCCGCCATTCCCGACGGCGCCACCAGTGCCTATGTCACTCCCGGTTCGGGGCTGCTCTACCGACAGGTGACGGGGCACCAGACCAAGAGCGGCTCACTGTTCCTGATCACCGACACCGGACTGCGCTACGGCGTGCAGTCCAACAACGACAGCGCCACCGATAAATCGAAGATCGGCGCCGACAAGACCCCCGCGCCCGGCGGCGATGACGCCGGACCGGACCAGGAGCAGACCCCGGCCGCGCCTCCCCAGCAGGACTCCAACGCCCAGACCAGGCTGGGCTACAAGGACGTCAACCCGGTGCCGGTCCCGGCCAACTGGTCGGCCTTCCTGCCGACCGGTCCGCGCCTGGACACCAACAGCGCGCGACAGCCGCAGGGCGCTTAAGAGGTGACGGTGACCAGACTCCGCAACGCACGGCACGGGGCCGCCGGGGCCCTGCTGGCCCTGACGGCCCTCACCACCACGGCCGCCGCCCCCGCGCCCGGCCCCGTTCCCGTCCCGCTGGCCCTGTCCGGCAGCGGCGAGTGCACCTACCCCGCCAAACCGATCAAGGGAACTCCCTGGTCCTTGCAGCGTGTTCTGCTCGACCAGCTCTGGGCGCAGACCAAGGGCAAGGACGCCAAGGGCAAGCCGGTGCGGGTGGCCGTCATCGACACCGGCGTGGACACCTCCAACCCGCAGCTGAAGAACGCGGTGGACGCCAAGGCCGGCGCCGATCTGCTGTCCAAGCCCAAGGATCCTGACGCGGGCCAGACCCATGATGTGGTCGGCCATGGCACCAAGGTGGCGGGCATCATCGCCGCCCGCCCCATGCCGGATACCGGTTTTGTCGGCCTGGCCCCGGAATCCGTCATCGTCTCCATCCGGCAGAACGACGAAAAGGGAACGGGTACGTCGAAGACGCTGGCGGCGGGAATCCGCAAGGCCATCGACGACAACGCCGATGTCATCAACATCTCCCAGGACACGGTGGGTGACGGCAACTCCCGGATCGGCGGCCCGGATCCCGTGCTGGAACAGGCGGTGCAGGACGCGCTGGCCAAGGACATCGTGATGGTCGCCTCCGCCGGAAACGACGGTATGGACGGCGCCAAGAAACGCACCTACCCCGCGGCATATCCCGGTGTGCTGGCCGTGGGCGCCTCCGACCGCAACAATGAACGCGCCGTCTTCTCCCAGGCCGGCGACTTCATCGGAGTCGCCGCGCCCGGCGTGGATATGGTCTCCACCGTTCCGCACGGCGGCCAGTGCTCGGACAACGGCACCAGTTTCTCGGCCCCTTATGTGGCCGGCGTCGCCGCCCTCATCCGGGCCAAGCACCCCGACTGGAAACAGAACCAGGTCGTCGCCCAGATAGAGCAGACCGCCGAGCGGTCCGGCAACGCCCGTGACCCCTACATCGGTTGGGGTGTCGTCGACCCGGTACGCGCCCTCACCGACGACGCACACCCCATCGACCGCGTGACGGTCGACAAGAACCCGTCCCGCGCCATACACGCCCCCGAGCCGGCGGCCCTGACCCTGGGGGAGACCCCCGAACAGCGCCGCGAGCGGCTGGCCACCTACGCACTGGGCGGCACGGCGCTGCTGGTCGCGGTGATCGCGGGTACGGCGGTGGTGCTCCGGGACTGGCGGCGCCGGCGGGGCGTTGGCGCGGTGGGCCGTGGCGGCGGTGGTTCGGGGTGAAACCTGTTTCCGAACCGTCGAGAACCCTTGACGGGAATGTGGTTGGTGGCCACATCGAGTGTGGCTAAAGTGAACGCCTGGCAGTTGAGGTGCTGGAGGGGAGAGCACGGTGAGTTCGGGGGCATCGGGGGATGGCTCGCAGGAGCCGTTCGGCAAGGACTTCGCCAAGGCGGCGGAGACGCTGGGGAAGTTCAAGGGGCGGCTGGACGCGATCCTTTCGGACTTGGAGAAGTCACCCGCTTCGCAGAAGGCCATGGGTGACCTGAAGATCGACGCGGCGACGTATGGGACGTTGCCGAGTGCGAAGGCCGTGTCGGCCGCCTATGACAAGGTGCATGGCCGTCTGGCGGAGATGTCCAAGTCGCTTGGCATGCTGATCGAAGGCATGGGGATCAGCGCGATGATCGCCGACAAGGGCTACGACCATGTCGACGCAATGTACGCGGAGCGGTTGCGGGCCATTCAGAAGCAGTTGAAGAGCAGCTACCGTGAGCCGGCCGATACGCAGCAGACCCCGCCCGGTGTTGGCCAGGGCCAGCACGGCGCGACCTGAGTTCGGTGGCGGAGGAGAACATGGCGAACACGTCTGGAAACGGCGACAATTCATCCTTCAGCGGCTACTCGTATGAGCAGCTCTGCGCCATGCTGGCGAACGCGAAGGCCGATCCGATGCATACCGCGGCGGATGCTCTGACGAAGGCGCAGACCGACCTGAGCGCTCTGGCCGAGGAGCTCAAGGCCCACGTCGACAACGTCCAGTGGTCGGGGAAGGGCGCGGAAGCCTTCCGTAAGTGGGGCCATGACATGGCCAATGAGACCCATCGCATGGCCGAGTATGTGAAGGATGCCGGCAGCGCGATCGGGAATGTTGGCACGGGTATCAACGCGGGTAAGAGCAAGCTGCCGCCGGCCGCGGAAATGTGCTACGTGGATCCCAAGCTCGACCAGGCGAGCAAGGCGCCGGTGGAGCAGAAGCGGCAGGCTGCGATTCAGGCGCTGGAGGCGGTGGATTCGCATTACACGGCTTCGCTTGCTGATTTTGGGAAGCTGAAGGAGCCGAACTTTCCGCCGCTGCCGGGTGGTTTGGGTTATGACGACGGGCCGGAAGTGCGCATCGGTGCACCTGCACCCGGAGGTGGGTTTGCCGCGGGCGACGAGGTTGCCGCACGCCGTTCTCCGTATGTCTCCCATCCCACCGGACATGACAATGTTCTGAACCCTTCGGGGGAGAACGGCTCGAACACTCCGATGGGTTCGGACACTCCGGCCAGCCACCCGACTGGCACTCATATCGATTCGACGGCCACCCTGCCTTCGCATGAAGGTACTCGGACGCACCCGTCCACACCGCTACCTGATGGCGATACCCGTGTCCACCCGAGCGGTGTGGATCGTCTGCCCACCGTTCCGGTGCCCCCGACCGCTCCGCGCGTGCCGTCTTCGGAGAAGTCGAGGACGCTGCCCACGCTGCCCAGGACGCTACCTACGACACCTGGGACGCTGCCCACTGAGCCCCTGCCGGGCCAAAAGTATCCGCAGGGCGAGCCGCGAGCCTCTCGTACCGCTGTACCGGTGACGGGCATGCGAGATGAAGTGGTGGGCGGATTGCCTGGCCGAGCCGGTAGTCCGCCCGCTGCCGCGCGGCTACCCCGTGGAACGGTCATCGGCGCGGAGCCGCTGCCCGGTGCGCGTGGCCCCATCGGCACTGGCGGGCCGGGCGCTTCGGGCCCCGAGGCCGTGGGCGGGCAAGGAGGCGGCGCCCGGCGATTCGCCCAGGGCAATGTGGTGGGCCAGGAATCCAACGCCCTGGCACGCGGCCCCATGGGGGCAGGCATGCATCCTGTCTCGGGAGCCGGCGGGACCTCCGGGAGCAGGGGGACGATGCGTCGGCTGGCATCTGAGCCGGGTGGCATCGCTCGTGCTCCGCGCTCGGGTCAGGGGCGAACCGAGTTCACGACCGGGGGCACCGGACTGGTGCGTGAGGCGCATCTCGGTGACGCGCGCTCCGCACGTGGCACCGGGCGAGACCGGCAGCGGGAGCAGCGGAATCGGCAGGCGGAGCAAGAGGGGAGCAGTACTGACACTGCGCAGCGGACGGCACCGCCCGTCATCGAGTAGGCCTGCCAACCCTGAATAGGAGATCAAGTTACATGCCCGAGGTATCCAGCAGACTGAAGCGGTCGGCGGCGATGGCGCTGACGTCGCTCGGGCTTGGTCTCCTCTTTCAGGCGGGCGCCGCATACGCTGCCGTGGCCGATATCCGGTCTCATGAGTGGTATCTCGACGACATGCAGGCCGAGGCCATGTGGAAGGTGAGCACCGGCAAGGGCATCACCGTAGCCGTGCTCGATAGCGGAGTTGATTCCGCACTGCCTGAGCTGCGTAATCAGGTCGTCGGTGGAGTGGATCTGTCGAGCCACCCGACAGGGCCGCTCAAAGACGTGGAGGGGCATGGTTCAGAGATGGCCTCCATTATCGCCGGCGATGGAAGCAGCGGTGGAATCCAAGGGATCGCACCGGGGGCGAAGGTTCTTCCAGTAAAATTCGACAGGCTTGGCGATGTGGGGATGGCGCAAGGCATCCGGTACGCGGTAGACCACCATGCCCAGGTAATCAACATTTCTATGGGCGATGTGGTGGCATCGAATAATGAAAAAGCTTTGCGGCAAGCGGTGAATTATGCCCTGCGGAAGGGTAGCCTGATTTTTGCGAGTTCGGGAAATGACGGCGAGAACGGCAATATGATCTCTTACCCAGCCGCCCTGCCCGGATTTGTGGCCGTAGGTGCCGTCGACCGGAATGGGGACGTCACCAAATTTTCCACGCACGGCCCGCAGTTGGCCCTGGCTGCCTATGGTCAGGACATCGTCGTCCGCTGCAAGGACGACCGGAGCCAGTACTGCTTGGTGAAGGGAACTAGCCCCGCAGCCGCCTTCGCCTCCGCCTCCGCCGCCCTGATCTGGTCCAAGCACCCCGACTGGACCAATAACCAGGTCCTCCGCGTCATGATGGACACCGCCGGCAAGCCGACTGACGGCCAAGTGCCCAGCCAGTACCTGGGCTACGGCATCGTCCGCCCCCGCAAGGTCCTCCTCGAGGGCCAAGGCGACCCGGGCCCGGCCAACGTCAATCCGCTGCCCAGGGCACAGGAGGCACTTCGCGGCCAGTCCTCTGCCGACGCTTCGGCAACTCCCGGTAACGGAAACGGATCAGCCGCCCCCAAGGCACACGTAGACTCTGCCGCCGAACCAGCGTCGGGCAGCAGCAGCCACCTGATGCCCTGGATCGGCATCGGAGCCGCGGTAGCCGCCGTCGTCGCGGCCGCCGTCGTCTTCCTGATCGTCCGGCGACGGAGAGCGATGGCTTCGCAGCCGCCCCACCCCGGGGCGCCGCAAGTGCCGCCTATGGGAGGGGCATGGCGGGACCGGTAGCCAACCGGGCTCGCCAGCAAGGGCGTTGCGCCCTCCAAAGAGCAACATGAACAGGGCGGATCCCCGAGGATCCGCGGCTAACCAGAGAAGGTGGGGAATGTCCGGCAAGCAGAAGATCTCAGACGACGCGTTCACAACGTTCACCAAGAGCATCGACGACGCGATCGACCACTTCAACCAGAACGTGCAGAAGCTGCAGCACGCCATCACGATCGTCGAAGGCAACTGGAAGGGTGAGGCATTCGCCGCCTTCCAGAGGGCTCACCAGGAGCTCACCGACGATCACCGCGCAGTGAACAACAAGATCCAGCACATCCGTGAGGCAGTCGCCAAGACGCACACCATGGGTGGAGCGAACGACGCCGACGTCGCCTCGACGCTGAAGAGCGTCAGCGGGCTGGACCAGTACTGAGCACACCCCCCATCACGGGTCGCTCACATCACAACACCACAGAAGTGGGGGAACACATGTCAGGCAATGGCGGAGAACTCGCAGTAACTTACGCCAACATGACCGACACGGCCGGCCAGATCAAGCACGCGGCCGAAGTCGTCAGTGGCGAACTCCAGAAGATGGCCGCCGCCGTCGACAACGTCTCGGCCGGCTGGGAAGGCCAAGCCCACACCGCGATGACGGAGGCGGCAGCCGACTTCCGCAAGCGGGGCGAGCGGATCAAGTCGGCCCTGGACCAGGTGGCGAAGCTGATCGAGCGCGGCAGCGAGCACTACCAGATGACCGACAGCAAGGCGGCCAAGCTCTTCCAGATCTGACCTGGCCGAAGGCGTCAGCGGAGGGTGGGCAACCGATCAGACCGGTTGCCCACCCTCCGTCGTACTCACGTCAGGTCGAACTCCCCGTCCCGGACACCGAGGACGAACGCCCGCCACTCGGACTCCGTGTACCGCAGCACCGTGTCCGGATCCTCCGAAGACCGCATCGCGACCGCCCCGCCCGGCAGGTACGCGATCTCCACACGCGGCAGATCCGGCGGGCTGTCGGGCGCACTCAGCCACTCGACACCGGAGATGTCCATCGCGTACAGCGCGTCCGTCTCTTCTTGGGTTGCCATGGGCGCAGGACTCCCTATCCGAATCTGCCTACCGGCGCGGTCAGTTGATCCGCCAGCAGCGTACTCCGCGAAGCCGCGAAGCGTAGCGGGCTGACGCAATCCGCCGACCGCCGTCTACCGCCTTGCGGCCCTGCGGCCGTGCCGCCCCCATCACGGCACGGCCGCAGTCTTCCCGGTTGCGGTCAGGTATGGACCGATACGGCCCGGACGGGAACAAGCAAGAGCAGGAAAGCCAGATCGAGCGCGAGGCCGATGACGGTCAGCACAACGGCCACCCGGCTCCAGCGGGTGGCCGGCCGGTGCCGCACGTACTTCGTCAGCACCAGCGTGCCGGCGGCCGCCAGGTTGAGCGGCAGACTGACGTACCACGCCAGGAGCAGCGACGCGATTCCGGCCGAGGCCAGCCCGGCCGCCACCGCGTCACCCCGGGAAGTCCGCCGTCGCACCACCGTGTGAACCGTCATGATGGACCCTTCTGCCCCTGGCGCGGCCTCAGTAGAGGCTGCAGGAAGCGCTGCTGGAGTACAGGCCGGTGGCCCCGCCCCGGATCTGCACACAGGTGTTGGCGCTGTAGCCGTACGATCCGATGCCGAAGGTGAACTTCTCCTTGGTGTACTGGCGCACTTCCCATCCGACGTTACGAGAACCCTGGCCGTTGTCACCCTGGAAGCTCCAGCCGGGCGTCGAGGTCTCGCCACCGCGGTCGTAGACGTGGTAGCCGGTGATACCCGAGCCATTGCTGCACCAGTTCAGGCCCTGCCAGGCGGTGTAGACGGTGTTGCCTGCCGCGGCCCTGAAGTCGTACCGCACCCATTCGTCCCAACAACCGCCCGACATCGGGCGTATGGCGGCGGTCCTGACCGTTCTGTTGACCGAGACGGGCTTCTCCACACCGTCGAACGCGGCCTTGTCGGCAGCGGAGAGTCTCGCGTACGCCCGGGACGGATTGGCGGAGCTGAAGACCTGCTTGGCGAGGGCGAGACCGTGCGCGGGTCCGGTGTGCGCCGGTGTGGCGGGGCTCGCGGCCTGCGCGGTGGTGAACGAACCGCCCAGGGCGACCAGGCCCGCGAACACGGCGGTGGCGGCGGCTTTCGACAAGGACATGGCGAACTCCCCTTCTCTGGAAGGAACTTACGACCGCGGCCGGCGGCCATCAGCCGTCTGCGGCCTGGTGCCAGGGAATTGCATGCCGCGGGTGACTGGCGAATGATTCGACCAGGTTCGAATGCGACCGGATGCGACCGGTGCGGCGGCGGACGCGGCAAGGGTCAGCGGTCCGGAGGGGGAGACGGCTGTGCTGCGCATCGACATGGACGCACACACCTTGGCGAACACGCGCTTCGCGATATCGCCGCTGAGCACCACGGTGGAGGCGCTGTGGCTGTTACGCAGCGACGTACCGGCCTCGGGCGGGGGCTGGCGCGCCCTGATCCGTGAGACGGTGCGGGACCGCAGGCTGACTCTGCTGGGGTCGCTCTTCACCGGCTCCTGGGACTACGTACCGGACTTCGTCACACCTCATCCCGAGGTCCCGGAGGCACGGATTCAGGACGAGTTGCACGCGGTGGCGGCCATCGGCTCCGAACGCCTGGGGTATGAGATCGGGCTGATGCTCCGGGGCGACGCCGACGAGCGCATGGTGGGCCGTCCGCTGCCCGGCCCCCTGCTGGACGTACTGCAGCGGGGCGAGAGCGCGCTCGCCGAACGACTGGCCGCGGAACTGCACCAGTTGTGGCAAGCTGCCATCGCCCCGCACTGGTCCGCCCTGCACGCCCGGATGGACGCCGACATCAACCGCCGGGCCCAGGCCATCGCCCGGCAGGGCATGGCCGCCATGCTCGGCGGTCTGCATCCCAAAGTGGTGTGGCAGGGCGATCATTTGGGCCTGTTGACCCGGTTCCGGGGGCATATCTGCGACGGGGTCACTTCGCTGGTCCTGACGCCTTCGGTCTTCGGCACGGAGCTGCACATGATCGTTGATGGGCTGCCCGGTCCGTCGCGCCGGCAGCCCATGTTCCTCTATCCCGCCCATCCCGGCCCGGACTCCGCCTCGGATCCCGCCCAGCCCGCGCATGCCCTGCTGGGGGTGACTCGCGCTCGCCTCCTGACCGACCTGCGGACGCCCCGCAGCACCGTCGAACTGGGCGAGCGCCATTGTCTGGCGGCGAGCACCGTCTCCTACCACCTCGGGATTCTGCATCGCTCCGGGCTGGTGACCCGGACGCGGACTCGTCACCGGGTTCTGTACCAGCAGACGCCCCGTGCGGCCGGGTTGCTCTGACACGGGGAACACCTCCTGACGGTGCCGCGACACTCGTCAGCCGGCGCCCCATACCTCGACCAGGTAATCCTGGTGCTTTTCGTCATAGGGTTTGTTGATGGATTCCCGGCCCAGGTAGAGCCGGTTGTGGGCCCACAGGAGCCAATCGGCACCGGGGCTGAACCTGTTCAAGCTGTGGTGAGAGTTGCCGGAGAGTTTCAGCAGAGGTGTCACAGTGAATGCTTCCGGGTCGATGCTCACTACCGCATTATTGATGTCCCCGATCGACATTTGATACGCAATCAGGTGATCCTCTCCATCCATGTTCATGGGCGAGAGCCAAGTGGCCTCAGGGCTGGCTGCCTTTCCTTTGACCCGGCCGTTTGACAGATCGAACTTGACGATTTCATTGCTCGGGATGCCGTCTTGGTTCGTTTGATGCTCGCTTGTAGGCAGGTAGAGGGACTCCTTGCCGACCACGAGATTTCCGCAGCTCTGGGAGTCGTATGTGCATTTGACCGCGTATCTGCCGTTTCCCATGGAGAACTTGGCGCGCAACTTGCCGTCCCCGGCGCTGTCATCGATGGTCATCAGGTCGGAAACACCGTTGCCACTTGAGTCGTTGGCGTCGACGGCGACGATCAGGGGAGCGGCGGAGACCACATAGGCGTCCTTGATTCCGCGGGGCAGCATGAACTTGGAAGCCACCGCGCCGTTCGGCCTGAGGGTTTGGACGCTGTACTGCGCGTGCTCCAATTCACCGCATCTGCGCATCGCGACCAGCTTGCCTCCGTCGCCGCCATAGTTGTCGTCATGGCAGGTGTCTTCCGGTTTTGGCTTCCATAGCTCCTTGCCGTCATTGAGCGACCAGGCCGCGCCGCCTCGGGTGCCACCCGCCGCTACAGCGTTGCCGCCTATGGCGACTTGCCGGAATTCGACGGTTTGATCACCTGATCGAGCTTGTTTCTGCCACAGCTTTTTCCCGGTGCCGAGGTCCAATAGGACGACATCCGTGCAATGGTCAACGGCGCTGATGCCGACGTCGCCCGTTGCCTTGCTGCCCCGAACCAGCAAGGCGACCTTGTTGTCCGATGTGGCGTGGCGGGAGGCCGAGCAGATCTCGCCGTCCAGCGGCAGCTCCCACTTGCGGCCGCCGGTCGGGTCGTAACCGGTCACCTTGGACAGACCGGTTTTAACAAAGCCTTGCTCGGTGACCCACATGCCGGAAGTCGGACGCTGTGCGGGGACCGAGGGCTCGGCCAACGAGAGCAACAACCTGCCGTTGACAGGTTTCGGCTTGCTCGAATTCTTCGGCCTGTTTGCAGAACCCTTGCCACTGCCATGGCTTGCCGAGCTGTGTGAGTTGCCACTGCCCTGGGTGAACAACCAGACGCCGCCCCCGGCCAGTCCCAGGGCCGTTACGACGCTGACGAGGATCATCAAGCGCCGCTTGCCCCGCTTGCCGTGGCCGGCGTCCGGGGCAGTGGGGTAGGTGCTGATCGGTGGCCGTTGCCCCGGATTCGGGGAGGCCGGATCGGGTGGCGCCTGTGGGGACAGGGGGCCGGCCGGTGGGAGTGGCTGGGGCGGCATGGCCGGGGCCGGACCGAAGCCGCGCGGGGCCCCCGTGGCCGGAGAGGTGCCCTGCCGCGCGGCGCCCGGTGCGATCGATGGTGCTTCACCGGACAGGTCCGGCGGAGGGCCGAATGCCCCTTCGGCGGACGGAATCCGGGGTGAGCCGGAACCGGCGGCCGAGTCCTCCGGAGGATTCGCCTGTGGCGACTGGAATGGCTGGGGCGGCTGTGACATCAACCTTCCTCATGACGTACGGAAGCCGGGGAACGACTGCCTGCCTGCCGCATTCGTTCCCCGGCGCCCGTGGTGGGTGTTGCCGTCGCCAAGGGCCCGTACCCCGGGCGTGGCTACTGCTCCGCCAGCCACCCCGCCTGCATCAGCGGAGTCCCCCGCTTGCGCGACACAAAGAAGCCGCGGCCCGGCGGCATGGGGCGGGGGCGGACGTTGCCGAGGAGGTCGCCCTCGTTGGGGTCGCCGGAGAGGACGATGCCCTGGGCGCCGAGTTCCTTGATGCGCTGCATAAAGGACTCGTACATGGAGCGGGAGGCACCGGCCGAGTTGCGGGCGATGATGAAGCGTACGCCCACGTCACGGGCGAACGGGAGGTTCTCGGTGAGGACGGACAGCGGGTTTCCGCTGCTGGTGGAGACCAGTTCGTAGTCGTCGATGACGATGAAGAACTGCGGGCCGGACCACCAGCTGCGGTCGCGCAACTGCTGCGGGGTGATGTCGGGTTGCGGCGCGCGCCGTTCCATCAGGCCGTTGAGCGCGTTGGCGTGGGTGGTCATGGCGGACGCCGTGGGGGCGTACTCCAGCAGGTGGCTGGCGGGCACCACATCCAGCAGGGTGCGGCGGTAGTCGCCGACGATGATCTTCGCCTCGTCGGGGCCGTAGCGCTCGGTGATCTGCTTGACCAGCAGGCGCAGCAGCGCGGTCTTGCCGGACTCGCTCTCGCCGAAGACCAGGAAGAACGGGTCGGTCTCGAAGTCGATCCAGACCGGTTCCAGGTTGGTCTCGTCCAGGCCGATGGCGACGCCGTGCTGGGGGTACTCGAAGCCCTTGGGGAGTTCGTCGGCGCGCAGCCGGCGCGGCAGCAGCCGGACCTTGGGGGCGTGCGGGCCGGTCCAGGACTCGCGCACGGAGCGGATCAGCGCGGCGGTGCCGTCGGACATGGTCTCCGGGTCGTTGCCCGAGTCGATGCGCGGCTGGCCGCCCATGAAGTGGAGCTTTTCCGGGAGCTGACCGCGGCCGGGGACGCCGGCCGGCACATTGGCGGCCACCTTGCGGTCGAACTCGGAGTCCATGGTGTCGCCCAGGCGCAGCTCCAGGCGGTTGAGGAGCTGGTCCTTGAGGGAGGCGCGGACCTCCAGGTAGCGGGAGGCGGTGACCACCACATGGACGCCATAGCCCAGGCCACGGGAGGCGATGTCGGTGACCACGCCCTCCAGTACGTCGTACTCCTGGCGGAAGGTGCCCCAGCCGTCGACGACCAGGAAGACATCGCCCCATTCCTGGTCGGCGTACTGGCCCATGGCCCGGCCCCGCCGGTAGGTGGCGATGGAGTCGATGCCGCTGGCGCGGAAGTACTCCTCGCGGCGGGCCAGGATGCCCGCGACCTCGGCCACGGTGCGGCGTACCCGTTCCGGGTCCAGGCGGGAGGCGACGCCGCCGACATGCGGCAGGTCGGCGATGGAGGACAGGCCGCCGCCACCGAAGTCCAGGCCGTAGAACTGCGCTTCGGCCGGGGTGTGGGTGAGGGCGAAGGCGGAGATCAGGGTCCGCAGCAGGGTGGACTTGCCGGACTGCGGGCCGCCGACCACCATCATGTGGCCGGCCGCGCCGGAGAAGTCGCGGTAGAGGACGTCGCGCCGCTGCTCGAAGGGCTTGTCGATGAGGCCGACCGGCACCACCAGGTGCCCCAGGCGCGGGTAGTCGGCGGCGGTCAGGCCGCGGCCGTCCACCACCGACAGCGGGGGCAGCAACTGGTCCAGGGACGGGGCCGCCTCCAGCGGCGGCAGCCAGACCTGGTGGGCGGCGGGGCCCTGGCCCTCCAGGCGCCGCACGATGACGTCCAGCACGGTGTCGGCGAAGGCGTCCTCGCCCTTGGTGCCGGCGGAGGCGAGGGCGGCCGGGTCGGGGGCGGTGTAGCTGACCGGCACCGGATCGGCGGTGAACAGCACCGGCCGCAGCTCGATGGGCAGCGGGCCGCTGCCCGGGCCGGGCGCGGTGGCGCCGGTGCGGTACGGGCCGGAGACATACGCCGCCTTGAAGCGGGTCATCTCGTCGGTGCCGTACTTGAGATAGCCGGAGCCGGGCACCGAGGGCAGGTGGTAGGCGTCCGGAACGCCCAGCGCGGTACGCGACTCGGCGGCCGAGAAGGTGCGCAGGCCGATGCGGTAGGAGAGGTAGGTCTCCAGACCGCGCAGCCGGCCCTCCTCCAGGCGTTGGGAGGCCAGCAGCAGGTGCACGCCCAGCGACCGGCCGATGCGGCCGATCTGGATGAACATGTCGATGAAGTCGGGCTTGGCGGTGAGCAGTTCGCTGAACTCGTCGATGACCAGGACCAGCGAGGCCAGCGGTTCCAGCGGGGCGCCCGCCGCCCGGGCCTTCTCATAGTCGTGCATGTTGGCGTAGTTGCCCGCCGACCTCAGCAGCTCCTGGCGGCGCTGGAGTTCACCGGTGATGGAGTCCCGCATGCGGTCGACCAGGGTCAGGTCGTCCGCCAGGTTGGTGATCACGGCGGCCACATGCGGCAGTTCGGACATTCCGGCGAAGGTGGCGCCGCCCTTGAAGTCGGCGAGGACGAAGTTCAGCGTCTCCGAGGAGTGGGTGACGGCCAGGCCGAGGACAAGGGTGCGCAGCAGCTCCGACTTGCCGGAGCCGGTGGCGCCGACGCACAGGCCGTGCGGGCCCATGCCCTCCTGGGCGGCCTCCTTGAGGTCCAGCATCACCGGGGCGCCGGACTCGTCCACTCCGATGGGCACCCGCAGCCGCTCGGCGGTGGAGCGCGGGCGCCAGGTGCGGGTGACGTCGACCGAGCCGGCGTCGCCCAGGTTCAGCAGGTCGGTGAAGTCCAGGTTGGCCAGCAGGGGTTCCTCGTCGTCACCGCCACTGCCCATGCGCAGCGGGGCCAGTTGGCGGGCCAGCGACTCGGCGGCCGGCAGCGAGAGGGTGTCCGGCACGCCCTCGTAGGAGGCGATCTGGGAGAGCAGCTGGAGCTTGCCGGGGTGGGTCACGATGGACAGTCCGCCGCGCAGTTCGTCCAGTTCGCCGGGAATGACCTCGACGATGGTGACGCCCTGCAGGCCCTCCGGGGCAGCGAAGGCGGAGTCCGGCGGCACCATGCCGCCGGCCAGCAGCAGCACCATATGCGGCTGGTCGAGCACCGGCTGGCCGTCCCGGCTGAAGCGGGTGCGTCCCTCCAGGCGGGGCAGCAGCAGGCCCTCGAGTTCGGTGAGGTCGTCGCCGATCAGCCGGCGGGTGCCGGCCCCGTCCAGGGTGCCGGGGACCTGGACATGCGGCAGCCACTTGGCCCACTCCCAGTCCGCGGCGTTGCCCCGGCCGGTGACGATGGCGATGACCAGGTCCTCCGGCGAGTGCAGGGTGGCCAGTTGGGCGACAAAGGCCCGCGCGTTGCCCAGCACCGTCTCCGGATCGCCGGAGAGCGTCATGTGGTAGAAGGCGCGCAGCGACAGGGCCAGCGGCATGCCGTCCACGGCGCCGTGGGTGGCCAGGAAGCGCTGCATGGCGCCCGCGGTCAGCGGCTCCAGTTCGTCCACCGGGGCGGTTTCCGGGGCGATCAGGGGAGTGGCCAGCTGCTGGGAGCCCAGGCCGAGGCGCACCTGCCCGAAGTCGTCGTCGCCGACCCGCCGTTCCCACACCCGGCCCGGGGTCTCGCCGCCGACCCGGGTGGCGGTGGCCTCGGCCACGATGGACCACAGCTGGTCGGGCGCGGGGTGCAGATAGAACTGCGCGGCGCGCTGGGCACGGGCGGTCTTCCAGACCGTACGCCGGGTCTGCGCCAGGTACTTGAGATAGTCACGGCGCTGGTCCGCCAGCTGCCCCTGGGATCCCTGACGGTGCCGGACGATCATCGCGACGGTCATGCCGGCCGTCGAGAGCATCATCATGACGCCCATGATCTTCATCATGGGGGCGGCGCCCGGCATAAAGAAGTAGACCATCGAGGAGCCCATGCCCAGGGTCGGCAGCAGCTGCATCAGCATGCCTTCCTGGCGGCCCCGCGGCAGCTCCGGCGGTGCCTGGAGGCGCACTTCCTCGGCGGGTACCTCCGGCGGGAGCGCGCGTGGCTGGCGCTTGACGACGACTTGGCTCACCGGATGCCTCAACCCCTCCGCACTGCAAGGAGAATTCCGGACCGCCGCTCCCTGCGGCGTCGGCCCCCCTGCGCGAACGGCGATCCTATCGGCGTACTGATCAGCCGCACCGATAGGGTGGCCGCCGCGCGTATGCACGAGCGAAGAAGCAGACCTGACAGGGGGCTCAGAAGGTGAGTACGTCCGCTACGACCGGCTTCTGCAGGGTGACCGTGGTGGCACCGGACAGCCGGATCGATGTGGCTCTCCCCGAGGACATCGCCGTCGCCGACGTCTACCCGGAGATCCTGCGGCTGAGCGGGCAGACCCAGCCGGCCGGCGCACCGACCGGCTACCACCTGGTGCGCCGGGACGGCACCGTGCTGGACGGGGCGCGCTCGCTGGCCGCCCAGCGGGTGCTGGACGGTGAGCTGCTCTCGCTGCGGCCGTTCGCCGACTCGCTGCCGCCCGCGGTCTTCGACGATGTCTCCGACGCGGTGGCCTCCGCCGTCACCCGGGACCGCACCCTGTGGAACGACCGGCTGCTGCGCGCCTGCGGCCTGTTCGGCGGCGCGCTGCTGCTGGTGCTGATGGCCTTCCTGCTCTGGTTCGCCGACCCGGCCAGGCATGACATGCACGGGCTGCCGGGGGTCATCGCGGCCTCGGTGGGCGTGCTGCTGACCGCGCTGGCCGGGGTCCGGGCCCGGGTCTACGACGACCGGGCCTCGGCGGTGGCACTGGGACTGGCCGCGCTGCCGCACCTGATGGTCGCGGGCTCCGGCCTGCTGGCACTGGACAAGGGCGAGGGCATCGGGCGGCTGCAGTTCCTGCTCGGCTGTGTGGCGGTGCTGGTCGCCTCGGTGGCACTGGTGGTGGTGATGCCGGGCGGCGACGCGCCCTTCGTGGCCGCGGTGCTGGCCTCCGCCGCGGGCACGCTGGCCGCGTTCGGCGCCATCCTCAGCGGGGCGAGCGCCACCGGGACGGCTTCGGTGTGCGTGGTGGTGGCGATCGGGGCCATCGCCTTCCTGCCCGGGCTGTCGGCCCGGGTGGCCCGGCTGCCCATCGGTTACGCGGCGCCGCGTTCGGCCGCGGCGGACGACCTGGACGGCGGGGAGCCGGCCGGGACCACCGCCCGGGTGGACGCCGAGCGGATCGCCGCCCAGGCGCGGCGCGGCCACGAGATGCTGCTCGGCCTGGTCGGCGGCTGCGCCGCGGTGGTGGTCGGCGCGGTGGCGGTGCTGGGCTTCTCCGACAATGTCTGGGGCCAGCTGCTCGCCCTGGTGTCCGGCCTGGCGATGCTGCTGCGTGCCCGGCTGTTCCGCTACACCGCCCAGGTGGCCGCGGTGCTCGGCGCCGGTCTGGCCTCGCTGGCCCTGCTGGTGCTGGGCCTGGCCCTGAACCCGCCCGCCTCCGCCTTCCATGCGCTGGCCCGGGGCGACCACGGCCCGCTGGATGTGCGCACCCTGTGGGTGGCCGCCTCGGTGGCGGCGGGCGCCACGGTGCTGACCGCCGTCGCCCTGATCGTGCCGCGCAAGGGCCTGTCGCCGTTCTGGGGACGGCTGAGCGACATCGCCGAGGGGGCGTTTCTGCTGGGGCTGGTGCCGCTGTGCCTGGCGGTGCTGGAGGTCTACGGCCGGGTGCGGGGGCTGGCGGGGTCGTAAACCGCTCCTTCCGGGGGACAGCGCAGCGGTACGGTGGTTCACTCATTCGGGTGATCGTGTGGCGCGATTGCGAGTCCGCTCGCCGGCCGCCGCCCCCCGATAGCGCAGGTCCACGCTACTGGTACCCTGTGTGACGGCCGTTTGTGTACGCGCCCCCGGACAGCCTCGGCTTCTGGGGACAGCGCCCAGCGGGCCCCGCCTCCCGAGTAACGGAAGCTCCCCTGAGATCAAGACCAGGGGCACTCGGTGGCCGAAACAGAGACTCAGAAGGAGTACCGCGTGTCGCTCGACGCCGCTACGAAGAAGCAGATCATGGCCGAGTTCGCCACCAAGGAGGGTGACACCGGCTCCCCCGAGGTCCAGGTCGCGATGCTCACCCGTCGGATCTCCGACCTCACCGAGCACCTGAAGATGCACAAGCACGACCACCACTCCCGCCGTGGTCTGCTGCTGCTGGTCGGCCAGCGCCGCCGCCTGCTGCAGTACCTGGCGAAGAAGGACATCCAGCGCTTCCGCGCCCTGGTCGAGCGCCTCGGCATCCGCCGCGGTGCGGCCGGCGCCAAGTAAGACGGCGTGAAGGGAGCGGTTCCCACATCTGGGGGCCGCTCCCTTCGCCGTATCTCGTGGGAAGCAGAAGCTTTGTAGTCTGGTCCCACAACGCAAGACCGTATGAGGAGGAGCGCACCGCTCGCCGCCGGTCCTCGGTAGTGGCCCCCGGAACGGGGAATTCCGGGTGCTTCGATCGAAGACCGGCCAGCACAGGCGCCCTCCGCCACCGTCCCCGCCACACGGGCGCCGGGACGCAGACGAGGAGATAACCCTGGTGGAGAACGAGACCCACTACGCCGAGGCCGTCATCGACAACGGCGCCTTCGGCACCCGCACCATCCGCTTCGAGACGGGCCGCCTGGCCAAGCAGGCCGCCGGCTCCGCCGTCGCGTACCTGGACGACGACACCATGGTGCTGTCGGCCACCACCGCCTCCAAGAACCCCAAGGACCAGCTGGACTTCTTCCCGCTGACCGTGGACGTCGAGGAGCGGATGTACGCCGCCGGGAAGATCCCCGGTTCCTTCTTCCGCCGTGAGGGCCGGCCCTCCGAGGACGCCATCCTCACCTGCCGCCTGATCGACCGCCCGCTGCGCCCGTCCTTCAAGAAGGGCCTGCGCAACGAGATCCAGATCGTCGCCACGGTCATGGCGCTCAACCCCGACCACCTCTACGACGTGGTCGCCATCAACGCCGCCTCCTGCTCCACCCAGCTCGCGGGCCTGCCCTTCTCCGGCCCCATCGGTGGTGTCCGGGTCGCGCTGATCAAGGGTCAGTGGGTGGGCTTCCCGACCCACAGCGAGCTCGAGGACGCCGCCTTCGACATGGTGGTCGCCGGCCGGGTGCTGCCGGACGGCGATGTCGCGATCATGATGGTCGAGGCCGAGGCCACCGAGAAGACCATCCAGATGGTCAAGGACGGCGCCGAGGCCCCGACCGAGGAGGTCGTCGCCGACGGCCTGGAGGCCGCCAAGCCCTTCATCAAGGTGCTCTGCAAGGCCCAGGCCGACCTGGCCGCCAAGGCCGCCAAGGAGACCGGCGAGTTCCCGATCTTCCTGGACCACCAGGACGACGTCCTGCAGGCGCTGTCCGCCGCCGTCCGCACCGAGCTGGCCCAGGCGCTGACCATCGCCGGCAAGCAGGACCGCGAGGCCGAGCTGGACCGCGTCAAGGCGCTGGCCGCCGAGAAGCTCCTGCCGGAGTTCGAGGGCCGCGAGAAGGAGATCTCCGCCGCGTACCGCACGCTGACCAAGAACCTGGTCCGTGAGCGCGTCATCAAGGAGAAGAAGCGCATCGACGGCCGCGGCGTCACGGACATCCGTACGCTGGCCGCCGAGGTCGAGGCCATCCCGCGGGTGCACGGTTCGGCCCTGTTCGAGCGCGGCGAGACCCAGATCCTGGGCGTCACCACGCTGAACATGCTCCGCATGGAGCAGCAGCTGGACACCCTGTCGCCGGTGACGCGCAAGCGTTACATGCACAACTACAACTTCCCGCCGTACTCCACCGGTGAGACGGGCCGCGTCGGCTCCCCCAAGCGCCGCGAGATCGGCCATGGCGCCCTGGCCGAGCGCGCCCTGGTGCCGGTGCTGCCGACCCGCGAGGAGTTCCCGTACGCCATCCGCCAGGTCTCCGAGGCGCTGGGCTCCAACGGCTCCACCTCGATGGGCTCGGTCTGCGCCTCCACCATGTCGCTGCTGAACGCCGGTGTGCCGCTGAAGGCCCCGGTCGCCGGTATCGCCATGGGCCTGATCTCCCAGGAGATCGACGGCGAGACCCACTACGTCACCCTCACCGACATCCTCGGTGCCGAGGACGCCTTCGGTGACATGGACTTCAAGGTCGCCGGCACCAAGGAGTTCGTGACCGCCCTGCAGCTGGACACCAAGCTGGACGGCATCCCGGCCTCCGTGCTGGCCGCGGCCCTGAAGCAGGCCCGCGACGCCCGTCTGCACATCCTCGATGTGATGATGGAGGCCATCGACCGGCCGGACGAGATGTCCCCGCACGCCCCGCGGATCATCACCGTCAAGATCCCGGTGGACAAGATCGGTGAGGTCATCGGCCCCAAGGGCAAGATGATCAACCAGATCCAGGAGGACACCGGCGCCGAGATCACCATCGAGGACGACGGCACCATCTACATCGGCGCCGCCGACGGTCCGTCCGCCGAGGCCGCCCGCACCACCATCAACGGCATCGCCAACCCGACGATGCCGGAGGTCGGCGAGCGCTACCTGGGCACGGTCGTCAAGACCACCACCTTCGGTGCGTTCGTCTCCCTGCTGCCGGGCAAGGACGGCCTGCTGCACATCTCGCAGATCCGCAAGCTCGCCGGTGGCAAGCGCGTGGAGAACGTGGAGGACGTGCTGGCGGTCGGCTCCAAGGTCCAGGTCGAGATCGCCGAGATCGACCAGCGCGGCAAGCTCTCGCTGATCCCGGTCATCGAGGGTGACGACGACAACGCTGAGAACAAGGACGAGTCCGACAAGTGACGTCCCGTAGTACACGGAAGACGGCCCGCACCTCTTCGGAGGGGCGGGCCGTCGCCCGTACCCAAACGCTTCTCAAGGGCGCCAACGGCATCGGCACGGTGCGGCGCACCACCCTGCCCGGCGGCCTGCGCGTGGTCACCGAGACCCTGCCGTCGGTGCGCTCCGCGACCTTCGGCATCTGGGCGGGCGTGGGCTCGCGCGACGAGACCCCGGCGCTCAACGGCGCCACCCACTACCTGGAACACCTGCTCTTCAAGGGCACCCGCAAGCGCAGCGCCCTGGACATCTCGGCCGCCATCGACGCGGTGGGCGGCGAGATGAACGCCTTCACGGCCAAGGAGTACACCTGCTACTACGCGCGGGTGCTCGACACGGACCTGCCGCTGGCCATCGACGTGGTCTGTGACATGCTCACCGGCTCGCTGATCGAGGCCGCGGACGTGGACGCGGAGCGCGGGGTGATCCTGGAAGAGATCGCCATGACCGAGGACGACCCCGGCGACTGTGTGCACGACCTGTTCGCGCACACCATGCTGGGCGACACCCCCCTCGGCCGCCCGGTGCTGGGCACCGTCGACACCATCAACGCGCTCACCCGCGACCGGATCGCCCGCTTCTACAAGAAGCACTACGACCCCACCCATCTGGTGGTGGCCGCCGCGGGCAATGTCGACCACGCCAAGGTGGTCCGCCAGGTGCGGGCCGCCTTCGAGAAGGCCGGGGTGCTCGGCCGCACGGACGCGGTCCCGGCGGGCCCGCGCTCCGGTGCCCGGACCATCCGCACCGCCGGCCGGGTGGAGCTGCTGGGCCGCAAGACCGAGCAGGCCCATGTGGTGCTCGGCATGCCGGGCCTGGCCCGTACCGACGAGCGTCGCTGGGCGCTCAGCGTGCTCAACACCGCGCTGGGCGGCGGGATGAGCTCCCGGCTGTTCCAGGAGGTGCGGGAGAAGCGCGGACTGGCCTACTCGGTCTACTCCTACACCTCGGGCTTCGCCGACTGCGGCCTGTTCGGCGTCTACGCCGGCTGCCGTCCCAGCCAGGTGCACGATGTGCTGAAGATCTGCCGGGACGAGCTGGACAAGGTCGCCACCGAGGGCCTCTCGGACGAGGAACTCACCCGTGCCGTCGGGCAGTTGGCCGGTTCCACCGTGCTGGGCCTGGAGGACACCGGCGCGCTGATGAACCGCATCGGCAAGAGCGAGCTGTGCTGGGGCGAGCAGATGTCGGTGGACGACATGCTGGCCCGCATCTCGGCCGTCACCCCGGACGAGGTCCGCGCGGTGGCCCGCGATGTACTGGGACAGCGTCCTTCGCTGTCGGTCATCGGCCCGCTGAAGGACAGGCAGGCCGCCCGTCTGCACGAGGCCGTGTCTTAATTGACCCAGGTGTCATCCACTCGGGTGCATCGGTGAAGGAAGCAGGGACGATGAGCAAGCTGCGCGTGGCGGTCATCGGCGCCAAGGGCCGGATCGGCTCCGAGGCCGTACGGGCCGTGGAGGCCGCCGAGGACCTGGAGCTGGTGGCCGCGCTGGGCCGGGGCGACAAGCTGGAGGCGCTGACCGGGGCCGGTGCCCAGGTCGCCGTCGAGCTGACCCACCCCGACTCGGTCATGGAGAACCTGGAGTTCTGCGTGGCCAACGGCATCCACGCGGTGGTCGGCACCACCGGCTGGAACGAGGAGCGCCTGGCGCGGCTGGCCTCCTGGCTGGACGCCTCGCCGTCCACCGGGGTGCTGATCGCGCCCAACTTCTCCATCGGCGCGGTGCTGACCATGACCTTCGCCCGGCAGGCGGCCCGCTTCTTCGAGTCCGTCGAGGTGGTGGAGCTGCACCATCCCAACAAGGCCGACGCACCCTCGGGCACCGCCACCCGCACCGCGCAGCTGATCGCGGCGGCGCGGCGGGAGGCGGGCTGCGCCCCCCAGCCGGACGCCACCACCACGGCCCTGGACGGCGCCCGCGGCGCGGACGTCGACGGGGTGCCGGTGCACGCGGTGCGGCTGCGCGGGCTGCTGGCCCACCAGGAGGTGCTCTTCGGTGACGCCGGCGAGACGCTGACCATCCGGCATGACTCGCTGCACCACAGCTGCTTTATGCCCGGCATTCTGCTGGGCGCGCGGCGCGTGGTCAGCACCCCCGGCCTGACCTTCGGGCTGGAACACTTCCTGGATCTGGACTGAGCTGACATGCGCGCGAAGATCGTCTATTTCGCCCTGGCGGCCGTGCTGGTCGTCTACTTCGTCCTGGTCGGCAGCCGTGGGGTGATGCTCATCCAGCAGGGCACCGCCATCACCGTCGCCTTCGGGGCGGCGGTGCTGATCCTGCCGTTCATCGGCGCCTGGTTCCTGTACCAGACCACCAAGTTCGCCCGGGACGCCAACCGCCTGGCCACGGAGCTGGAGGGGGAGGGCGGCCTGCCGGTGGACGAGCTGGTGCGCACCCCCGGCGGCCGTATCGACCGGGACTCGGCGGACGAGGTCTTCGCCCGGCGCCGGGCCGAGGCGCTGGACGCCCCCGAGGACTGGCGCTCCTGGTTCCGGCTGGCCGTGGCCTACCACGACGCCCGGGACACCCCGCGGGCCCGTAAGGCCATGCAGCGGGCGATCGCCCTGCACGACGGGAAGCCGGTGCGTGCCGGCGCGCTGTAGCCGCAGGAGATGCCAAAAGGCCCGGTCACCCCAGGGTGACCGGGCCTTTGGGCTACTCAACGGCCTTGGGAGGCCTGCGAGTTCTGGGTGTTCTGCGCCGAACTCGTATCCAGCGCCGGAGTGCCGAACAGCAGCGCTCCCACCAGCCCCGCGGTGACCGTCAGCCCCACCAGCACCCGGCCGGCGATCTGTGACCGGCTGGCGCGTTCTCGGGGCGGCGGAGTGACGTTGCTGCGATAGCGCTCTGCGTCGGCTACGAAGGCGAATGGTACGGGCTCTCCCGTGGGGGTCACGGGCTCTCGCCGGCGGAACATTGAAGCTCTCCTAGGAACCTCGAAAGTGGGCTGTCACACAGAGGGACGACTGGGAAGCACCTCTGGTGCCCGTTTTCGCCGAACTGCTGTGAAAAATCTCAACCGCCGTGCCCCGGCGGCCGCCCGGGGCGTGGTGGGCGGGCCGGGTGTCAGTGGCGGCCCGTAGGCTTGGCGCCGCCCGAGCAATGCGATGGAAGGACCCGCCGGTGACCGACCGCACCACCGAAGACGCCAAGGAAGCCCCCGAGGCCAAGCCGACGTTCCGCAGTGATGTGACCGTCGAGCTGGTCAAGCACAGCGCGGCCGACAGCGATGTGCTGTGGGCGGCTCGCGTCTCCACGGCCGGTGAGCAGTCCCTGGAGGAGATCACCAAGGACCCGGAGCGGTCCAAGGGCCTGATCAACTACCTGATGCGCGACCGCCACGGCAGCCCCTTCGAGCACAACTCGATGACCTTCTTCATCAGCGCCCCGATCTTTGTCTTCCGTGAGTTCATGCGGCACCGGGTGGGCTGGTCCTACAACGAGGAGTCGGGCCGCTACCGGGAGCTGCAGCCGGTCTTCTACGTCCCGGACGAGTCCCGCAAGCTGGTCCAGGAGGGCCGCCCCGGCAAGTACGTCTTCGTCGAGGGCAGCAAGGCCCAGCACGAGCTCACCGGCCGGGTGATGGAGAGCTCCTACCGGGACGCCTACGAGGCGTACCAGGAGATGCTGGCCGCCGGTGTGGCCCGTGAGGTGGCGCGCTCGGTGCTGCCGGTGGGCCTCTACTCCTCGATGTACGCCACCTGCAACGCCCGCTCGCTGATGCACTTCCTGGGCCTGCGCACCCAGCATGAGCAGGCCGCGGTGCCGTCCTTCCCGCAGCGGGAGATCGAGATGGTGGGCGAGAAGATGGAGGCGGCCTGGGCCGGGCTGATGCCGCTCACCTACGCCGCCTTCAACAAGAACGGCCGCGTCGCTCCGTAACCGGCAGGCTCCCCGCAGCCAGTGGAGTACGGGGGCCTTTGTCCGAATTGCGGGATTTCGATGTCTTCATTTAGGCTGAATAAACGGACCCGGCACTGTTTGAACCCCCGAGCAGGCAGTGCCGGGATCCCCTTTGGTACTCCCCGACGGAGTACCTCACGGTGAGCAACGAGTAGCGTGGCCCCTATGGCTCCGATCTCCACACCGCACACCCCCTTCGGGCGGGTGCTGACCGCCATGGTCACGCCCTTCACCGAGGACGGCTCCCTCGACCTCGACGGCGCTCAGCGACTCGCCGCACACCTGGTGGACGCAGGCAACGACGGCCTGATCGTCAATGGCACCACCGGTGAGTCACCGACCACCAGCGACGCGGAGAAGGCCCGGCTGGTGCGCGCGGTCGTGGAGGCGGTGGGCGACCGTGCCAAGGTGATCGCCGGAGCCGGCACCAATGACACCCGGCACAGCACCGAGCTGGCCCGCGAGGCCGAGAAGGCCGGTGCGCACGGCCTGCTGGTGGTCACCCCCTACTACAACAAGCCTCCGCAGGAGGGCCTGTACCGGCACTTCACCGCGGTAGCCGACGCCACCGGCCTGCCGGTGATGCTCTATGACATCCCCGGCCGCAGCGGGGTGGCCCTGGAGACCGAGACCATCGTCCGACTTGCCGAGCACCCGCGGATCGTGGCCAACAAGGACGCCAAGGGCGACCTGTCCGCCGCCAGCTGGGGCATCGCCCGCAGCGGCCTGGCCTGGTACTCCGGCGATGACATGCTCAATCTGCCGCTGCTGTCGGTGGGCGCCGTCGGTTTTGTCTCGGTGGTCGGCCACTTCGTGGCCCCGGAACTGCGCGCCCTGCTGGACGCCTACCTCTCCGGCGACACCGGCAAGGCGACGGCCATCCACCAGAGTCTGCTCCCGGTCTTCACCGGTGTCTTCCGCACCCAGGGCGTGATCACCACCAAGCGCGCCCTCGCCTTGCAGGGGCTGCCCGCCGGGCCGGTGCGGCTGCCCCAGACCGAGCTGGACGCCGCGGGCACCGAGCAGCTCAAGCGCGATCTGGCCGCCGGCGGGGTACATCTCCAGTAGCGGGACCGCCAGGCGGCAGACGCGGCGGTTGACGAGCCAAGGACTTCACAACTGAACACCGGCGGTGCCGGCCGGCACCGCCGACAAGGACGGAAAAACAACTGAACACCGAACAACTGCAAGTGCACGAATGTCATGCGCGCCATGTGTCCTGGGGACATGTGGCGTGTGTGGTGAGGAGAGTCTTTTGAGCCACCCGCATCCTGAACTCGGTCCTCCGCCGCAGCTCCCCGAGGGCGGCCTGCGTGTCACCCCGCTCGGCGGCCTGGGCGAGATCGGCCGCAATATGACGGTCTTCGAGTACGACGGCCGTCTGCTGATCGTCGACTGCGGAGTGCTCTTCCCCGAGGAGGAGCAGCCCGGAGTCGACCTGATCCTGCCGGACTTCACGGTGATCCGTGACCGGCTCGACGATGTGGTGGGCATTGTGCTCACCCACGGTCACGAGGACCACATCGGCGGTGTGCCGTTCCTGCTCCGCGAGAAGCCGGACATCCCGCTGATCGGCTCCAAGCTGACCCTGGCCCTGATCGAGGCCAAGCTCCAGGAGCACCGCATCCGCCCGTACACCCTGGAGGTCGCCGAGGGCCACCGGGAGCGGGTCGGGTCCTTCGACCTGGAGTTCGTGGCGGTCAACCACTCCATCCCGGACGCGCTGGCCGTCGCCATCCGTACGCCGGCCGGCATGGTGGTGCACACCGGCGACTTCAAGATGGACCAGCTCCCGCTGGACCGCCGGCTCACCGACCTGCCGGCCTTCGCCCGGCTCGGTGAGGAGGGCATCGACCTGCTGCTGGTGGACTCCACCAACGCCGAGGTCCCCGGCTTCGTCCCCCCGGAGCGGGACATCTCCAATGTGCTGCGGACGGTCTTCGCCGGTGCGCAGAAGCGCATCATCGTGGCCAGCTTCGCCAGCCATGTGCACCGCATCCAGCAGATCCTGGACGCCGCGCACGAGTACGGCCGCCGGGTCGCCTTCGTCGGCCGCTCCATGGTCCGCAACATGGGCATCGCCCGGGACCTGGGCTACCTGCGGGTTCCGGCCGGCCTGGTGGTGGATGTACGGGCGCTGGACGACCTGCCGGACGAAGAGGTGGTGCTGGTCTGCACCGGCTCCCAGGGTGAGCCGATGGCCGCGCTGTCACGCATGGCCAACCGGGACCACCAGATCCGCATCGTCCAGGGCGACACGGTGATCCTGGCGTCCTCCCTGATCCCGGGCAATGAGAACGCCGTCTACCGCGTGATCAACGGGCTGACCCGCTGGGGCGCCAATGTGGTGCACAAGGGCAACGCCCGGGTGCATGTCTCCGGCCATGCCTCGGCCGGTGAGCTGCTGTACTTCTACAACATCTGCAAGCCGCGCAACCTGATGCCGGTGCACGGCGAATGGCGCCATCTGCGCGCCAACGCCGAGCTGGGTGCCCTCACCGGCATCCCCAAGGACCACATCGTCATCGCCGAGGACGGCGTGGTGGTGGACCTGGTGAACGGCAAGGCCAGGATCGTCGGCAAGGTCCAGGCGGGCTATGTCTATGTGGACGGCCTGTCGGTGGGCGATGTGACCGAGGCTTCCCTCAAGGACCGCCGGATCCTCGGCGACGAGGGCATCATCTCGGTCTTCGTGGTGGTGGACAGCACCACCGGCAAGCTGGTCAGCGGCCCGCAGATCCAGGCCCGCGGCTCGGGTATCGAGGACGCGGCCTTCTCGGCCGTGATGCCCAAGATCGAGGAGGCGATCGCCAGGGCCGCCGCCGACGGCATCGCGGAGCCGCACCAGCTCCAGCAGCTGGTCCGCCGCTCGGTGGGCAAGTGGGTGTCCGACAGCTACCGCCGGCGCCCGATGATCCTCCCTGTGGTGGTCGAGGTCTGACGTAGCGTCAGCGGCTGGACGGCCGCCCCGGCTTCGATTTGCATCCGGGCGTGGCCGTCCAGTACGTTTACGGCTCCACCGCGACGGGAACCCTGTAGCGCTTCGAGCGCCCAAGGGCTCCGGAAGCGGATGGAAAATCCGACTCGATCGAATCTGATAAAGTCGGAATCGCCGGAAAGCGAAAGCGGAAAGGCGAGAAACCCCGCTCCGACAGGGGGCCGGAAACGAGAAATCGGATCTGG